>NZ_JBFABG010000005.1:0-447880 GCF_040640215.1 Actinosynnema sp. NPDC023587 | reverse complement strand
CGGCGGCGTCGCACTACGCCTCGCTGTCGGTCGGCCCGGCGCTGCCCGGGGGACCTCCCCCGGGCGCGCCGGGCCGACGATCGGACGGGCCTGTCCGGCTGCCCGTGTTGCGCCGCGAGCACGTGCCGGGCGCTCCGGGGAGCCGGTAGCGTGCGAAGTCGCCGCCGCCGAGCGCGAACTCCTCCCTGTTTAGGAGCGCACATGCGAATCGCGAAGATCCTCGGCTCGGCCGCCGCCATCGCGGCCCTGGTCGGAGCGGGGCTCGCCGCACCGTCCTCGGCCGCGCCGGCGGTCCCGGACGCACCACCCCCGATCCCGGCCGACGCCGTCCAGGTCCACCTCCAGCAGTTCCAGTCCATCGCGACCGCCAACGGCGGCAACCGGGCGCACGGCCGGCCCGGCTACCGGGCGTCGGCGGACTACGTGAAGGGCAGGCTGGACGCGGCCGGGTTCACCACCACCCTCCAGCAGTTCACCCACGGCGGGGCCACCGGCTGGAACGTGATCGCCGAGTGGCCGCAGGGCGATGCGAACCAGGTCGTGTTCCTCGGCGCGCACCTCGACTCGGTGACCGCCGGGCCGGGCCTCAACGACAACGCCTCGGGCTCGGCCGCCGTGCTGGAGACCGCGCTCACCCTGGCCCGCACCAAGCCCGCCGTGCAGAAGCGGCTGCGGTTCGGCTGGTGGGGCGCGGAGGAGCTCGGGCTCATCGGCTCGCAGTACTACGCCTCCAGGCTGCCCGCCGCCGAGCGCGGCCGGATCAAGACCTACCTGAACTTCGACATGGTGGGCGCGAAGAACACCACCACGTGGGGCGTCTACACCGACAACGCCGGGCTGCGCCGGCAGTTCGAGGCGCACTTCCAGGGCCGGGGCATCCCGACCCGGGGGGTGAACATCGCCGGGCGCAGCGACCACGCGTCGTTCGCCCGGATCGGCGTCCCCGTCTCGGGCATCACCAGCGGCAACGACCCGTGCTACCACTCGCGGTGCGACACCATCACCAACGTGACGGCGGCCGTCGTGGCGACCGGTGCCACCGCCGCCGCGGACCTCGCGTGGAACCTGGCCGGGGCCACGCGCTGACGTGCGCCGGTGGCGGTCGAGGGTCCCCGACCGCCACCGGGCTCAGGGCAGGCGCGGCTGGTTCAGCCACACGTCGAAGAACGGCTCCAGCGGTGCGACGCTGTGCCACTGCGCCAGTGCCACGAAATCGGCCGTCGTCGCCGTGGCGTGCCGGTAGTCCCGCGTCCAGTCCCGCAGCAGGGTGAAGAACGCCTGGTCGCCCAGCCTCTCCCGCAACGCGTGCAGCGTGAGCGCCCCGCGCTGGTACACCCGGTCGTCGAACAGGTTCGGCACGCCCGGATCGCCGATCCGCAGGTCTTGCGGGAGCCGCGCCAGCCGGGCGCGGGCCCGCACCGCCTGCACCGCCGCCGACGGGCCGCCGGAGTGCTCCGACCACAGCCACTCGGCGTAGCAGGCGAACCCCTCGTTCAGCCAGATGTCCCGCCAGTCCGCCAGCCCGACGCTGTTGCCGAACCACTGGTGCGCCAACTCGTGCGCGACGAGCCGTTCGCACCCGCGCCTGCCGTCCACGTGGTTCGCCCCGAACACCGACAGGCCCTGCGCCTCGACCGGCACCTCCAGCTCGTCGTCGGTCACCACCACGTGGTACTCGCGGAACGGGTACGGCCCGAACAGCTCCTCGAACAGCGCCACCATCCGCGGCTGGCGCGCGAAGTCGTGCGCCGCCGCCCGCCGCAACCGCGCGGGCACCAGCACCTCCTGGCCCAACGCCAGGGGCAGCCGCTCGTACTGGCCGATCTGCACCGACGCCAGGTACGCCGCCATCGGCTCGGCCTGCTCGTACACCCACGTCGTGGAGCTGCCGCCGACCCGCTTGTCGACCAGCACGCCGTTGGCCACCGCCGCGTACGGCGAGGCGGTCGTCACCGAGATCCGGTAGGTCGCCTTGTCCCGCACCAGGTCGTTGCACGGGAACCACGACGGTGCGCCGATCGGCTGACCGGCCACCAGCGCGCCGTCCGCCAACCGCTCCCAGCCCAGGTCGCCCCAGTGCCGCGTGCGGATGGGCTGCGGCGCGCCCGAGTAGCGCACCTCGACCACGGCGCGCCCGCGACCGCGGTGCCGCAGGCGCAGCTTGCCGGTGCCGTGGGTGTAGCGCACCGGCTTGCCGTCGACCAGGACCTTGCCGACGGCGAACCGGCCGAAGTCCAGCGTGATCGGGCCCTCGGTGCGCACCCACAGCCGGGCGCGCCCGGCCAGCCGGCCGGTCAGCGGCTTGTAGTCCAGTTCCAGGTCGTAGTGCTCGACCCGGCACGCGGGGTCCCCGTGCTGCCCCAGGTAGCCCGTCATCGCCACGCGGAGATCGGGTTGCCCAGCCACCGGCTGCCCGCCGGCACCTCCTCGCCGCGCATCACCAGCGAGGCGGGCCCCACCGTCGTGTGCGCGCCGACCGTCGCACCGGGCAGCACGATCCCGTGCGGTCCGAGCGTCGAGCCCTCCGCCAACGTCACCTGGTCCATGCGCAGGATACGATCATGGAACAGGTGGGTCTGCACCACGCACCCCCGGTTCACCGTCGCGCCGTCGCCCAACCGGACCAGGTCGGCCTCCGGGAACCAGTACGACTCGACCCACGCGCCGCGCCCGATCCGTGCGCCCAGCGCCCGCAGCCAGACCGGCATCAGCGGCGATCCACCCGCCGCGCCGACCAGCCACGGCACCGCCAGGACCTCGACGAACGTGTCCGCGAGCTCGTTGCGCCAGACGAACGCGCTCCACAGCGGGTACTCGCGCCGCCGGAACCGCCCGATCAGCGTCCACTTGGCCACCAGCGCCACCGCGCACGCCGCCACGCCGGCCGCCAGCAGCACCACACCGGCCAGCAGCGGCGCGAACGCGCCCAGCCCGCGCAGCGCGAACAGCACCAGCACGACCAGCGCCACGTGGCACATCACCGGCACGACCCGGCACAGCTCGACCAGCGCCCGCGCCACGACCAGCCGCCGGGGCGGGTCGAACGTGCGGCTCTGGTCGCCGTCCGCCACCGCGCGCGGCAGCTTCATCGGCGGCATGCCCAGGTACGAGCTGCCCGCCTTGGCCCGCTTCGGCGCGGCCGACAGCACGCCCACCAACCCCCGGTTCGGCACCTCGCGGCCCGGCGCGGTCATCCCGGAGTTGCCCAGGAACGCCCGCTTGCCGACCCGCGCGGCGGCGATCCGCAGCCAGCCGCCGCCCAGTTCGTAGGAGGCGACCATGGTGTCGTCGGCGAGGAACGCGCCGTCGCCGATCCGGGTCATCTTCGGCAGCGCCAGCACGGTCGAGGCCTCCACGCCCCGGCCGACCCGCATGCCGAGCATCCGCAGCCACACGGGGGTGAACAGGCTGGCGTACAACGGGAACAGCGCCACCCGGGCCATGTTCATCAACCGCTCGGTGGTCCACGCCTGCCACGCGACCCGGCTGTGCACCGGGTACACCCCCGCCCGCAGCCCGATCCCGAGCAGGCGCACCGACACCAGCACCAGCACCGCGTAGGAGACCAGCCACGCCACCGTGGCCGCCGGTACCGCGAGCAGCGCGGAACCCAACGTCAGCGGACCCCGCGTGAACGGGCTGTGCACGACCAGCAGCAGCGCGGGCAGCGCGGCCACGGCGGGCAGCAGGCCCAGCGCGAACGTCGAGGCCCCGTACACGTTCTTCCACCACAGCGACCGAGGCGGGCGCGCGCGCGGCCGGGACGCCTTGCCGGTGCGCTGCGCGGGCACGCCCCCCCACCGCTGGCCGGTCGGCACCGAGCCGACCACGCCGGAACCGGGCGCGACCTCGGCCCGCTTGCCGATCCGCGCGCCGGGGAACAGCGTGCTGCGCACGCCGACCGTGGCACCCGCGCCGACCCGGATGCGCCCGATGCGCACCCGGTCGCCGTCCACCCACGTGCCGGACAGGTCGACCTCGGGTTCGACGGCGCTGCCCCGGCCGAGCTTGAGCAGCCCGGTGACCGGCGGCATCGAGTGCAGGTCGACGTCCGGCCCGATCTTCGCGCCCAGCGCGCGGGCGTAGTGCGTGATCCACGAGCCGGCGAGGTTCGTCGCGCCGCTGTGCTCGGCGAGCTTCTCGGCCGTCCACAGCCGCAGGTGCACCTTCCCGCCGCGCGGGTAGGTGCCCGGCTTGACGCCGCGCAGCAGCAGGCGCGCGCCGCCCGCCGCGATCGCGACCTTGCCGGGCGGGCTGAGGAACAGCAGCCACCCGACCGCGATCAGCCACCACGGCACCGCCACCAGGCCGAGCACGGTGCCGATCGCGGCGAGCGCGACCGTCCACCGCAGACCGGCCACGGTCATCAGCGGCACGGTCAGCAGCGCCTGCACCAGCGCCGCGCGGCGGGGCGTGGGCACGACCTCCCGGACCGGCGCGTCGTGCTCGGCCAGTTCGTCCAGCCGCGTCGCGAACGCGCGCAGCGTCGGGTGCTGGTAGACGTCGCTGACCGACACCTCGGCGAACCGGGTGCGCACCAGCGACATCAGCCGCGCGGCGGCCAGGCTGCCGCCACCGCTGGCGAAGAAGTCCGCGTCGGAGCTGGTGACCCGCGAGCCGAGCACCTCGGCCCACTGCTCGGCCAGCCACGCCTCGGTGCCCTGGAGGTGGCTCTCGGCCTCGGTGTCGAGCGCGGGCAGCGGCCACGGCAGGGCGTTGCGGTCGACCTTGCCGGACGTGCGGGTGGGCAGCGTGCCCACCACCGCGATCAGCGGCACCAGCGCGGCGGGCAGCGCGGCCCGCAGCCGGGACACCGCGTCCGGGCGGTCGAAGTCGTCGCCGGCCACCAGGTAGCCGACCAGGATCTGGTTGCCGCCCCGGGTGGTCCGCACGGCCGCCGCCGCGCCCGCCACGCCCGGCAGGGCCTGGAGCGCCGCGTCGACCTCGCCGAGCTCGATGCGCCGGCCGCCCAGCTTGATCTGCTCGTCGGCGCGCCCCAGGAACAGCAGGCCCTCGGGCTCGGCCTTGACCAGGTCGCCGCTGCGGTAGGCGCGGGACCAGCCCAGCGCGGGCAGCGGCGCGAACTTCTCGGCGTCCTTGACCGGGTCCAGGTAGCGGGCCAGGCCGACGCCGCCGATCACCAGCTCGCCGGTGCCGCCCATCGGGACCACCCGGCCCTCGCCGTCGACCACGGCCAGCTCCCAGCCGTCCAGCGGGAGCCCGATGCGCACCGGCCCGACACCGGTCAGCGGCGCGCCGCAGGCGACGACCGTGGCCTCGGTGGGGCCGTAGGTGTTCCACACCTCGCGGCCCTCGACCGCGAGCCGCTCGGCCAGCTCCGGCGGGCACGCCTCGCCGCCGAAGATGAGCAGCCGCACGTCGTCGAGCGCCTCGACCGGCCACAGCGCGGCCAGCGTCGGCACCGTGGACACGACGGTGATCTCCTGCTCCACCAGCCACGGCCCGAGGTCCATGCCGGTGCGCACCAGCGAGCGCGGCGCGGGCACCAGGCACGCGCCGTTGCGCCACGCCAGCCACATCTCCTCGCAGGACGCGTCGAACGCGACCGACAGCCCCGCCAGGACGCGGTCGTCCGGGCTGATCGGGTCGTCGGCGAGGAACAGCCGGGCCTCGGCGTCCACGAACGCGGCGGCCGAGCGGTGCGAGACCGCGACGCCCTTGGGCTTGCCGGTGGACCCGGAGGTGAAGATGATCCAGGCGTCGTCGTCCGGGCCGGGTGCGCCGACCATCCCCAGCGGGGTGGAGCGCGGGACGATCGCGCGGCCCCCGGTCAGCACGGCGCACACGTCGGCTTCGCCGAACACGAGTTCGGCGCGCTCGTCGGGGTCTTCCGCGTCGACCGGCACGTAGGCCGCGCCGGCGGCGAGCACCGCGAGGATCGAGACGTAGAGGTCGACGGTGCCGGACGGGACGCGGACGCCCACCCGGTCGCCGACGCCGACGCCGAGGTCGGCGAGTTCGCGCCGCGTGCCGTCGACGGCGTCGAGGAGTTCGCGGTAGGTCAGCGAAACCGTGCCGTCGTCGACCGCCGGCGCGTCGGGGTGCCGGCGCTCGGTGTCGGCCAGGACGTCGAGCAGGGTGCGTTCCGGCGCGGCGGGGCGGGCGCGGAACAGCGCGGGAGCGAGGGGGTGGTCGGGGGCGACGGTCACCGGCGGGCACCGGCTGGAAGCAGACGCACTGTTTCGTCCTCCGCGAGATGGGGGAGCTGCGCCGCACTCGGTGGGGACCGGTCAGGCAGCCTCGGCGATCGCGTGCCGCGGAATCGCCGATTTGCCACTCTACCTGGGGTTCTGGGCCGGTCCGGGTGATCGACACCTGAAGTGGGGGGCCTCACAGGGGGTAACGGCCTTGACTTTCGAACAACAGCTATGTTCGATCGAACAAGGTGACTGATTGGAGTGGCGCGGATGAAGGTCGGCATCACCATCCTCCCCGAGTATCGCTGGGCTGAGGCGAAACCGCGCTGGCAGGCGGTGGAGCGCTACGGTTTCCACCACGCCTGGACGTTCGACCACCTGGGCTGGCGCACCCTCGTGGACGGCCCGTGGTTCTCCGCAGTGCCCACGTTGGCGCTGGCCGCCGAGGCGACGGCGCGGATCGAGCTGGGCGTCCTGGTGGCCTCGCCCAACTTCCGCCACCCGGTGCCGTTCGCGCGCGAGCTGATCGCCTTGGACGACGTGTCGGGCGGGCGGTTCACGCTGGGCGTCGGCGCGGGCGGGATGCGCGGCTACGACACGGAGGTGTTCGGCGGGACGAACGCCGCGGCCAGTCCGGCCCGCCGGTACGCGGAGTTCGTGGAGCTGCTGGATGCCTTGCTGACCCGGGACAATGTCACCTGGACGGGTGACTACTACCGGGCCCTCGGGGCGCGGAACCTGCCCGGTTGCGTGCAGCGACCGCGCATCCCCTTCGTGGTCGCGGCCAACGGGCCCAAGGCGCTGGGGCTGGTCGCCCGCTACGGCCAGGGGTGGATCACCACGGGCACCTCCCAGGACGCGCTGGAACCGTGGTGGGCCTCGGTGGGGGAGTTGGCGACCCGGCTGGACGACGTGCTGATCAGGTCCGGGCGGGACGGGGCGGAGGTGCGCCGGTTCCTCCAGACCGACGCCGCGCCGGTGTTCTCGCTGTCGAGCGTCGAGTGCTACCGGGACTTCCTGGGGCGCGCGGAGGAACTGGGCTTCACCGACGTGGTCGCGCCATGGCCGAGGGAGTCGGGGGTGTTCGCCGGCGACGAGGGTCTCCTCGACACCATCGCCGCCGAAGTTCTTCCCGAGTTGGCCTGACATTTCCCCGCCGGTCACCCGAATTTCACGGCCTGGTCATGTCCCGCCGGGCGTGTCGGCCCGTTTCCTGTTGCGGCGCTTGACGAAGCTGGATACCGCATGCGGTCCACTGTAGACAGTGTCGGCTCCCGGCCGGGCGGTCCACCCCGACCGGCGCGGTGCGCCGTCCGGCCGGATGGGGTGCGAAAGGGATCGGGACGCCGGCGGGCCCCGGTGGAATTCCCGCACCGCGCGCTCGGGCACTCGGATTTCCGTCCCGTCCGGCACCGCGTCCGATTCCCGGAAACCGCGGGAGCACCGCCGAGAAGCGCGACCGGGACGGCGTCGAGGTCCGGTACTCCGCGCGTCCGAACCGTCACGCACTTCACCGGATCGCACCTACTGCGACGAACCGCCCACGAACTGTGACCACCTGCGTACGAACGGGTGTGAACGATGCGCCGGCCGGGGATGGCGGACTTACCTCGTCCGCCCGCCTCTCGGCTTATCCCCCGACCGACTCCCGCCGGAGCGCTCAACAGGGCCGGTGGTCTGCCAGGCCCCGGCTTTACGGCGCGTGCGCCCGCGTCGAAGAGGCGCGGCGTGGTCCTGGACTTACCGGTGGTCGAGCGTGGTGGACCTCCGCCGACTTCCTGACCAGTGCGGACGCCCTCGGCACCGCCCCGGTGCGGCCGGTCGCCCGCCGTCGGGGCCCGGTCCGGTGATCGGCGGTGACCGGTTTATCGGCTTCGCCGGCGGTAAACCCGCTGATCAGAGCGGAGTCGGGGGGCGACGGCGCGAGTTTCGTTCCCGGTGTGTGGCTGCCGGCGAATCCGGGATGGCATGATGGAGGCAGTCGGGAAAGCGATCTGCACAGGAGCCGATCCGCACTCGACGCTCAAACAGGGGCAAGGGGAGTTGGGACTGTCGTCGTCCGCGGGAACCGGGCGTTGACGGTCGCGGTCCATTCGGGCACCGCCGGATACCCGCCGACACGAGATATTTGTTACTTCGTGTCGGCACGGCATGCGGCGCGGCGATCGGACAGGATGTGCGGCATGACCAGTGGCCGGAGAATCGTCACAGCGTGGTCGGCGCTTTCAGCGGACGAGTTGGGCGAACAGGTGCGGGCGCACGTGCGCGTCACGGACGGCACCACGCGTGCCGTGTGGGCGGCGGTGCGTGACGACCAGGTGCTCAGGGCCAGGGTGCGGGGCGCGTTGTCGGGGTTGAAGGCCGAGTTCCGCGGGCACCGCGACGAGGCCATGTGGTTGCTCTGGATCACCCGGGTGCAACAGCAGCTCACCGCGGAGCCCGTGGCCGCCACGGCGGCCGAGGTGGTCTCCGACCGGGCGGACAGCGCCTGGGCGACCGCGATGGACGCGCCCGGCGTGACCGACGCCCGGTCCGACGCGGCGTGGGACGCGGCCGTGCAGACCTCCGACCGCCGCCGGTCACCGGCCGAGGGCGAGGACGACTCCAAGGCGTGGGCCGCCTCGTTCGAGGTGCCCGCACCGGGGACCCAGGCGTCCGGGACCCAGGCGTCGGGGTCCCAGACCTCCGGATCGCAGTTCTCCGAGACGCAGAACTCCGGCGTGACCGTGGCCGAGCAGGCGACCGAATCGCCGAAGCCGCGCCCGCAGGTGCCCATGGTGGTCTTCCAGACGCCCGCCGGCTGATCCGGGGCGGGCCCGAGCGGCCCGCCCCCACGCGTTGCCCCGCACAGTGTCCACTGCGGATCACCGATGTCGACGGGCGTGCGGGATGCCGAACCCCTCCGGGTCGCGGCGTTCGGCGTACCGCCCGCTCGGGTGGTGCGAGATCTCTTTGTGGCACAACGGTTCACCCCGAAACTGCTCGTCGGCGAGCCGGTGTGGACGTCGGGCCGAACCAGGCGGAATCCCCTGGGGTCGGCGGTGGCACCAGGGGCACGACCGGCTGTGTCCCTTGTGTACCAAGTCTGTCGACCTCCCCGGCGCACGAGGCGCACGGCGCGGAGTGCCGGAGTCCGGGCGGGCTCTACCGCGAATGCCGGGAAGCCTTGCCGCGAATGGCGGCGCGCTGTTCGCGGCCGGCGCGCGGGACCTCGGCGGCGTACTGTGCCAGGACAACACCGCGTTCCCGCAAGGAGTTCCGGTGGCGTACCGAGTCGGCCCGGCGACCTGCCCGTTGCCACTGCCGATGGGCCGCGCGACCTGGAAGGCTACGCCCGGCGCACCCGGCGGACCATCAGCACCGCCGGGCTGCGCCACCCGCCGGGCCGCGACCGGCGTGCGGCCCGTCGGCGTAGAGCCCCTTGGTGCGATTGCCCGAGCGCGCTACCGGTTCACCGGAATGCCTTGTCCCGCACGGAATCCATCCGGGTACTCCACCGGACTCCGCTCGGCGCGCCGGGTGCCGCCGTTGGACCGTCTGCCGATCCGGGAATGGTGCGATCGGAGGGTTTGACCGCGCTGCGATCGGGTAAGCGGAAGCGCGGGCCAATGGGTGGTCCACAATGGACGGCACAGGCCCGCGTGGTCCGGGTCGGCCGAGCTGTCGGCCGGGACTGCCGAGCCGCATCGCGCGCCCGGCGCGTGACGGGTCGCCCCGGAGGGGCCGGGCCTGGCCCATCGCCGAGACCCACCTGTCCGATGGGGGACGCGGTTCGTGGGTGCGGGGGCGGGTCGCGCACGGTGACCGCACATGTGCGGTCCGTGTCGACGTGGTCACGCCGTGCGTTCGGCGTGTCCGCAGGATCGCGGAAGTCGGCGGGCGAGAATCCCTCGACCTTGTGAATTCGTGCACGTGCAACCACGAATCACCACCGCCGGACGGCCGACCGCTGCCATCCGGATGAAACTCTGGAGTGGGCGACAACCTGTGCGGGTGGTGTTCGAAGCAGCCCCTGCTTCTAGCTCAGGGTGACTGTTAGCTTGCGGAGAGCGAGGGCCCCTCCGGGCTCGCTGTCCCTTGTGGAGGTTCTGGGATGAAACGCTCTGCCACAGCGCTGCCCGCCGCACCGTCTCGCGGGTGAGCGGACGGATGCGAACCAACCGGGTGAGAACCATGGGGCACACCACATCCGATGCGGTGGAAAGGGCGCACGTGTCCGTCGATCTCGTCGTCGTGGGAGTCGGTTACGTTGGACTTCCCCTGGCGGCCGCGGCGAGTGCCGCGGGCCAGTCGGTCATCGGATACGACATCTCGCCGACGGTCCGCGACCGGCTCGCCGCAGGTTTCTCGCACGTTCCCGACGTCACCCCGGCGCAGTTGAGGGGAATGCTCGCCACCGGCTTCACGGCCACCACCGACCCGTCCGTGATCACCACCGCCGACACCGTCGTGATCTGCGTCCCCACCGGGCTCGGGCCGGACGGGCGGCCCGACCTGTCCGCCGTGCGCGCGGCGGCGGCGACGGTGTCGGACCACCTGCGCCCCGGCACCCTGGTGGTGCTGGAGTCCACCAGCTTCCCGGGCACCACGGACGAGGTGGTGCGGCCCATCCTGGAGCGGCACGGCCTGGTCGCGGGCGAGGACTTCCCGCTCGCGTACTCGCCGGAGCGCATCGACCCCGGCAACCGGCGGCACGGCATCCGCAACACCCCGAAGGTCGTCAGCGGGCACACCCCGTTGTGCGCCAAGCACTGCGCGGCGTTCTACGGGCGTTTCGTGGAGACCGTCGTGGTGGCCAAGGGCACCCGCGAGGCGGAGATGGCCAAGCTGCTGGAGAACACCTACCGGTACGTGAACATCGCGCTGGTCAACGAGATGGCGGTGTTCTGCGACCAGCTCGGCCTGGACGTGTGGGACGTGCTGCACTGCGCGGCGACGAAACCGTTCGGGTTCGCGCCGTTCAC
This sequence comes from Actinosynnema sp. NPDC023587, assembly GCF_040640215.1. Taxonomy (NCBI): domain Bacteria; kingdom Bacillati; phylum Actinomycetota; class Actinomycetes; order Pseudonocardiales; family Pseudonocardiaceae; genus Actinosynnema; species Actinosynnema sp. NPDC023587. The sequence goes on along the minus strand of NZ_JBFABG010000005.1, from coordinate 436,758 downwards.
CCCGGGCGCGGGCGTCGGCGGCCACTGCATCCCGATCGACCCCCGCTACCTGCTGGACAAGGCGCGCCGCGAGGGCGCGCGCCTGACCGTCGTGGAAGCGGCCCGCGAGGTCGACCGGACCATGCCCGGCTACCTGGTGGACCGGGTGGCGCGGCTGCTCGCCGGCGACGGCAAGACCGTCGCCGGGGCCGGGGTGCTGCTGCTGGGCGTGACCTACAAGGCCGACGTGCCCGACACCCGGGAGTCGGCCGCGCTCCGGGTCGCCGCCGGGCTGGCCGCGCTCGGGGCGCGGATCGCCTACCACGACCCGGTGGCCGGCGAGGTGCCGCAGCTCGGCCCGCCCGTGCCGGACCTGGACGCGGCGCTGCGCGAGTCGGACGCCACCGTCCTGCTCGTCCCGCACCGCGATTACGACCTCGGCCACCTGGCCAGGCGCGCGCGGCTCCTGCTCGACGTCACGGGCCGCGTGCCCGGAGGGGAAGTCCAACGCCTGTAGTCCGGGCCCGGGGGAGCGGTCGGCGAAGGGCCCCGGGCGGTGCTCGGGGCCCCTCAGGCGGGCTTCTGCCGGCCGTGCCGCCGATCGGGCGCGACAGCACGGCGAAGCACTCCCGGCCTGCCCGCGCGCGACAGCCGCGACAGCCCGGCGGCCGGTGGCGACCAGCCGCGATCAGCGCAGCAGGTGGGCCATCGCCCGACCCGCCGCGACGAACGCCCCGGCCGCGTCCGCCGCCAGGACCCCCGCCCGGTGCGGGACCAGGGCGACGTGCGGTTCGAGCGACCACGCACCCCGGTAACCGTTGTCCCGCAGGAGTTTCACGCAGTCGGCGACCCTCGCGGCACCCTGCCCCGGTGCTACGAAGCGGTCACCGACCGCGTCCTTGACGTGCACGTGGACCACGTGCGGCAAGACCTTTTCCAGCAGCGCGTACCCGTCGTAGCCGTGGGCCACGCCGTTGCCGGTGTCGAAGAGCAGCTTGAGCGCCGGGCTGCGGACCTCGTCGAGCAGTTCCAGCGCGCGCCCGGCGTCGGTGCCCGCCCACCCCGAGCAGTTCTCGTGCAGCAGCACCACCCCGGCATTCTCGGCGGCCTCGGCGAGCACGGCGATCCGGGCGACGACCCGGTCCCGCCAGCGCGCCTCGGGAAGGCCGCAGTTGGGGTAGGACATGATCCGGATGTACCGGGTGCCGAGTTCGCCGCACCGGCGGGCGAGCGTGTCGAGCTCGGCGAGGTCGTGCTCCAACGGGGTGGACACCGGCCGGCCCCAGCCGCCGATCCGGGACGCCAGGCAGACCACGTGCACGCCGTGGTCGGCGAGGGTCTTCGCGATGCCGGTGAACCGGTGGTCGTCCAGCTCGGCGATCGGGACGGTGTCGACCGTGCGCAGCTCGATCGCCGACCAGCCGAGCTCGGCCAGCACCGCGAGCTGGCCCGGCAGGTCGTGCGCCGCCTCGTCGGTGATCCCCGCCAGCACCTCGCCGGGCCGGGCGGGCGGGTGCTCAACGGGCATGGGCGATCACCGCGGATTCCGAGCGGGTGGCCGGGACGACCGGCTCGGCGCAGATGTTCTTGGCCACCGACAGCAGTTGCACCACGTCGGTGGCGAACGCGAAACCCCGCGCGTGCTGGTCCCCGACGCCCCGGAAGAGCTGGTAGGCGCGGATCATCCACTCGGTCAGCGAATCGTCGTGCAGCACCTCGCGCTCGCGGTGGCCGTTGAGCGTGACCGAGAGCTGCGAGTGGTCGTCGTCGGCGCTCACCGCGTAGTGGCCGACCGCGGTGCCCCGCTCGAACTTGACCGTGATGCGGCGCTCGCGCACCGGCGAGGTCAGGTCGGAGCTGATCTCCGTGCGCACGCCGCTGTTGTGCCGCAACCCGACCCGCGCGCCGCCCATCCGGGGCACCACGACGTCGCCGACCACCAGGTCGAACCCGGCGGCGTGGGTGACCCGGGCGTTGCCGGCCAGGCGCAGCGCCAGGCCGACGCCGTGCGGCAGCTCCACGTCGAACGCGGTCGGGTGGCTGGGCCGGGCCAGCGACCGGCGGAAGCGCGGCTTGTTCTGCACGATCGTGATCGACTTCGGCTCGCCGAGCACGCCGCCGCGCACCAGCTCGGTCAACCGCACGGTCAGCGCGCTGGTCAGCCACGGCTCGACCACCGCGACGCGCAGGCCGTGCTTGCGGCGCAGCCGGATGATCCGGGCCAGGTCGTCGGTGTCGGCGGCCAGCGGCTTCTCCACGACCAGGTGGCGGAAACCGCGCTCGGCGAGTTCGCCGATCACCTCCGTGCGCACGGTGGGCGGTGTGCACACGTGCGCGACGGTGTCCGCCGGGTCGACCAGCGCCGCCGCCTCGGCGAGGCTGGTCACCGTCACCAGGCCGGGCCGGTCGCCCAGCACCCGGCGCGGGTCGCAGGCGACCACCGGTTCCCCGTCGAACAGCCGGCGGGTGCCGGCCCGCGCCTTGGCGAGCACCGGGAGGTGCAACTCCGCTCCGGCTCGGCCGAGTCCCACGACGAGTGTCCGCACCATTGAGCCCCTGTGTCCGTCCGGTGTGTTCGCGACGCATGCGAATTAAACGACCTAATTCGATCGATAACGACGTTGTACGACTGGGCCCGTGCTGTCAATGCGATCCGGCCTAGTTGACCAGGAAGAGTGAATTCCCGTGCGTGCGAAGGTCCTCCGGGACGCCTGCAATACGCTCCGAGCCGTGCTTCGTCAGCGGAGGTGAGCGCACTGCCCGTCCCATTCTTCACGCAATCCGCCACATTCTCGCGAAGAGGGCCGATAACGCGGCAGTGCATTGTCGGGGTGCGCCGGGAGGGCGGGTATCCGCTCGGCGTCGAGGTGATCGGGGTCGGCGGGCACGTCAGCGGCCTGCGCCGGGTGGCGGTCCGCTGCCCGGTGGTCCACTGCCCGACGCCATTGCGCGCCGGCCGTTGTTCACCGATCCGGGGCACCGGTCCGACGATTTCCCCGACGTCGCGGCGACGTGGACGTGGTGTGCGGGGGAATCGAGGAATTCCACGTCGGGAGGATTCGCGTGACGATTCCCGGACCGGGGTGTGGGAAACCGTGATGCGTGCGCGACGGGCGCGGCCCGCCGACGCCATGACGTCGCAGGACTTGTCGTGACCGCCCCGGCCGCCCCGGGCCGGGTGCGGGCTTTCGCCCGGCCGGCGACGCCCGACATCGTCGACCGCCACCTGGGCGTCCTGGTGGCGTGGGCGCTGCTGGCCCCGGACCTCCGCGCCGACGGCCGCGTGCTCGCCACCACCGGGCTGGTCCTGCTCGGTGCGGTCTGCACGTTCGTCGCCGTCGTGGCGCTGGACGACGTGGCCGGGTTCCGCGCCGGCGGCGACCGGGCCGGCGGTGACCGGACCACGTCCGCGCGGCAGGCGCTCGCGTTCGCCGGGGTCGCCGGGACGGCCGGCGGTGCGCTGTGGCTGTCGGCCGCCGCCATCGCACCGCACGCTCCGCTGTGGACGCTCGTGCTGATGGGGGTGACGTTCGCCCTCGCCCTCCGGTACTCGTGGGGCCGGAAGCCGAGCCACCGCGGCTTCGCGGAGATCTTCCCGGTCGCCGTGGGCTCGGCGGTGGTGCTCGTGCCCCACGGCCTGGCGGTGGGCGCGGTGCACGCCGGTGTCGTCGTGCAGGCGCTGATCTTCGGCCTGGGCCCGCTGCTGGCCGCCGTCTACGCCGACACCCGTGACGTCGGCGGCGACAGGCGGTTCGTGGTGGCGCTCACGTCGGTCGAGTTCGCGCTGATCCTCAGCGCGCCGTTCGCGGGCGCTCCGTGGTGGCTGTCGCCGGCGATGCTGCCCACGATGCTCCTGCGCCTCGACCAGTCGCGGGTCGGGTTCGGGCTGGGCGACCTGGCGCGGGCTCGCGGGCTGGGCGTCCTCACCCACCGGACCACGGTGGCCGCGCTCGTGGTGGTGAACCTGCTGTGAACACCGAGGCGGACGTCGTGGCCCTTTGGCGGGCGTCGCCGCGCGCGTGCCGGTTCCTTTTAAAGCCGAGTTGTCGGGAGAGCGAGGTCGTGGTGGAGGAGAAAGTGCCCGAGGTGGAGTGCGCGGTGCCCGGCTCGGCCGGGCGACCGGCGAACCGGGTGCCGGTCGGGGCGCGCCGGCCGGGGCGGTGGACGTGACCGCGCCCGGGTACGTCTTCGCCGAGCGCGGCCAGCACGCCGCCGAGCGGTTCCGGTGCCTGGCCGCCGCCTACGACCCGGTGACGCTGGCCCGGCTGGCCCGGACCGGCGTGCGCAAGGGCTGGCACTGCCTGGAGGTCGGCGCGGGCGGCGGCAGCGTGGCGCACTGGCTCGCCCACCGGTCCGGGTCCGTGCTCGCGACCGACCTCGACCCGCGGCACGTGCCGCCCGCGCCGGGACTGGTCGTGCGGCGGCACGACGTGGTGCTGGACCCGCTGTGCGAAGGCGAGTTCGACCTCGTCCACGCCCGGTTCGTGCTGGCCCACCTGCCCGAGCGGGAAGCGGTGCTGCGCAAGTTGGTCCGGTCGCTCAGACCCGGCGGCTGGTTGCAGGTCGACGAGTTCGACAAGAGCTACGCGCCGGTCCTGGTCGCGCCCGACGCCGAGGCCGCCCGGTGCTACCGGGAGTTCACCGCGGCGGAGGAGCGGGTGCGCGCGGCGGCCGGGTCGGCCGGCGAGTGGGGCCGCGAGGTCGCCGCCTCGATGGTGGCCGCGGGTCTGGTGGACGTCGACCCGGTGCCGGTGACGCAGCCGTGGCGCGCGGACTCGCCCGCCGTGCGGCTGCTCGTGCACCACACGCACCACCTGCGCGACGAGCTGGTGGCGGCCGGGATGACCGACCAGGACCTGCACCGGGTGCGCGAGGTGCTGGCCGACCCCTCGTTCCGGGCGTCGTCGTGCGTGTTCTACTCGGTGCACGGGAGGCGACCGTGACCGCCGCCGCGCTGGAGGCCGTGACCTGGGCCGGGCCGGTGGACCTGCCGCTGGCGGGCGAGCTGGACGTGCAGGCGGCGTGCGGGCTGATGCACCTGCACGGCCGCCGGTTCGGCCGGCCCACCCGGCTGGGCCTGGACCACGCGTCGATCAGCGCGGCCGAACTGGCCGGGATCGGCGCGCGGGCGGTGGAACTCGCGCGGGCGCGCGGGATCGCGCTGCGGCCGGCCACCACGTCGGTGGCCCAGGCCGCGCTGCTCACCGTCTCGCAGTACCTGGCGGCGGCCACCGCCGAGGGGTGGCCCGAACCGCACGAGCCGGGCGGGCCGCCGTTCCGGTCGGTGGAGGGCGTGGCCTTCGAGCTGGAGGCGCTGCACACCGAGGTGTGGCAGCGGTTCTGGACGATGCTGGGCGCGGACCCGAGGACCGCGGCGCTGGGCCGGCGGCCGTTCCTGAACCGGTGCGCCACGGCCACCTGCCCGCTGCCCGCCGACCTCTTCGAGCTGACCGCGCGGACCTCGATCGGCGTGCTGGAGGAGGTCGCCCGGCGGACCGCGACCACGCTGGTCCGGGTGGCGTCGCGGGCCGTGGACGACCTGCCCGCGTACCTGATGACGCCGCTGGGCGACGCGCCGCCGCTGCCGCCGGGCGGGCCGCTGCCGCTGTCCGGCCTGGTGGTGCTGGAGTCGTGCCACCGGGTGCGGGGGCCGATGGCCGGTCACCTGCTGGGCCTGCTGGGCGCGACCGTGGTGCGGGTCGAGCCGCCCGGCGGTGACCCGCTGCGCGGCGTGCCGCCGATGGTGGGCGGCTGCTCGGCCCGGTTCCTGGCGCTGAACCGGGGCAAGCAGGTGGTGGAGGTGGACCTGGGCACCGGCTCCGGGCGGCGGTCGCTGCTGGAGCTGGCGTCGGTGGCGGACGTGTTCCTGCACGACTGGGCTCCGCGCCGGGCCGCCGCGTGGGCGTCGGGGCCGGCGGACCTCGCGCGCGTGCGGCCGGGGATCGTCTACGCCCACACCTCCGGCTGGGGCGACGAACTCGGCCCGCAAGCGCCGCCGGGCACCGATTTCCTGGTCCAGGCGCACGCCGGGGTGCCGTCGACGCTGGTGGGCGTCGTGGACGTGTTCGGCGGGCTGGTCGCGGCACGCGGTGTCGTGGACGGGCTGCTGCGCCGGGCGCGGACCGGGCGCGGCCAGTCGGTCGAGACGTCGCTGTTGTCCGCCGCGTCCCGGCTCAACGCCCGGTCGCGCGGGCGGTCGGCGGCCCCGCTGACCGTGCCGGTGTGCACGGACCTGGCGGCGCTCGCCCGCGACCCCCGGTTCGCCCGCGCGCTCGTCCGGGAGGGCTGCGCGTTCCCCGCCTCACCCTGGGAGTTCCCGCGATGACCTGGTGCTCGACCAACGGGATCGAGCTGCGCGACCTGGTGCCGGCGGAAACCCGGCGGTCCTGGGTGGCGGCCGGGCACTGCCCGGACCGCGACCTGTACGCGCTGTTCCTGGACCGGGTCGCCCGCCACCCCCGGCGCACCGCCGTGGTGGACGAGCGCGGCGCGCTGGACTACGCGTCGCTGGACGCGGAGGTGCGGGGGCTGGCCGGTGCGCTGCACGGGTTCGGGCCCGGGGACGTCATCGGCGTGCGGGTGCCCAACGGCCGGGACGCGGTGGTCGCCGAGCTGGCGGTGGCCGCGATCGGCGCGGTGGTGCTGCCGTTCGGGGGCGGCCTGACGGACGCGGCGAGCGTGCTGCGCAGGACCCGGGCGAGCGCGCTGATCACCGACGCGCCCGCTCCGCGTGGTCTGCGGCACCTGCGCGACGTGCTGCCGGTGACGGCCCGGGGCCCGGACCGGACGCCGTCGCCGGTCGACCCGGAGGCCCCGGCGCGCATCCTGGTGTCTTCCGGCGCGGAGCCGGACCTGGTGGCCTACACGCACAATGCGATCGCTGGCGGCCGGGGCAACCACCTGCGGGCGGTGCACGGGGACACGGAGGTGTGGCGGGACCTGGTGCTGGTGCCGCTGTCGTCGGCGTCCGGGTCGTTCGGCGCGGCGGTGACGCTGTGCCGGTTCGGCGGCACGGTGCTGCTGATGCGCCGGTTCGACGCCGCCGCCGCGCTGCGGGTGATCGCCACCCAGCGGCCGACCCACGTGTTCGGCGTGCCCGCGATGCTCTTCCGGATGGCCGCTTCGGCGTCCACTGTGGACACTTCGTCGCTGCGGGCCGTGGTGTCCGGCGGTGGCGTGCTGCCGCTGCCCGTGCTGCGGGCCTGCCGGGAGGTCTTCGGCGTCGACGTGATCGACGTCTACGGCTCGTCCGACGGCGTCGTCTGCCACACCACGACCCCGGAGCACGGCGTGGGCCGGCCCGATCCCGCCGTCGCCGACGTCCGGGTCGTCGACGGCGAGGTCTGCGCCCTGGGCCCGGTGACACCGCTGTGCCACGTCGACGCGCCCTCGCCCCGGCTGCCCGGCGGCTGGGTGCGCACCGGCGACCGGGGGCGGTTCGACGAGACCGGCGCGCTGCACGTGGTGCGGCGGCTGGACCGGGTCGTCGTGCGGGACGGCTACCCGATCAGCCCCGCCGAGGTGGAGCGGGCGCTCGGCGCGCACCCCGGCGTGTCGGAGGTGGCGTGCGTGCCGGTGCCGGACCGGGAACTGGGCGAGCGGCTGTGCGCCTGCGTCAGCCCGAAACCCGGGCACCCCGCACCGGACCTGCGCCAGCTCACCTCGTTCCTGGCCGACCGGCAGGGCGTGACCCGGCGCGAGCTGCCCGAGTTCCTGCTGGTGCTGGCCGAGTTCCCGGTGGCGCACACCGGGAAGGTCTGCCTGCGCACGTTGACCCGGCTCGCCGCCGAGCGGCACGGAGGAGCCCGGTGACGGTCGTCCCGCCCGGCGGACCGGGCTGCGCCGTCCCGCGCGCCGACGGCGAAAAACGAGGGAGCGTCGGAACTCCACGGCGCGGCGTCGTCGCGCGCGGCCGACGGGCACCGGGCCGTGCGGGTGGGAAACGGGTCGGCAAGCCGCATTCCGCGGCCTTCCTCCGGGGGAGATCCACCACTCGACGGGGTGATCGCGATTACCCGGGAGTACCCGCCGCCGCCACGGTTGTAGCCTGCTCGCCGCCCTCCCCGACACCCACGCGAATCCCCGAGAGGATGGCCGTGCGACCACTTCGCGCCCTGGCCGCGTCGCTCCTGCTCTCCGCGACGCTCCTCACCCCGTCCGCCGAAGCCTCCGCCGTCGAGTGCGCCGAAACCGACCTGCCGGTGTCGCTCGGTCTGTTCACCCAGACCGTGCACGGCCAGCTCTGCCGCCCGAGCGCGACCACCCCGGACACCGTCCAGCTCCTCGTCCACGGGGCCACCTACAACCGGCACTACTGGGACCTGCCCCACGACGGCGGCCGGTACTCCTACCAGCGGGACCTGGCCCGGCGCGGCGTGGCGACGTTCGCCATCGACTGCGTCGGCTCGGGCCGGAGCTCCCAGCCGCTCAGCGCGCTGGTGACCGGGGTCGGCCAGGCGTCCGTGGTGCGCCAGGTGGTCGGCGGGCTCCGGTCTGGCCGGGTGCTCGGCCACCGCTTCGACCGCGTGGTGCTGGTCGGCCACTCCATGGGGTCGGCCCTGGTCGCGGTGGCGGCGGCCGGGAACCGGGACGTGGCCGGCGTGGTGCTCACCGGGTTCAGCCACTCGGTGGACCTCCCCGCGGCCGTCGGGCTCTTCGTCGAGGGCCTGCGGCCGGCGCTGTTCGACCCGGCGCTGTCCAGGCGCGGCGGCGACCCCGGCTACCTCACCACCGCGCCGGACGCGCGCCGGGTGTTCCACGACCCGGGGGTGGCGGACCCGGCGGTGGTCGCGGCGGACGAGGCGACCAAGGACCAGGTGCCCGCGACGATCGTGCCGGACCTGCTGCCGCTGGCGATCCTGAGCCCGTTGACGCGGGGGATCTCCGTCCCGGTGCTGCTGGTGAACGGTCAGCTCGACGCCCTGTTCTGCGGGGCGTTCTGCGCGGACCGCACCCGGTTCCTGGACTCCGAGGAGCCGTACTTCGCGCCGCGCACCCCGGTGGACGCCTTCCTCCTGCCGGACGCCGGCCACACCCTCGGTTACGCGCCCAACGCCGGGGACTACCGCACCGCCGTGCTGAACTGGATGACCGCGCACTTCGGCTGAAACGCGCGCCCCGGGCCGGGAACGGGCGGTGCCGGTCCGCCGTCTGATCGGCGGAGGTTCCTCACGTGCTGCGTTATCTGACGATCGTCGGTGCGGCGACCACTGCCGCCGCGCCGTTCCTGTCCGGCGGTGCCGGGCGATCGGAGGCGGTGGACGGGCCGGTCATCGGGTTGGCGGTCGGCGTCGTCGTGGTGGCCGCGCTGGGTTTCGCCCGGTCGAGGGCCGCGCGGATCACCGCCGTGCTGGGCGCGGTGGTGGCGCTGGGTCTGTCGCTGTGGCTGCTCGTCCCCGATCTGGGCGCGGGCCTGACCGGTCCGCGCCTGCCGGTGGTGGCGGTGGGCGCGCTGGTGGTCGCGACCGGTGTCGGCGCGGCGGGCAGTTGGCGGGTCCGGCCGGCGGGTGTCGTGGCGGCGGTCGTCGCGCTGGGCGCGGCCGTGCTCGCGCCGGTGGCGGCCGAGGCGGTGGTGGTCGACTCCGAACCCCGGGACGCGCGGGACTTCGCGCCGCCGGCGGTCGCGGAGCGGCTGACCGGTCGGCAGTGGTCGTGGCAACCGCCGGGGGACGTCGACGCGCTCGTCGCGGCCGGGCACGGGGTGGTCGTCGGCGTCGACGGCGGGATCGTGGTGGCGCTGGACGGCGCGGCCGGTGACGAGCAGTGGCGCTACGCCCGGCGCGGCGCGTACGTGGCCACCCTGACGGCGTCCAAGGACGGCGCGGCCGTGGTGGTGGGCTTCCGCTCGCGGCTCGACACCCGGAGCCAACTCCTGGTGGTGCTGGACGCGGACACCGGCGTCGTGCGGTTCGAGAAGGTCATCCCGGCGGTGGTGGCGGAAGTCGAGGCGATCACCCCCGGCACGGCCGTGCTGGCGCTGCGCGATCGGGACCTGATCACCGGCTACGACCTGGTCACCGGCGAGGAGAAGTGGCGCTGGGCCTCGCCGGAGGGGTGCACCGCGCCCTACACGCGGGCCGTGCGCGGCAAGACCACCGTGTTCACCGCCGTCCAGTGCCCGGACGCCCTCCGGTTGCTCGCGCTGGACGAGGAGACCGGTGCCGAGCGGTGGCACCACCGGGTCGGCCTCGGCCCGGACGACGGGGAGGGGTCGGACGTCCACCTCGACGGCACCCCGGACGGCGCGGCGGTGTGGGCGCGGCTGGTCTCCACCCGGTCGCTGCCGGGCTCGGTGACCCGGGGCCTGTTCGACGCGGAGACCGGCGCGCTGCTCCACCGGCCCGACCCGCGCCGGACCGTGCGCACCGACCTCGGCCCGCGCGTGCTGCTGGAGGTCCAGGACGGGCCCGTGGCCGAGGAGGTCGAGGTGCTCGACCCGGCGACCGGCACGACCCGACCGCTCGACGCCGGCGCGTGCCGGGACCGCTCGGCCGACGTCACCACGGCGACCACCTACGTCCGGACGTGCGCCGACAACGGGCGGGAGATGACCGTCGTGGTGCAGGACCTGGACGGTTCGCCGGCGACGAGCGTGCCGGTGCGCATGGACGGTTCGGGCGAGTCCCCGGAGTCGTTCCTGGTGGCCGCGCCGGGTGCGGTCGTCCTCGCGCGGGGCGGTTACGGCGGCACCCCGTCGCCGGTCGTGGGACTCGTCGGGGGAGGGCGGGGCTGAGGCCCGCCGGTCGGCTCAGCGGTGCGCGACCTGGGGCGGGCAGTGGACCGGGTCGCCCGCGTCGTAGGCCACCGAGCCGGCGAGCGCCTTCCGGGAACGCTCGTGGTGGTACCGGCACAGCAGCAGGTCCACCGGCCTGGCCGGGTCGTCGGGCAGCGTCACCAGCACCACGACGGCGGGCTTCGCCGAGCAGCAGCACGACCGCGTCGCCGACCACAGCACCGGAGCCCACTCGGACGCGAGCGGGGTGACGTGCTCCGCGATGGCGCGCCGGAGCGAGTAGAGGTTGTCGTCCACCCCCGCAGCTTCACACGTCGCGGCGGCCACCGGCGGGTACCACAGTCCCCGCGACCGGACGAGAACGGCGGAAAGCCCGCGAATCCCCGACGAAAGATCAGGGAAGACGGGCGGGCGGCACGGCCCGGCCACGCGGGTCGGGCCCCCTGACGGGCACCGGGATCGCCGGCTGTCGGCCAAGTGGCGCAACGGGTCCGACGATGGCGGCCCGCCCGGGGCGGCCGACCGCCGCGCCCCGGCGTTCCGATCCGCGAATCCGGGCGCGACCCCGGCGCTGTGCCGGATATAGCCGCACAACGGCGGAAAAGCGTCGCACGCGGTGAGGTGCGCCGCCCGCCGCCGGTGCCGGGGTCCGGCGCGCGGAACGCCCGGCCACGGCGACGGTCCGTGCTTCCGGTTCACCCGAACGTGCAAGCGTGTCCGGGATGTGGGAACACGGTTCCGCCAGGTCGGAGCGCCCTACGCTCGCGACCGTGAGTTCCTCGACCGCCCCCGCGCTGCCGGTGATCGACCTCTCCCGCTTCCGCGACCCCGCCGCCGATCGCGCCGCGTTCCTCGCGGAGCTGCGCCGCGCGGCGCACGAGGTGGGGTTCTTCTACGTCGTCGGGCACGGCGTGCCGGAGGAGCTCACGTCGGGGATCTTCGCGGTGGCCGAGGAGTTCTTCGCGCTGCCGCTGGAGAACCGGCTCGCGGTGGAGAACGTCCACTCGCCCCAGTTCCGGGGCTACACCCGGACCGGGCACGAGTACACCGGCGGCGCGCCGGACTGGCGGGAGCAGCTCGACATCGGCCCCGAGCGGGCGGCGCTCGACGTGGGCCCGGGGGACCCGCTGTGGCGGCGGTTGATCGGGCCCAACCAGTGGCCGGCGGACCTGCCCGCGCTGCGCGGGACGACGCTGGCGTGGCAGGCCGAGGCGCTGCGGGTCAGCCGCGAGGTGCTGCGCGCGCTGGCCGCCGCGCTGGGGCAGGACGAGGACTACTTCGACCGCTGGTTCGACGACGAGGCGTCCACCCACGTGAAGATCGTCCGCTACCCCGGTCGGCCGGCGGCGGACGCCGACCAGGGCGTGGGCGCGCACAAGGACTACGGCTACCTCGCGCTGCTGCAACAGGACGACGTCGGCGGGCTCCAGGTGCGGGCGGCCGACGGCGGCTGGATCGACGCGACCCCGGTACCCGGCAGCTTCGTGGTCAACATCGGGGAGATGCTGGAGATCGCGACGCGGGGCTACCTGACCGCGACCCGGCACCGGGTGGTCAGCCCGCCGGCGGGCGTGGAGCGGTACTCGGTGCCGTTCTTCCTCGGGCCGCGACTGGACGCCGTGGTGGAGCCGCTGGAACTGCCCGCCGAGCTGGCGGCCGGCGCGCGCGGCGTGAGCCAGGACGCCGACAACCCGCTGCACGCGGCGTTCGGCGACAACGCGGTGCTCGGCTGGCTGCGCTCGCACCCGGAGGTCGCGCGGCGCTGGTGGGCCGACGTCGTGGCGGAACGCGGATGACCGGCTGGTCGTTCGAGACGCGGCAGGTCCACGCGGGCGCGCGGCCCGACCCGACGACGGGCGCGCGCGCCACCCCCGTCTACCAGACGACGTCGTTCGCGTTCCAGGACGCGGACCACGCCGCCGAGGTGTTCGCGTTGCGGGACCTGGAGAGCCACGCCTACACGCGCCTGTCCAACCCGACCACGCAGGTCGTGGAGGAGCGGATCGCCGACCTGGAGGGCGGGGCGGCGGCGGTCGCCGTGGCCAGCGGCCAGGCCGCGACCGCGTTGGCGTTGCTGAACATCACGCGCGCCGGTGACCACCTCGTGTCCTCCGCCGCGCTGTACGGCGGCACGTACAACCTGCTCGCGCACACGTTCGCCGACCTGGGCATCGAGGTCGACTTCGTGCGCGACCCGGACGACCTGGCCGAGTGGCGCGCCGCGATCAGGCCCGGCACCAGGGCGTTGTACGCGGAAACCGTCGGCAACCCGCGCGGCACCGTGCTGGACGTGGCGGCGGTCGCGGACGTGGCGCACCGGGCCGGGGTGCCGCTGGTGGTGGACAACACCGTGCCGACGCCGTACCTGTCCCGGCCGATCGAGCACGGCGCGGACGTCGTGGTGCACTCCACCACCAAGTTCCTGTCCGGGCACGGCACCGGCATCGGCGGGGTGGTGGTCGACGCCGGGCGCTTCGACTTCACCGCCGACCCGGCGCGCTGGCCGCAGCTCACCGCGCCGGACCCGAGCTACCACGGGCTGGTGTTCGCACAGGAGTTCGGCGGTGTCGGCTACGGCCTGCGGCTGCGCACGACGCTGCTGCGCGACCTGGGGCCGGCGGTGTCGCCGTTCAACAGCTTCCTGCTGCTGCAAGGCATCGAGACGTTGTCGCTGCGGATGGACCGGCACGTGGCCAACGCGCGCGCGGTGGCCGACTGGCTCGTCGAGCAGCCGTCGGTGACCGAGGTGCACTACGCGGGACTGCCCGGGAGCCCGTGGCACGACGCGGCGCGGCGCTACCACCCGCTGGGCGTCGGCGCGATCGTGTCGTTCGAACTGGCGGGCGGTCTGGCGGCCGGCCGCCGGTTCGTGGAGCGGGTGGAGCTGTTCAGCCACCTGGCCAACATCGGCGACGTGCGCAGCCTGGTGATCCACCCGGCGTCCACGACGCACGCGCAGCTCACCCCGGCCCAGCAGGTCGCGTCCGGCGTCACGCCCGGCCTGGTCCGGCTGTCCGTGGGCGTCGAGGGCGTCGAGGACCTCCTCGCGGACCTGGCCCGGGGCCTGGCCGGTGGGTGAGTGCGCCGGCCGCACCGGACAGGTCCACCCAGGACGGTCGGTGCCCGGCCCGGACGCCGTCGGCGGTCGGGCCGGGCGGTTCGCCGCCGGCGCTCCCCGCGTCGTCGCCGGCCGTGGTGCGCGGGAGCTCGACGGCGTCGGTGCCCGGCGGTGATGTCGTGCCGGTGGCGCGGCGTCGGATCGGCGTGGTGCGACCACCTTGCGACCGCTTGGCGGTGTCGGAGGACGGGCGGGTGGTCGAAGAGTGCGTGACCGGCGACGACCCGTGCCACCCCGGCACCGGGCACCGCCGGACGCCGTGCCGCAACTTCCCGAGGAGATCGCGTGAGCACCTTCAAGCTGGGGTTCCACCTGCGGGGGGACGGCGATCCGCGCAAGCTCCTGGACGTCTTCGCCGCCGCGAGCCGCCTCGGCTTCGACGGCGGCTGGGTCGGCGCGCACCTGTCGTCACCGCTGGTGTTCCTCGGTGCGGCGGCGGTCCGGGCACCCGGTCTGCGGCTGGGCGCGGTCGCCGCGACGTTCGCGCACCCGCTGCGGATGGCCGAGGACGCGGCCGTGCTCGACGCGTTCAGCGGTGGCCTGCTGGAACTCGGCGTGGACGAGCCCGACGCGGTGCGCGCCGCCCTGCGCGGCGAGGTGCGGCGACCGCCCGTGCCGGCCCTGGCCGACCGGATCTGGCGGCGGGCGGCGGACACCGGCGACGCCGCCCGGGTCGGCCGGGACGGCGACGGCCTGCTGACCGCCGAGCGGCGGATCGCCCTGGCCTACGCGGACACCGCCCGCCGCCCCCGGTTCGCCGTGCCCGAACCCGGCCTGGTCGACCTGCTCAACGCCGACAGCTGGTTCCTGCCCGAGATCACCCTGGTCGACGTCGACGTGGCGGTCGAGGAGCTGAGCCGGGTCGCGACCGTCGTCGCGCCCGCCCTGGGGTGGCGGCGGTGACCCGGGAACCCGCACCCGGGCCCGGCTACAGGTCGTCGAGCGTCGAGACCAGGCCGCGCCACGCCGCCGAGGTGTCCTCGGAGGCCTCGTGCGGCCCGTGGAACCAGGACGCGAACTCCGCCACGTCCACCAGGCTCCACCGCAGCCGGTACAGCGACAGCGCGGCCACGTCCGGCACGTGCCCGGTGATCTCCGCGTACCGGCCGAGATCACCGGCCGGACCCGGACCGGCGGCCACCACGGACAGGTCGCGCTCGGGCACCGCCGCCCGCACGGTGTCCCAGTCGACCAGCCGGTACCCGGAGTCGGTGGCGATCAGGTTCCCGGGGTGCGGCTCGCCGTGCGTGACCACCACCGGCCGCCCCCGGACCAGCCCGGCCAACCGGTCGAACTCGGCGAGCCCGTCCCGGACGACCCCGGCCCGCGCGGACAGCAGCCGGCGGGCGTCCTCCGCGTGCGGGCCGCCCGTCCAGGGCCGGTCCAGGCGGGTCAGCGCGGACTCCAGCGCTGCCCGCCCGTCCACGGCCACCTCGACGGGCGGCGCGGGCACCGCCGACGCGTGCAGCCGGGCCAGCAGGTCCAGCAGCCGGTCGCGCTCGTCGGCGGTCGGCACCCGGCCGAACTCGCCGGGCTCGCCCTCGGTGAACGGGAACACGCTCAACGCGTACCGCTCGTCCAGCGGCACCACCGGATCACCGTCGAGCGACAGCCGGGGCGGCACGACGAAGTCCAGCTCGTCGCCGAGCGCGACCGCCGTGCCCATCGCCGCCCGCAGGCCCGCCAGCGCGGCGACGGCCCCGGTCCCGCAGTGCGGCTTGCGGGTCAGGTCCGCGACGGTGGCGAACCACCGCCGGTCCGCCACCCAGTGGTGGTCGCCGAACCCGACCGCCGCGTGGGCCACCGACCGCGCCCGGATCCCGAACGCCGCCAGCCCGTCGCGGACCTGCTCCCCGGTCAACCCCGGCGGGAGGTCGCGCACGCCGTCACAGCCAGTCGCGGCGCTTGAAGGTGGCGTACAGCCCGCCGGACAGCAGCAGCATCGCCGTCGTCGACACCCAGAACCCCCACGGCTCGCCGGAACCGGGGTAGGGCACGTTCTGCCCGTAGAACCCGGTGATGGCGGTCGGCACGGCGATGATCGCCGCCCACCCGGTGACCTTCTTCATGATCAGGTTGAGCCGGTTGCCCTGGATGTCGAGCTGCGTCTCCCGGATCGTCGCCACCAGCTCGCGCAGGGACTCGGTCCACTCGCTCGCCCGGAGCACGTGGTCGTAGACGTCCTGGAAGTACGGCATGAGCGTGCTGTCGACCAGCTCGTGGTCCCGGCGCATCAGCCCGTTGACGACCTCGCGCATCGGCAGCACCACCCGGCGCAGGGTCACCAGCGACTTGCGCAGCGACAACGCCCGCCGCTGCATGTCGACGTCGTTCGGCCGGTCGGCGAAGACCAGGTCCTCCAACCGCTCGATGTCCTCGTCCAGCGACTGGACGGCCTCGAAGTGGCTGTCCACCACGCAGTCCAGCAGCCCGTGCGCCAGGTACCCGACACCGCTCGCGGCGAGCCCGGGGGATTCGTCCCACCGCGCGGTCAGCAGGCCCACGTCGAACCGGTCGTCGGGCCGGACGGTGACCAGCGCCTGCCGGGTGACGAACGCGGACAGCTCGGCGTGCGCCAGGTGCCCGCTCGACTCGTCCAGCCGCACCGCGTACGCGGACAGGAAGAGGTGCGTGTCGTACTGGTGCAGCTTGGGGCGCTCGTGGGCGTGCAACGCGTCCTCGACGGCCAGTGCGTGCAGGCCGAGGTCGTCGGCCAGCGCCGTGAGCTCCTCCTGGGACGGGCCGCACAGGTCGATCCAGATCATGACGCCCTCGTCCCGGCGGTGCCGCGCCACCTCGCGGACCGGGAGCCCCTCGGCCTCCAGCACCCCGTGCCGGTACAGGCGTGTCCGTGCCATCCGCCCACAGTAGATCAGCACGGCGCGGACCGACCGGCGTGCCGCGCTCACCGCACGGCGGGTTCCATCAGCAGGTCGGGGACCGCGCGCCGGGGCGTCGCCGGTACCGGCGACCCGAACCCGATCCGCAGCACCGCCTGCGGCACCACCGCGCCGCCCAGCGCGCGGCGCAACTCGTCCCGGACCGGCCGCACCTCGACCGGCTGCGACAGGAACGACGCCGACAACCCGGACGCGGTCGCGGTCAGCAGCACCCCCTGCAACGCCTGACCGGCCTGCACCCCGCCGAGCGGGCCGTCGTGGAAGGAGCACAGCACGACCACCAGCGGGTCGGACTCGTGGTCCTTGCCGGGCTCGCGCTCGCGGCCCCGGAAATCGCGCAGCGCCCAGTCGTCCCGCGTCGCGGGGCGGATTCCGGCCGACGCGACCGGCACCCCGCCGTCGGCCGGCCGCCCGCCGGTCCACGCGTCGAGCTCGGCCCGCACGCCCGGGTCGCCGGACTGCGCCCGGTGCGCCCGCGCCACGAGCTGCCGCAGCCGGGACCGCTGCTCGCGGTCGGTCATGACGTGCAGCCAGGACCGCTCCCGCTCGGCCGCCCGGACCAGCGCCAGCCGGTGCGCGGCGGGCACGGGCGCGTCGTGGAACGGCTTGCGGTTGGAGCGCCGCAGCGGCACGGCCGCGAGCAGTGCGCGGGTCTCCTCGTCCGCCGGGTACCGCCCGCCCACGCGCACCTCGGCCACCGCCGAGTCCGGCAGCAGCGACACCAACGGCCGGATGCCGCGCGCCTGGAGGGCCAGGCGCAGGTTGAACAGCGCCGCGCCGCACGCCAGCCGCACCTCACGCCCGTCCGGGTCGGTCGCGGGCAGCCGGCGGGTCGGGTCGGGGTGCAGCTCGATGCGGTCCGGGCCCAGCCGGAACCGCCACGGCTGGGTGTTGTGCACCGAGGGGGCGCGGGTGGCGGTGGTCAGCACCTCGACGACCCCGTCCGCGTCCAACCCGAGCACACCGGTCACCTCGCCCATCCCGACACCTCGACTCCCGTGCTCGAACCGCCCCCTCCACTGTCGGGCCCGGCCCGGCCCGCTCCCACGGTCGAAGGTCCCTGGTCGGCCGGGACGAGCGGACTTGGCCGCGCGGTGCGACCGTGGAACGCTGCGGACCGTGGTCGGACCCGAGGACGTGCCCCAACGCCTGTTGAGCGGACTGCGGCTGGACGAGCTGCTGGACGAGATGCGCGAGCGCCTCACCGAGATCGGGTCGACGCGCGACAAGATGCAGCGGCTGCTGGACGCCGTGCTCGCGGTCGGGGCGGGTCTGGAGCTGGACTCGACGTTGCAGCGGATCGTGCAGGTCGCCGTGGAGCTGGTCGGCGCGCGCTACGGCGCGTTGGGCGTGCTGGGCACCCGTGACGACCTGTCGGAGTTCGTCCACGTCGGCATCGACGCGTCGACCCGGGAGCGGATGGGGCACCTGCCCGAGGGCAAGGGCCTGCTCGGGCTGCTGATCAAGGACCCCCGGGTGATCCGGCTGCACGACCTGACCGAGCACGAGCTGTCGGTGGGCTTCCCTCCCGAACACCCGCCGATGCACAGCTTCCTCGGCGTGCCGGTGCGGGTGCGCGACGAGGTGTTCGGCAACCTCTACATGACCGAGAAGACCGACGGCGCGGACTTCACGCCCGACGACGAGGTGGTGCTCGCGGCGTTGGCGGCGGCGGCCGGCGTGGCGATCGAGAACGCCCGGCTGTTCGAGCGGTCGCGGATGCGGGAACGGTGGCTGGAGGCCGCCGCCGAGATCAACTCGGTGCTGCTGGGCGGCGCGTCGGCCGAGGACGCGCTGCACCTGATCACGCAGCGCACCCGGGAGCTGTCCTCGGCGGCGATGTCGTTGATCGTGCTGGTGGAGGACGGCGGGCGGCTGCGCATCGCGTCGGGCGCGGGCGCGCACGTGGAAGCGCTGGTGGGCGAGGTGCTCGCCGGTGACGGCACGGTCGCGGGCGAGGTCCTCGACTCCGGCACCCCGATGCTGGCCGACGACCTCGGCGGACGCCTCGGGCAGACGTCGATCGCCGTCGGGCCGGGGGTGGTCGTGCCGCTGCGCACCGGGTCCACCGTGCACGGCGTGCTGCTCGCGGCGCGGGAGAAGGGCAGCGCCCAGTTCGGCGCGGACCAGGTGCCGCTGCTGGCCTCGTTCGCCGACCAGGCGGCGGTGGCGCTGGAGTTCGCGGAGAACCAGCGGGCGCGCCGGCTGGTGGACGTGCTGGAGGACCGCGACCGGATCGCCCGCGACCTGCACGACCACGTGATCCAGCGGTTGTTCGCCACCGGGATGAGCCTCCAGGGCGCGTTGTCGTCGATCCGGCAGCCGCGCGTGCGGGAGCGGGTCGAGCGGGCCGTGGGCCAGTTGGACGAGACGGTGCTGGAGATCCGGACGACGATCTTCGACCTCCAGGCGTCCGACGACGTGCCGGGGCTGCGCCGGCGGTTGCTGGACCTGGTGTCGGAGGTGACCTCGGACGCGGCGGTGACGCCGACCGTGCGGATGACCGGGACGGTGGACAACTCGGTGCCCGACGACATCGCCGAGCACGCGGAGGCGGTGGTGCGGGAGGCGGTGAGCAACGTGGTCCGGCACGCGCGGGCGTCCGAGCTGACGGTGACGGTGGAGGCGGGGGACCGGTTGACCGTGACGGTGGTCGACAACGGCGTGGGCATGCCCGAGCAGGTGGCGCGCAGCGGCCTGCACAACCTGGCGCGGCGCGCCGCGCTGCTGGGCGGCACCCTGACCGTCGGTGCCGACGCCGGCGGCACCCGCCTGTCCTGGCAGGTCCCGCTGACCTGAGCGCCAGGTCGTGGCGGACACCGGCCGCACGGGGTCACGGGGTCACGGGACGACGATGACCTTTCCGTCCCGGGCGTGGTCGACGCTGCGGCGGATCGCGTCGGCGATGCCGGCCAGCGGGAACCTGTGCTGGATCCGCGACGCCGCCTCGCCGGTCAGCACGAGTTCGCCGACCTCGTCCAACGCGCGCTGGATCTCGGCGCGCCCGCCGGTGTGCACCCAGTCGCGCAGCCGGAACAGCCGGATCGCCAGGTCGGGCCTGCGGGCGGGGAGGTCGGCCGGCAGCGGCCGGCCGGACAGCAGGCCGTAGTGCACCACGCAGCCCCCGGTGCGGGTGGTCAGGGCCAGGCGTTCGCCCTCCGGGCCGCCGACGGCGTCGAAGACGACCTCCGGCCCGCCGGTGAGGCGCAGCAGTTCGGCGGGCCAGTCGGTGTGCCGGGTGCTCAGCACGGCCGACCACGGGGCTCCCGCCAGTTCCGGCCGGTCCGGGTCGCCGCGCACCAGGCCGACCGCTCGGACGCCCAGGCGGTCGAGCATCCGGGCCAGCATCAGGCCGATCGCGGAGCCGGCGGCGTTGACCACCACCCGGGGCAGGCCCCGGGGCACGACGTGCTCGTCGATCATCCGCTTCGCGGTCAGCGGGTTGATGTAGCAGGTCGCGGCCTGGTCGTCGGTCAGCTCCGGGCGCACCGCGAAGCACCAGCGGGCCTCGGTCAGCTTGACCTGCTGCCACGCGCCGGGCGTGCCGATCGGCAGCACCCGGTCACCCACCGCCAGGCCGGTCACGCCGGGGCCCAGCCGCTCGACCACGCCGGTGCCCTCGAAGCCCGGCACCAGGGGCAGCGCGGTCCGCGACCGGTACGCCCCCGAGATCGTGACCAGGTCGGACGGGTTGACCGTGGCCGCGACCACGCGCACCAGCACCTCGCCGGCACCGGGCGGCGGCGGTGCGTAGCGCTCGACCCGCACCACGTCGGCAGCGGGACCGAAGGACCGCACGATCGTCCTGAACAACCCTCACCTCCGGTGTGACCTGGGCACATCATATGGACAAGGGTCGAAGGGACCGACGACCATGGATCGGCTCGCCGCCCCGACCGCGACCCCGCTCCGGCGTGCCCCGGATCGACCAGAGGAAAGGCCCACGCACGTGCGGACCAGAATCCCGTTCTCCGACGTCGACATGCACGGCAACGTGCACAACGGCCGCTACGTCGCGTACGCCGAGGACGCCGTCAACGAGTTCCTGCGGGAGAGCGGCCTGTCCGACCGGTTCGACCCGCGCTCGTCCGAACTCGCCTACCACGTCAAGAAGGTGGAGGTCGTCTACCAGCGCCCGGTCGGGTTCGACGAGGTGGTCGACGTCACCGCGCGGGTGGCCCGGGTCGGCCGCACCAGCCTGACCTTCGAGGCGGAGGTCCGTCCGCTGGACGGCGACGGGCCCGCCGTCCGGGCGTCGGTGGTGTGGGTGTGCGTCGACCCCGCCACCCGCAGCGCCGTGCCGGTGCCCGACCACGTCCGGGACGCGCTGACCGCGACCACCGACCCCGCCGCGACTCCGGCCGCCACGTCCGGTGGCCCGGCCGCATGACCCGCACCTCCGACGCCCCGCTGCCCACCCCGACGACCGGACCGGTGTTCGACCTCGACGGCGTGCGCGTGGCCTACGACGGCCGCACCGTGCTCGACGGCGTGACCGTCCGGCTGGCCGAGCGGCGGATCGGCGTGATCGGGGAGAACGGCTCGGGCAAGAGCACGTTCGCCCGCCTGCTGAACGGCCTGGTCCTGCCGGACGCGGGCACCGTCCGGGTCGACGGCCTGGACACCGCCGACGACGTGCGGGCGGTGCGGTCCCGGGTCGGGTTCGTGTTCCAGAACCCGGACAACCAGATCGTGTTCCCGATCGTCGCCGAAGACCTGGCGTTCGGCCTGAAGAACATCGGCCTGCCCAAGGGCGAGGTCCCGGGCCGGGTGGCCGCCGCCCTGGCCGGTTTCGGCATCGCGCACCTCGCCGAGCGGCAGAGCCACCTGCTCAGCGGGGGCGAGAAGCAGTTGGTCGCGCTCGCCGCGGTGATGGTGATGCGCCCCGGCGCGGTCGTGTTCGACGAGCCGACCACGCTGCTGGACCTGAAGAACCGCAACGTGATCCGCGCCGCGATCGCGGACATGGACCCGTCCGCCGTGGTCGTCACCCACGACTTGGAGCTGCTCGGCGGTTTCGACCGGGTGCTGGTGATCCACCAGGGGCGCATCGCGTGCGACGCCGACCCCGCCACCGCCGTGTCCTGGTACCGGGAGAACTGCTCGTGAGCCTGTCCCTGTACGTGCGCGGGCGCACGCCGCTGCACCGGCTGCCGCCGGCGGTGAAGTTCGGCGTGCTGTTCGCGGCGGGCATCGCGCTCTTCCTCACCGACGACGTGGCCGTGCTGGGCGTCGCCGCCGCCGTCGCGGCCGGGCTGCTGGTGTCGGTGCGCCCGCCGCCGGCCGCGCTGCGCCGCCAGTCGACCGGACTGCTGGTCATGCTCGTGGTGATCTTCGTCGCCGCGACGGTGTTCCAGGACCTCCACACCGCTCTCGTGACGCTGTTCCGGCTGCTGGCGCTGCTCCTGCTCGCGCTGTCGGTGACCCTGAGCACCCGGGCCGCCGACCTGCTGGAGTTCTTCGAACGGCTGATGGCACCCCTGGCGCGGCTCGGCCTGGCGAACCCGGCGCGGATCAGCCTGGGCGTGTCCCTGGTGCTGCGGTTCGTCCCCGAGGTGCAGCGCCGCTACCGGGAGATCCGGGAGGCGCAGGCCGCCCGGGGGCTGCGGGCCAACCCCGTGGCCCTGGTCGTGCCGCTGGTCGTGCGGACGCTGAAGTCCGCCGACGACATCGCCGACGCGATCGACGCTCGCTGCTACCCACCACCTCGGCACCCCGATCGGGAGAACACGTGATGTCCACGCGCAGCGGAACCGGAATCGGCACCAGGGACGTGGTGATGATCGCGCTGTTCGCCGCGATCATCGTCACGCTCGGGCTGGTCCCGCCGGTCACCCTCGGGGTCGTCCCGGTCCCCATCACGCTCCAGACGCTCGGCGTGATGCTCGCCGGCGCGGTCCTCGGCCCGGTGCGCGGCGCGCTGGCCTGCGCGCTGGTCGCGCTGCTGACCGCCGTCGGGCTGCCCGTGCTGGCGGGCGGCCGGGGCGGCATCGGGGTGTTCCTCGGTCCGACCGGCGGCTACCTGGTCGGCTGGATACCCGGCGCGCTGGTGGTCGGCCTGCTGGTCAAGTTCTGGGTGCTGCGCCTGCGCGGCCGGTGGGCGCAGACGGCGGGCTACACCGCCGCGTGCGTGGCGGGCGGGATCGTCGTCGTCTACCTGTTCGGCGTCCCGTGGCTGTCGGTCTCCAGCGGCCTGGCCCTGGGCGAGGCCCTGGTGGGCGGGCTCGTGTTCGTCCCCGGCGACCTGGTCAAGGCCGTCCTCGCGGGCCTGGTCGCGTACGGCGTGCGGCGTGCCTACCCCGTGCCGGTGAAGTGATGCCGCTGGGCGAGCGGCTGCTCACGTGGTGGCGTCGGCGCGCGGACGTCGACGCATTCCGGGTGGGGGAGTTCCGGCTCGGCTACGGCGAACTCGCCGAGCGCGCCGCCGCCGTCGCGGCGGGACTGCGGGCGATCGGGGGCGACCGGCCGCTGCTCGCGCTCGACGTGGGCAACTCCCCGGCGTTCGCGGAGCTGTTCGCCGGCGCGACGGCGGGCGACGGGGTCTGCGCGGTGCTCGACCCGGCCTGGCCGGTCGGGCAGGCGCGCGAGGTCCTGCGCCGGCTGCGGCCGGACCTGGTGGTCACCACGCGGCCGATCGAGGCCGACGCGCCCGTGCTCGTCGCCGGCGGGCCGGAGTACGCCGACTGGCTCGCCGCGCACCGGGACGCCGACCCCGGCCGCGAGCTCGCGCCCGGTGCCGCCGCCAGCACGTTCCTGATCGGCTTCACCTCGGGCACCTCCGGGCTGCCCAAGGCGTTCTCGCGCTCGCGCGGGTCCTGGCGCGCGAGCCTCGCCCACGGGCCCGGGGTCTTCGGCGTCGGGCCCGCCGACCACACCCTGGCACCCGGACCGCTCTCCCACGGCCTGGGCCTGTACGCGCTGGTGGAGGCGCTGCACGAGGGGGCGACCTTCACGACGTCGCCGAAGTTCGACGCCGGCGGCGTGCGGGCCGCGCTCGGCGGGGTGACGCGCCTGGTCGTCGTCCCGACCATGCTGCGCGGCCTGAACGCCGAACTGGCCGCGCACCCCGGACGCCACCCCGGGCTGACCGCCATCGTCAGCAGCGGGGCCAAGCTCGACCCGGCCACCCTGGAGCGGACCCGCGCCTCCTTCCCCCGCGCGGACGTCCACGAGTACTACGGCGCGTCCGAGCTCAGCTTCGTCAGCGTCCGGCGCACCCCGGCGGGCGCGGAGCCGGACGGCGACCCCGACTCGGTGGGCACGCCCTTCCCGGGCGTCGACGTCGAGGTGCGGGGCCCGGCCGGCGACCGGCTGCCGGCCGGGACACCCGGTGCGATCCACGTGCGCGGCCCCCTGGTGAGCTCCGGGTACGTCTGGGGCGACGACGGCACCGCCTTCCGCACCGACGGCGAGTGGTCCACCGTGGGCGACCACGGGTGGCTGGACGAGGCCGGCGAGCTGCACCTGGTCGGCCGGGCGGGCGCGATGGTGATCACCGGCGGCCACAACGTCCACCCGAGCGAGGTCGAATCGGCGCTGCGCCGGCTGGCCGGGGTGGACGAGGCGGTGGTGCTCGGCCGGCCCGACGACTACCTGGGCAGCGTGCTCGTCGCGGTGGTGTCCGGGCCGGGCGCGGCCGGGCTCACCCGGTCGGCGGTGCTGCGCCGCTGCGCCGCGCACCTCCCGCGCCACGAGGTCCCGCGCCGGGTCTACGCCGTCCGGGACTGGCCGCTCACCCGCAGCGGGAAGATCGTCCGTGCCCGACTTGAGGAGTGGATCGACGATGGTGACAGCCGGCTCACCGAGCTGCCCGCCTGACGACCGCCGGCCGGTCGTCGTCGCCGCCCGGCGCACGCCCGTGGGCCGCGCGGGCGGCGCGCTGGCCGGGGTGCGCGCCGAAGACCTGCTGGCACCGGTGCTGCGCGCGGTGCTGGCGGACTCCGGGGTCGACCCGGCCGACGTCGACGACGTCGTCATCGGCAACGCGGCGGGCGGCGGCGGCAACGTCGCGCGGCTCGCGGCGTTGACGGCCGGCCTGCCGGTGCACGTTCCCGGGGTCACCGTCGACCGGCAGTGCGGGTCCGGGCTGGAGGCGGTGGTGCAGGCCGCGCGCCTGGTCGCGGCCGGTGCCGGGGACTGCTACCTCGCCGGCGGGGTGGAGAGCGTGAGCACCGCGCCCTGGCGTGCGGAGCGCCCGTCCCGGCCGACCGGCGTCCCGCGCTTCTACGGCCGCGCCCGCTTCTCCCCGGAGTCGATCGGCGACCCGGAGATGGGCGAGGCGGCCGAGAACGTGGCGCGCGAGTTCGGCATCGGCCGCGAGCGCCAGGACGCGTTCGCGCTGCGCAGCCACCGGCGGGCGACGGCGGCGATCGCGGCGGGCCGGTTCGCCGCCGAGACGGTCGCGGTGCCGACGCGGGGCGGCCTGGTGGAGGTCGACGAGTGCCCGCGCGCCGACACGACGGCGCGGGCGCTGGCCGCGCTGCGCCCGGCCTTCGCCGACGGCGGGACCGTGACGGCGGGCAACTCGTGCCCGCTCAACGACGGCGCGAGCGCGATGCTGGTCACCAGCCTGGCGACCGCGCGGCGGCTGGGTCCGGGCGCGGTGCTGGGTTTCGTGGACGGCACCTCGGCCGGCGTGGACCCCAACCTGCTCGGCATCGGCCCGGTGGCGTCGACCGGCCGGCTGCTCGCCCGCCGCCCGGAGCTGGACCTCGCGACGGTGGCGGCGATCGAGTTCAACGAGGCGTTCGCCGCCCAGGTGCTCGCCTCCCTCGACCAGTTGGCGATCGAGGAGGAACGGGTGAACCGGGACGGCGGCGCGATCGCGCTCGGTCACCCCTTCGGGGCCTCCGGCGCGATCCTGGTGACCCGCCTGTTCACCCGACTGGTCCGCGAGGACCACCCGTCCGGTGCCCGGGGCCTGGCGATGCTCGGCATCGCCGGCGGCCTGGGCCTGACCGCGCTGTTCGAGCGGATCGGGTGACCGGCCGGGCCGGTCAGCCCGGTTCGCGGCTCGACGGGTCGGGCCGGCGCAGGCGGGTGGCGAGCACGGCCGCCTGGGTGCGGCGTTCCAGGCCGAGCTTGGCGAGCAGGTGCGAGACGTAGTTCTTGATCGTCTTCTCGGCGAGGAACATCTCCTCGGCGATCTGCCGGTTGGTCAGGCCGCGCCCGATGTGGTCGAGCACGACGCGCTCCTGCTCGGTGAGCACCCGCACCGGGTCGCCCTGCTCGCGTTCGCGGCGGATGCGGTTGAGCAGCGCGGAGGTCGAGCGGGCGTCCAGGAGGGATTCGCCGGCCGCGACCGTGCGCACGGCGGAGACCAGGTCGGTGCCCAGGATGCGCTTGAGCACGAACCCGGACGCGCCGGCCATGATCGCGTCGAACAGGGCCTCGTCGTCGGTGAACGAGGTCAGCATCAGGCACCGGAGGTCGGGCAGCAGCGACCGCAGCTCGCGGCACAGCTCGATGCCGTTGCCGTCGGGCAGGCGCACGTCGAGCACCGCCACGTCCGCGCCGCTGGGCGGGACCCGCGCCAGCGCCTCGGCCACCGAGCCGGCCTCGCCGACCACGGTCAGGTCCGCCGCGCTGGTCAGCAGCTCCCGCACGCCGACCCGCACCACCTCGTGGTCGTCCACGAGGAACACCTTCGCGCCTGGCTCAGCCATCATTCCTCCACGACCAGGGTAGGGTAGGCGCTGTCACCAGCGCGCGTGACGCCCGGTCGGACCGGGGTCGGCGCAGCGCCACCACCGCGAGCGCGGTGGCCGAGGTGAGCGCGAACAGCCCCGCGACGGCACGTGCCACCACTCACCACCCGGATCGGTGCTACCGGTTCGCCCCCGCTCCTCCCGCCCTCGATCAGATCATCCGGGGTCGCTCGGCAACGCGGTCGTTGGTCCCCGGTCGACCGGGACCTCGGACCGCTGCCGCCGCCGCGCCCGGTGCCTAGCGTCGGGGTTGTCGACGCGCGCGTTCCACCGTCTTCGGAAAGGATTGGGTTCATGAGTGTTCCGATCGTGGTCGGAGTGGACGGTTCGACATCGGCTCAGGCGGCGGTGAAGTGGGCCGCGCAGGAGGCGGCCCGCCACCGCGTGCCGCTCAAGCTGGTGCACGCCTACCTGGTGCCCGGACGCGGCTACCCGGAGATCGTCCTGACCGGGCACGAGGTGCGTCGCGCGCTGGAGGAGCAGGGCCGGCAGTGGCTGGCCGAGGCCGAGGCCGTCGTGCGGGACGTCGCGCCGGAGGTCGAGGTGTCGGTCGCGCTGGAGCACTCGGGCGCGGCCGGGGCGATGGTGTGGGAGTCCAAGCGCGCCCGGACCGTCGTGCTCGGGTCCCGTGGGCTGGGCGGGTTCAGCGGCGTGCTGATCGGGTCGGTCGCGGTGGCCGTCTCGGCGCACGGCGAGTGCCCGGTGGTCGTGGTGCGCGACGCGCTGCCCGAGACCGGGCCCGTCGTGGTCGGCGTGGACGGGTCGCCCGCCAGTGAACGAGCCGTGGAGTTCGCCTTCGAGGCGGCGTCGATGCGCGACGCGCCGCTGGTCGCGGTGATCGCCGGCAACGACGTCGCGGTGGACAGCGCCTTCGGGAGCCCGCTCGCGGTGGACTGGGACCGGATCGAGGAGGACGAGCGCGTGGTGCTCGCCGAGCGGCTGGCCGGGTGGCAGGAGCGGTACCCGGACGTCGAGGTCGAACGGGTGGTGGTGCGGGACCGGCCGGTGCGCGCGCTGCTGAAGTTCGCCGACCGCGCGCAGCTCCTCGTGGTCGGCAGCCGGGGGCGCGGCGGGTTCAAGGGCATGTTGCTCGGCTCGACCAGCCAGACCCTCGTCTACCACGCGCCGTGCCCGCTGGCCGTGGTCCGACCGCCGGCGGCGGACTGACCGGGCTTGACCGGTCGGGTTGCGGGTAACCCGCTCCGAAGGGCGCACGCGAGACAACCGGACACAGGGGAGAGGGCACGGATGACGGACCTGTCACTGGTCGATGCCTACTGGCGCGCGGCCAACTACCTGTCGGCGGGTCAGATCTACCTGCTCGACAACCCGCTGCTGGCCGAACCGCTGACGCCGGAGCACATCAAGCCCCGCCTGCTGGGCCACTGGGGCACCACGCCGGGCCTGAACTTCCTCTACGCCCACCTGAACCGGGTGATCCTGGAACGGGAGCTCGACGTGCTGTTCGTGACCGGGCCCGGTCACGGCGGCCCGGCGCTGCTGGCCAACACCTGGCTGGAGGGCTCCTACAGCGAGAACTACCCGGACGTGCCGCGCGACGGGCACGGGATGCGCCGGCTGTTCCGGCAGTTCTCCTTCCCCGGCGGGGTGCCCAGCCACGTCGCGCCGGAGGTGCCGGGCTCGATCCACGAGGGCGGGGAACTCGGGTACTCGCTGGCGCACGCGTTCGGCGCGGCGTTCGACAACCCGGACCTGCTGGTGGCGTGCGTTATCGGCGACGGCGAGGCGGAGACCGGCCCGCTCGCGGCCAGTTGGCACGGCAACAAGTTCCTGGACCCCCGGCGCGACGGCGCGGTGCTGCCGATCCTGCACCTCAACGGCTACAAGATCGCCAACCCGGCCGTGCTGGCGCGCATCCCGCACGACGAGCTCGACGCGTTGCTGCGCGGCTACGGCTACGCCCCGTCCTACGTGGAGGGTGACGACCCGGCCGAGATGCACGCGCGGATGGCCGAGGTGCTCGACGGCGCGGTGGAGGAGATCCGGCGCATCAAGTCCGCCGGCGGCCGGGACCGCCCGCGCTGGCCGATGATCGTGCTGCGCAGCCCGAAGGGGTGGACCGGTCCGTCCGAAGTGGACGGCGTTCCGGTCGAGGGCACGTGGCGGGCGCACCAGGTGCCGCTCCCGGGCGTGCGGGAGAACCCGCAACACCTGCGGCAGTTGGAGAGCTGGTTGCGCTCCTACCGGCCGCAGGAGCTGTTCGACGAGGACGGCCGGCCGAAACCCGAACTGCTCGCGCTCGCCCCGGCCGGTCCGCGCCGGATGGGGTCGACCCCGCACGCCAACGGCGGCCTGCTGCTGCGCGAACTGCGGCTGCCCGAGCTCGCCGCGCACGGCGTCGAGGTGACCCAGCACGGCACCACGACCTCGGAGCCCACGCGGGTGCTCGGCCGGATGCTGCGCGACGTGCTGGAGCTCAACGCGGACCGGGAGAACTTCCGGCTGTTCGGGCCGGACGAGACGGCCTCCAACCGGCTGGACGCGGTGTACGACGTCACCGCGAAGCAGTGGCAGGCCGAGGTGCTGCCGACCGATGAGCACCTGGCGCACCACGGCCGGGTGGTGGAGGTGCTCTCCGAGCACCTGTGCCAGGGGTTCCTGGAAGGCTATCTGCTCACCGGGCGGCACGGGCTGTTCAACTGCTACGAGGCGTTCATCCACATCGTCGACTCGATGTTCAACCAGCACGCCAAGTGGCTGGGCACGAGCCGGAAGCTGCCGTGGCGGCGGTCGGTGGCGTCGTTGAACTACCTGCTGTCCTCGCACGTGTGGCGGCAGGACCACAACGGGTTCTCCCACCAGGACCCCGGTTTCATCGACCACGTGATGAACAAGAAGGCCGAGGTGGTCCGGGTCTACCTGCCGCCGGACACCAACACGCTGCTCTCGACCGCCGACCACTGCCTGCGCAGCCGCGACTACGTCAACGTGATCGTGTCGGGCAAGAACCTCACCCCGGACTGGCTGGGCCCGCAGGAGGCGGCGTTGCACTGCGCGCGCGGCGCGGGCACCTGGGACTGGGCCGGCACCGCCGAGGGCGAACCGGACGTGGTGCTGGCGTGCGCGGGCGACGCGCCCACGCTGGAGGTCATGGCCGCCGCCGCGCTGCTCCGCGAACACCTGCCCGAACTGCGGGTGCGGGTGGTCAACGTGGTCGACCTGATGCGGCTCCAGCCGGAGACCGAGCACCCGCACGGGATGCCGGACCGCGAATTCGACGCCCTGTTCACCCCCGACCGGCCGGTGATCTTCGCCTACCACGGGTACCCGTGGCTCATCCACCGCCTGACCTACCGGCGCACCAACCACGCGAACCTGCACGTGCGCGGCTACAAGGAGGAGGGCACCACGACCACGCCGTTCGACATGCTGGTGCTCAACGACATGGACCGCTACCGGCTGGTGATCGACGTGATCGACCGCGTGCCCGGCCTGGGGCCGCGCGCGGTGGGCCTGCGCCAGCGGATGCAGGACCAGCGGACCCGGCACCACTCCTACATCCGGGAGCACGGCGAGGACCTGCCCGAGGTCCGCGACTGGGTGTGGCCGTACTGATGGGCGTGCTCGTGGTGAACGCGGGCTCGTCGAGCCTCAAGCTGTCCGTGCTCGACGGGGACGACGTGGTGGCCGAGCGCACGCTGGAGCGCTGGGACGGCACCGGCGGGGTGGAGGAGTTCCTGGCCGACGCCCCGGAGGTGGCGGCCGTGGGCCACCGGGTGGTCCACGGCGGTCCGGACTTCGCCGGTCCCGTGGTGCTCGACGCCGGGAGCCGGGCGTCGATCGAGCGCCTCACCGACCTGGCCCCGCTGCACCAGCCGCGCGCGCTGGCCGGGATCGACGCCGTCACGTCGCTGCTGCCGGACGTGCCGCAGGTGGCGTGCTTCGACACGGCGTTCCACCACACCATGCCCGGGTTCGCGGCCACCTACGCGGTGCCGTCGCGGTGGCGGGACGAGTGGGGCGTGCGCCGCTACGGCTTCCACGGGCTGTCCCACGCCTACGCGTCACGCCGTGCCGCGGAACTGGCCGGCGGGTCCCGCGTGGTGACCTGCCACCTGGGCGCGGGGTGTTCGCTGGCGGCCGTGCGGGACGGGCGGTCGGTGGACACGACGATGGGCTTCACGCCGTTGGCGGGCCTGGTGATGGCGACGCGCAGCGGTGACGTCGACCCGGGGTTGCTGGTGTGGTTGCTGCGCAAGGGGAAGCTCTCGGCGGCGGAGCTGGAGGACGAGCTGGAGCACCGGTCGGGGCTGCTCGGGCTGTCCGGGAGCGCGGACCTCCGGGACGTGCACCGCGCCGGGACGCCCGAGGCGGAACTGGCGGTCGAGGTGTTCGTGCACCGGCTGCGCCAGGGGATCGCGGCGATGGTGGCGTCGCTGGGCGGGGTGGACGCGGTGGTGTTCACCGGGGGAGTGGGGGAGCACGACGCCCTGGTGCGCCGGCGGACCGTGGACGGGTTGGGCTTCCTGGGCGTGGCGCTGGACCCGGAGCGCAACGCGGGGCGGACGGGTGACGAGGTCGTCAGCGCCGACGGGTCGGCGGTGGCGGTCGTGGTGGTGCGGGCGCGGGAGGACCTGGAGATCGCGGCGGGCGTGCGCCGGGTGCTGGGCTGAACCCCGCGCCCACCGGCGGGTGCTCACCGGCGGGTGCCCACCGGCGGGTGCTCACCGCCGGGTCGTCACCGTGGGATCGTCACGGGGCGGGCGCGTCGGCGAGCGCGGCGGTGTACCCGTGGTCGACGATCCGCCGCGCCGACTCCTTGTAGACCGCCGGGTCCGCCGGCGCGAGCGTGCCCAGGCCGTCGACGTACCGGTTGTACATCGCGAACGCCGCCGCGATCAGCACCGTGTCGTGGATCTCCACGTCGGTCGCGCCCTCGGCGCGGGCCTCGTCCACGAGGAGGGTGGTGACCTTGCGGCCGGACTCCTGCACGGCGGCGGCGATCTTCAGCAGCGCCCGGAGCTTGTCCGTGATCGGCGCGCTGTAGGGGTCCTCGCGGACCTCCTTGACCAGCGCCATCCCGTCGTCGAGCTGGGCGGCGGCGATCGCCGAGTGCGATTCGCAGCAGAACGTGCACTCGTTGAGCCCGGACACGTACGCGGCGATCAGCTCGCGGTCGCCCTGCGGGAGGGAGTGCGGCGCGCGCAACAACGTCTCGGCCAGCCGGTTGAGCGGCTCGGCGGTCTCCGGTCGGAACCGCATCGGGCCGGAGATGCCGGGGAACAGGGACTCGTCCACGCCGAGGTCGATATGCGCCATGACCTCCAAGCTAGTGCCCGCGCCGCGCTCCGCGTGCCCCGAAACGGCCCAACCGCAGCCGTCCACCAGGGACTCTTCGGCGTCCCGCCGGCCGTTCCGGGTCGAACATCCCACAACTGCCGGGTCGGTGACCGCCGGTCACCTGGCGATCCTGGAGGACGAGGGCCGACCGCCTCCGCCCGCGCCGTCACGGCGTGACGGGGACGTTGGTCAGCCCGCCGACCGCACGGGTCACCGTGTTCGACGCGTGCACCACGTTGGGCAGCCCGGGGCACTTCGACGTCGACGTGATCTTGATCGCGTACCGGCCGACGCCACCGAGGTCGGAGCGGTTGCCGCGCCACACGTTCCCGCACCCGTTGAGGAACGACGGGGTGGTGACCGGGTTGTGCGTCTCGTAGCCGTTGGCGAACGTGCCGGGGGAGGCGAACGTGCCGGTGTTGTCCTCGATCGTGTAGCCCACGCCCTTGACGTCGATCCAGGAGTCGGCGGAGTTCTGGCCGGAGATCCCCCTGCCGTCGAAGGTGTTGCCGCGGATGACGCCGTGGGCGGTGCCCTCCTTGACGTCGACGGGCTCGGCGGTGACGTTCGGCCCGATCCGGTTGCCCAGCACCCGCACCCGGTCGCTGCGGTCGACGCCGCCGGAGTTGCCGTGGCAGCCCCAGTTCGAGTTCGCCGACCCGAGGTAGACGCCCTCGCCGTAGCCGGGCTGCACCAGCCCGGTGTCGGTGATCGTCGAGTCGCTCAGCACGCTGTCCGCCGACGAGCGCCGGAAGTGCACGCCCTCCTCGTCCACGTGGTGCACCGACACCCGCGAGATCACCGTGCGGGGGGAGTTGTCGACGACGATGCCCTTCTTGGACTCCCGCACGGTGAACCCGGTCAGGTTCCAGTGCGGCGCGTCGTGCAGCCAGAGGCCGTACCCCGGGTCCCACCCGGCGGTGGGGGTCGGGCAGCTCGGCGCGTCGCCGGACGGCCCGTCGTTGACCAGCACGGCGTCCGCCGGACCGGTGAGCGTGATGGGCGCGGTGGCCGTACCGGGCCGGGTGACCACGAACGACCCCCGGTACACGCCCGCCGCGAGCCGGATCGTCCGACCCGGCACGGCGTCCGCGAGCGCGGCCCGGAGCTGCGCGGCGGTCGTGACGTCCACAGCGGACCCGCCGCCGGTCGCGGCGGTCCGGGCGACGACCTGGGCGCTCGGCGCGGACGTGTTGCCCGCCGCGTCGCGGGCGCGGACGGTGAACGCGTAGGTCGTGTCGGGGATGAGCGCGCCGACCGTCGCGGAGGTCGTGGTGGAGGTGGCGACCACCGTCGACCCGGCCAGCACCTGGTACTCCGCGACGCCGACGTCGTCCGCGGCGTCCTTCCACAGCAACGAGATCGAGCTCGGCGTGGCACCGGTCGCGAGCGGCGCGCCGGGGGCGGTCGGCGCGGTGGTGTCGGGGGCCGGGCCGCCGCCCGCGCAGGGCGCGCCGTCGACCGCGCACCCGGTGGGCAGGCCGTTCCCGCTGACGGTGAACCCGAACCCGGCGGTGCCGCCGGGGCGGATCTTCGCGTTGAACGCGGCGTTGGCGAACCGGAAGTGCTGACCGGTCCGGGTGAGCACCGAGTTCCACGAGTTGGTGATCGCCGAACCCGGCGGGAGGTCGAACTCCACCACCCAGCCCGTGCTGTCCGCGTCGCCGGTGTTGGTCAGCGCGATCCTGCCGCCGTACCCGGTGCTCCACACCGAGTCCTGGGTGAACGCGGCGGTCACGGTGGCCGTCGCGGCCTGGGCCGGCGCGGTGACGGCGGCGGCGAGGACGAGCGCGACACCCACCGCTGACAGACGTTTCCTCATGCCGAAGTCACCTTCCGGGCAGGGCGGTCGGGTGTCGCGGCCTACACCCGTGGTCTGGACCTTTATAGGCACGGCTACCGGCGGAGTCAACGAATCGGTCCGGATCGTCAGGCGCGCGCCGGGCGCACCCGGCACACCACGGTCACCACCGGTGCCGGCACCGCGCGCCGGGGCGCTGCGCCGCCGACCCGGCCGGCGCGCGCCACCTGCCCACGACCTGGCCGGAGCACGGCGGGACGCCGCCCACGACCTGGCCGGCCGCCGGTCCGGGCTGGACCGACCGGGTGATCTTCCCCGGGTCGGCCCGGCGGCGGCCGACCGCGCGACCGGCGGTCCGATCACCCACCTGGGCGATCGGCGCGACCGCACCGGCCCCCTGTCGGCCGAAGGCGCTGCTGCCCGGTCGGCGTCGCACCGCGTTTTGGCGGTGGCCGGCGCGCTCGTCCGAGCGCGGCGTTGCGGCGGGGAACCCGCACCCCGTTCGAACTGTCTCAGTAGGGTGGTGCGACCGCGAGACAGGGGGCGTTGATGGCAGCGGATCACCGGGCCGAATTACCGGACTTCGGGCCGTACCGCATCCTCGGGATGCTGGGCCAGGGCGGCATGGGCGTGGTGCACCGGGCCTACGACACGGTCAACGACCGGATCGTGGCGCTGAAGAAGCTGCCGCCCTCGGCCTCCGACCCGGAGTTCCGGGCCCGCTTCCAGCGGGAATCGCGGCTGGCGGCGGCGCTGAGCCACCCGAACATCGTCCCGGTCAACGACTTCGGCGAGATCGACGGCCAGCTCTACCTCGACATGGCGCTGATCGACGGTGCGGACCTGCGCCGGATGCTCGGGCAGGGCTCGGTCGACCAGGACCGCGCGCTGGCCGTCCTGCGCCAGGTGGCGCGGGCGCTGGACGCCGCGCACGAGGGCGGCCTGGTGCACCGGGACGTGAAGCCGTCCAACATCATGGTCGACGGCGCGGGCAAGGCGTACCTGACCGACTTCGGCATCGCCCGCGAGACCTCGTCCGACGCCACCGTGCTCACCCAGTCCGGCGACCTGATCGGGTCGTGGGACTACATGGCCCCCGAACGGCTCTCGCGCGGGCTCGTGGACGGCCGCGCCGACCAGTACTCGCTGGCCTGCGTGCTGTTCGAGTGCCTGACCGGCCGGCTGCCGTACCCGCTGGACGACATGGCCGCGAAGGTCGCCGCGCACCTGCTGCAACCAGCGCCCGCGCCGTCGGTGTTCGTGCCGACGATCACGCCCGCGCTGGACGCCGTGGTGCTGCGCGGCCTGGCCAAGGAACCCGCCCGCCGGTTCGCGACGGTGACCGCGATGCTCACCGCGGCCGAGGAGGCCGCCTACTCCGGCGACACCGCCCGGTCGGCCAAGCCGACCCTGCTCGGCCCGTCCAAGGAGCGCGACCAGGCCCGGATCGTCAAGGCGATCGTGCGGGCCTCCCGCGCGCGCCGCCCCGCGACGCGGCGGCTCGGGCAGGAGCCGGTGTGCCCGTACCCCGGTCTGAGCGGGTTCGAGCGGACCGACGCGGACGTCTTCCACGGCCGCGACCACGTGGTCTCCGACCTGCTGGTGCGGTTGGCCGAGCAGGTCGACGGCGGCGAGCCGGTCGTGGTGGTCGGCGCGTCCGGCTCGGGCAAGTCGTCCGTGCTGCGCGCCGGCCTGCTGCCCGTGCTGGCCGGCGAGGCGTCCGACGCGGAGTGGCCCCAGATCGTGCTCACCCCCGGCCCGGACCCGGTGCGCGGCCTCGCCCTGGCGATGGCCGCCCGGTCCCAGGTCGGCCCGGAGGAGTGGGCGCGGGTGATCCGCGAGACGCCCGACCAGTTCGGCGCGCTGTGCGCCCGGTCGGTCGGCGCGACCACCTCCCGCCCGGTGATCCTGGTCGACCAGTTCGAGGAGCTGTTCACCTACGGCACCCCCGAGTCCGACCGGCTCGCCTACGCCACCGCGCTCACCTCGGCGAGCCCGGCGATCGTGGTGCTGGCGGTGCGCGCCGACCTGGTGGACCGGTGCATCGAGCTGGCCGCCCTGCGGCCGGCGCTGACCGCGCCCGTGCTGCTCGGCCCGATGGACGCCACCGAGCTGCGCCAGGCGATCGTCACGCCCGCCCGGGACGCGGGCCTGGAGATCGAACCCGGCCTGCCCGAGCGGCTCATCGCCGACCTCGGCGTGCGCGGCGAGATCGGCTACGACCCCGGCGCGCTGCCCCGGCTCGCGCACGCCCTGCGCGAGACCTGGAACCACCGCGAGGGCACCGTGCTCACCCTCGCCGCGTACCGGCGGGTCGGCGGGATCGACGGCGCGGTGTCGCGCACCGCGGAGGAGATCCACGACCGACTGGACCCGCTGGGCCGGCAGTACCTGCGCGACACGATGCTGCGCATGGTGACCGTGTTCGACGACGGCACGGCGGTGCGCCGCCGGGTCGACCCGCGCGAACTGCCCGCGCCGGCGATCGTGGACCACCTGATCACCGCCCGCCTGGTCACCGTGGACGGCTCCGGCGCGCGGCTGAGCCACGAGGCGCTGCTCACCGCGTGGCCCCGGCTGCGCGGCTGGATCGACGAGGACCGCGCCGGCCTGATCCAGCACCGCCGGTTCGCCGACGCGGTGCGGGTGTGGGCCGAGTCCGGCCGGCTCGCCGACGACCTGTACCGGGGCATCCGGCTGGCGTCGCTCACCTCGTGGCTGGACACCGCCCGCGACCGGGTCCGGCTCCAGCCCGTCGAGCGGGAGTTCCTCCTCCGCTCCAACGCCGCCGAGCACGCGGGCCAGGTCGCCGCCCGGCAGCGCACCCGGCGGCTGCGGGTGCTGGTGGCGTCGCTGAGCGTCCTGCTGCTCGTCGCGTCCGGCATGGTGGTCGTCGCGATCAAGCTCCAGCAGAACGCGAACGACCAGCGCGACCAGGCGAACAGCGCGCGCCAGCTCAACCTGTCCCGCCAGCTCGCCGCCGAAGCCGCCCAGACCCGGGGGGTGGACCCTCGGCGCGGTGCGCTGTTCGCGCTCGGCTCGTGGCAGGCGGGGCAGACCGTGGAGAGCCGCAGCGCGCTGCTGTCCGCGCAGTCCGACAGCTACCGGGGCCGGATCAGCACCAGCCACGAGGGCATCATCTCGTCGATCGCGATGAACGGCGAGGGCACGGTCGCGGTCACCGGCGGGCGGGACGGCACGCTGCGGATGTGGGACGTCCCCGGCCGCCGGGAGATCGCCGCGCTGGACGAGTCCGGCGGCTGGTACCGGACGGTGTCGATGTCCGGGGACGGCAAGGTGGTCGCGGCGGCCAACCCGACGCAGAAGGCGGTGACCATCTGGGACGTCGAGGAGCGCAAGGTGCTCAAGCGGCTGCCCGGTGAGGGCATCGACGTCGCCATGGCCCAGGACGGCAAGACCGTGGCCACCCTGATGGACAAGGGCGTCGTCATCTGGGACACGAGCACCTGGACCGAGATCACCTCGTTCCAGGCCTCACCGTCGATCTTCCTGGCCTACAGCGCGGACAGCACCCTGGTCGCCACCACCAACAAGGAGCAGGTCGAGGTCCACCGGGTCGCGGACGGCGCGCTGGTCGCGACCCTCACCGGGCACACCATCATGGTCTCGGCCCTGGCGTTCAGCCCGGACGGCAAGACGCTGGCCACCGCCGCCATGGACGGCGCGCTGCGGCTGTGGGACACCACGTCCTGGGCCACCCGGCTCACCCTGACCACGTTCGAGGGCGGGCTGAGCGCCGTCACGTGGAGCCCCGGCGGGTCCACCGTGGTCGCCAGCGGCGTCGGCACCAGCGTCTACACCTGGGACCCGACCAACGGCGCGCTCGTCGCCCGCCTGGCCACCCGCTCGGTGACCATGTACGGGGTCGCGGTGTCCTCCGACGGGCACACCCTGGTCGGCGCGGACTCCTCGGGCGAGATCACCGTGTGGTCGCTGCTGCGGACCACGCTGGGCGACCGGTCGGCCGCCGTCATCGGCACCAGGTTCCAGCCGAACGGCGACCTGCTCGCGTCCGTGGACGGGGCCGGCGTGCTGCACCTGTGGGACAGCGCCGCGGGCGACCTGGTGAAGCGGGCGCAGGCGCACAAGGGCGCGGCGTACGACGTGGCGTTCAACCCGGAGGGGACCGAGCTGGTCACGGCCGGCGAGGACGGCGCGGTGGTGCTGTGGAACACCGAGGGCGTCGAGCTGCGCCGCTTCAGCCGGCCGGGCACGGTGTTCACCGCCGTGCGGTTCAGCCCGGACGGCGAGCGGATCGCGGTCGGCGGGCGCGCCCCCGCGACCTCCGAGGAGGACCGGGACGAGCTGCTGCTGCTCGACGCGTCCGACCTCGCCGAGTCGCCGCAGCGGCGACCGACCCGCGACAACCCGCGCAACAACCAGGCCGACGAGATGAAGTCCAACTACCCCAACGGGATCGCGTTCAGCCCGGACGGCCGGACGCTGGCCGTCACGCTGTCCGCCGGCAAGGTCGGCCTGTGGAACCTGGTGGACACCGGCGCGGAGATGACCATCCTGCCCGGCCACGACGGGATCGCGATCGACGCCGAGTTCAGCCCCGACGGCGGCACCCTGGCCACGGCCGGGTCGGACCGCCTGGTGCGGTTGTGGCGGGTGCGCGACGGCACCCAGGTCGGCACGCTCACCGGCAGTGACTCGACCGTGCGTCGCGTCACCTACAGTCCGGACGGCAAGATGATCGCCACGGCCAGCCAGGACACCGTCGTCCGGGTGTGGGACGCGGCGGACCACCGGCCGCTGGCCCGGATGGACCGGCACGAGGACCAGCTCAACGACGTGGCGTTCGACTCGTCGGGCAGGCGGCTGGCCAGCGGCGGTGCGGACGGCGTGACCAGGCTGTGGGACCTCGACCCGGGCAGCGGTGTCGAGGTGCTGTGCGGCTCGCTGAACCGCGACACGCTGGCCGACGAGTGGAACGCGTTGGGCTCGGACCGCGGCTCGCCGCCGTCCTGCCCCAACTGAGGAGAGGTGCGATGCAGCGCGTGGTGGTGCGGGGTTCCGGGATGGCGTCGGTCGTGTTGCGACCCGGCGAGTCCCTGCTGTTCGGTCGGGCCCCGCACGCCGCCGCGACACCGGGACCGGGACGGGTCGCGCTGACCCTGCCGGACTGCGCGGCGCACGTGTCCCGGCTGGTCGGCGAGCTCGTGGTGGGCGAGAACACCGTGATGCTGCACTGGCTCGGCGCGGGTGAGGCCCAGCTTTCGAGCCTGTTCGACGCGCCGGGCGGCGCGCGCCGGGTGATCCTGGCGCGCGCGATGTCGGCGCTGCTGGACCGGGGCGAGAACCAGCTCGTGCTGCTGCTCGGCAGGCAGGGCGGGCACGGGTTCGCCGACCTGGTGGTGAACATCGACGTGGAGACCGACCCGGAGGTGCCCCCCGCCCTGCCCGAGGGGTTGGACACCGAGAAGGGCCCGGGTCTGGTGCGCGGCGGGCGCGACTGGTTCGTGGCGCTCGCGCTGTGCGAGCCGTGGCTCGCGGGCAACGACGACTACCCGCGCCCGCCGTCCAACCGGGAGATCTACGAACGGGTGCGGCAGTGGCACGGCTACACCTGGAACCTCCAGCGCCCGCAACGGGTCGACGACGCCATCCGGGCCATCTCGGCGATCGCGTTCGGCGTGTCCGACGACCCGTTCACGATCCCGCACGTGGGGCGGTTGCAGAACATCCGGTTCTCGGTGGCCCGCCGCGCGGCGGAGGTCCGGCTGGTCACGTCGGCGGACCTGGCCGATGTCGAGCGCATCGCCCGCAATCGGAACTTTCCACCCCCGCCGGGCTCGCCGGAACCACCCGCGGGTCACTAGCCTCTCCGACAACGAGGACATCCTCGCGGTGCCCGGAAATCCTTTCCGGGCAACGATTTCCCCTGTCGTGAGAGGACTTCGTCATGCCCCGGTCCCAGTCCCACCCCGATCTGCCGGCGGTCGGCCCGCGCCCCAAGAAGAGCGCGGGCATCATCGTCGTCCTCGTCCTGATGTCCCTGGCCAACCTCTTCACCCTGCTGATCGGGGTGGTCGCCATGGTGGACGAGATCGACCACGGTCGTGACTGGGAGGACGAGGAGTTACGCCTGGCGGCCCTCGTCACCGCCGTGAGCCTGATCGCCGTGGTCGGCCTGGTCGGCGCGTGGATGACCCGCAGGTGGGGTCCCCGCGTCTACGTCGCGACGGCGGGGCTGGGTCTGGTCATCAGCCTGGTGACCTCGACCTTCACCCCCGTCAGCCTGGTCGGCATCGCGCTGGCGATCGGTCTGTGGATCAACGCCGAGAACAACTGGTAGCGCCGAGAGGTCCGGGGCGGAGGTGGACACCGTGGGTGCGTCCTCCGCGATGGGCACCTTGACCTGTCGGGTGACGGTCGGGTGCCCGTCCGGCGTCGCGGCACCGGGTTGCCCCGCACCGGGTTGCGCGGGGCCGGGCAGGGGCGGCACCGGGGCGGGGGTCGTGGGGAAGGGCTGGGGCATCACGGCGGTCGGCTTGGGCCGGGCCGCCGGCGGAACTGCCTGCTGCGGAACTGCCTGCTGCGGGGCCGCCTGCTGCGGGGCCGCCTGCTGCGGGGCCGCCGGCTGGGGCGCGGCGGTGTTGGCCCACGGCGACACCTGCGGGTACCCGCCACCCGGGGTCGCGGGGTATCCGCCCGCCGGGGTGACCGGCGCGTACCCGCCGGGTGGCGTCGCGGGCACGTACCCGCCGGCCGGCGTCGCGGGCACGTATCCGCCGGCCGGCGTCGCCGGTGCGCCGACCCGGGGCGCGGCGTTCGCGGCGGCGCGCTTGCGGCGGGAGACGACGATCGCGGTCCC
This sequence comes from Actinosynnema sp. NPDC023587, assembly GCF_040640215.1. NCBI lineage: Bacteria > Bacillati > Actinomycetota > Actinomycetes > Pseudonocardiales > Pseudonocardiaceae > Actinosynnema > Actinosynnema sp. NPDC023587. The sequence continues at coordinate 396,379 of NZ_JBFABG010000005.1, read as the reverse complement.
GGCCGTGGCGGTGGCCACCGCCACGCCGCCGCAGATGATCGCGAAGATCATCAGCAGCGTGGCGGGGGAGCTGCCCGGCACACCGCCCTTGTCGGTGGCCTGCTTGAGGTAGTCGGCGGCCTGCTGGTTGCCCGGCGACCCGGCCAGCGCGGCGTCGAAGTAGGTGGCCGCGCCGTCGTAGTCGCCCTCGAAGAAGCGGTCCAGCCCGGTCCGGTAGTCCTCGTCGTGCTGCCCGATCCCGGTCTGGACCTCCTTGCGCTCCAGCACCTCGGAGAGGGTCTGGGACGAGGCGGCGAAGTTGAACGACTGGGTCTCGCCCGGCGACCCCTGGCTGATCAGGCCGACGATGCCGCCCTGCATGTCGACCACCGGCCCGCCGCTCATGCCGTGCGTGGCGGCGGCGCTGAACTCGTAGAACGGCCGCCCGCCCTGGGTGCGCCGCGCGGAGATCTGGCCGTTCTTGTTGCTCGGCTCCAGGCTCGGGTCGACGGTCTTGTCCGTCGAGCCGGGGTAGCCGATGGCCAGGATCGGCGCGCCGACCGGCGGCTGGTCCCGGCGGACCTCGATCGACGGCAGGTTCTCGCGCGGGATCTTCAGCACCGCCACGTCGCCGTCGCCGGGCGCGACCAGGTCGACCACCGTCGCCGGTGCGATGTCGCGCTCCTGCCCGGAATCGCGCTTCTCCATGCGCTCGACCTGGATCAGCCGGTCCACCGGGCTGTCCGGGGTGAAGCCCTCGGCTTGGCCGTGCTCCGCGAACTGCTGCCGCGCCTTGGTGGAGTCGCGCACCCGGCCGGCCTTGGCCAGGTCGGCGATGGCCGCGTCGAACAGCGCGCCGCCGCCGCCCAGCGGTCCGGTGTGGACGCAGTGGCTGGCCGTGGCGACGTACCCGTCGGGGCTGATGACCGCGCCGCTGCACGAGGTCTTCACCTCGTACCCGGCGGTGCCGCCGAACACCTCGCCGGACCGCTTGTCGCGCACCCAGCCGTGCCAGGTGACCGAGATGTACACGACGCCCGGCCGCGCCACCGCGGCGGCGCGCTCCTCCGGGCTGGACGGTTGCGCGGCGGCGGGCAGCGGCGTCAACGCCAGCAGCGCGACCACGCCGAGCAGTGCCTGCACCCGCGCCATCAGCCGTACACCCCGCTCGCCTCGGTGCGCGCCCAGAGCGACTGGTAGCCGGCCGGGTTCGTCTCGGCGGCCTGGGTGCCCTCGCACGCGTAGTCGTCCACCTCGTTGAGGTCCTGCTTGGCCTCCTGCGGCTGGGTGGCGATCAGGCCCCGCTGGTCGTAGAAGGAGTAGGTGATCGTCGTGGACGTGCGTGCCGCGTAGGTGATCTGCTTGGCCGTCGCCCGCCAGGTGAACTCGTTGGTCCCGTTGGCCACGATGCGCAGCTCGGTGCCCTGGTGGTTGCCGATGAGCGTCACGTTGTCCTGCCGTTCGGTACCGGTTCCGTCGGGGCGGAACTCGTAGCGCCGGCCGCTGCTGGTGAACAGGATCGGGTCGGCGTCGTTGTAGAACTTGACCATGGACCGCTCCTCGACCGTGACCCAGGAGCCGACCAGGCACAGGGGCAGCCCCTCGGCGCGCGGCCGGTCGGACTCGCGCGGGGTGGGGGAGGGCCGGTCGCCCGACTCGGCGGCGCTGCCGCGACTCGGGCCGGCGTTGGCCACGGCGACGACGGTCAGCACCGACGCCGCCACGACAGCGGTCGCGGCGACCGCGAACAGGCTCACGACGACGGATTTCGCCGGCGGACGGGACGAATCACTCACGGTCCCATGGTATTGACCGGGTCCGCCGCGCCGGCGCGGAACGGTGCGGAAGTTTCCGACCTGTTGCCCGCGCCGGTGCGGTCCCACCGCGTTCGACGCCGGTCCGGTGGTTCGTCCGGCGCAACGGACTTCGACAGCCGGCCGCCGGAGCGCGCGGGATGTGCGGATCACTCGGGTTGCCCGGGTTGCTTGGGTCAGGCGGGGATCGCGATCACGAGCCGGGTGAGCCGGTGCGGGTCGGCGACCACCTCGTACCGCGTGACCCGACCGCCCGACACCTCGACGGCCAGCGCCAGCCGGAGCCGGCCGAGCGGTGCGACGACCGCGCCCACCGCCCCGTCGACCAGTGCGGGCTCGGCGTAGCGGGACTTGGCGGACAGCAGGACGGCTTCCTCGGCGACGGCGTGCGCGCCGCGCACGACGGCGGGGGTGCCGGGCGGGACGGTGGCCGGGTCGGCGACCCGCACCACGTCCGGCGCGAGCACGGCGAGCAGCGCGTCGAGGTCGCCGGTGCGCGCGGCGGCCAGGAACGCCTCCACGACGTGCCGGTGCGCCGCGACTTCGGCGTCGGGCAGGCGCGGCGCGCCCTTGATCCGCTGCCGGGCGCGGCTGGCGAGCTTCTTGGTGGTCGCGGCGGTGCGGCCGACGATCGGTGCGATCTCGTCGAACGGCACCGCGAACGAGTCGTGCAGCACGAACGCCACCCGCTCGGCCGGCGCGAGCGCGTCCAGCACGACCAGCAGCGCCCGCCCCACCGACTCGGCCAGCAGCAACTCCTGCTCCGGGTCGTCGGCGGACGGACGGTCCGGCACCCGCCCGACCGGTTCCTCCGGTCGGGCGCGGCGGGCGCGCAGCACGTCCAGGCACACCCGCGACACGACCGTCCGCAGCCACGCGGCCAGGTCGTCCAGCTCGCCCGCGTCGATCCGGCTCAGCCGCACCCACGCCTCCTGCACCGCGTCCTCGGCCTCGCCCGAGGACCCGAGCATCCGGTAGGCGACCGCGCGCAACCGGCCCCGGTGGGTCTCGAAGAGCGCCGCCAACTCGTCCATGGGTCACCTTTCCCCGTCGTGCCGCGTCACCCGGTTGACGGCCCGAACCCGGGCGAAGTGACAGGAGACGCGTGCCGATGACCGACATCACAACCGCCCAACCGCTGTTGACGCCAGTCGAACTGGGTGAGCTGCGCCTTCCCAACCGGGTGGTGATGGCCCCCGTGACGCGGGCGCGGGCGGGCGACGGGCTCGTGCCGACCGGGCTGCACGCGGTGTACTACGGGCAGCGGGCGACCGCCGGCCTGATCGTCACCGAGGGGACGTGGGTCGGCGAGCGGGCGGTGGGGTTCCCGAACGTGCCCGGGGTGTACTCCGACGAGCAGGTGGCCGCGTGGCGGCGGGTGACCGACGTGGTGCACGCCCTGGGCGGGCGGATCGTCGTGCAGTTGTGGCACGCCGGCCCGGCGGCCCCGGCGGACCTGTCGAGCGCGGACATCCGGGAGGTGGTGGCCGATTTCGCGACGGCGGCGGTGCGGGCGCGGCACGCCGGGTTCGACGGTGCCGAGGTGCACGCGGTGGGTGCGTTCCTGCTCCCGCGCTTCCTGACCGCGCGGACGAACTCGCGGGTGGACGGCTACCGGGGCGGGCGGCTGCTGGCGGAGGTGGTCGACGCGGTGGGCGCGGTGTGGGGCGACGGCCGGGTCGGGGTGCGGCTGTCGCCGTACTGGGACACGGAGGGGTTCGTCGCGGACGAGGCCACCGTGGCCGCGTACGAGGACCACGTGCGGATGCTGGGGGAGCGCCCGTTGGCGTACCTGCACCTGCGCGGCCGGGAATCGGCCGGCGGCACACCGGACTTCGCGGATTTCGCGCGGTACCGCGAGGTCTTCGACGGGCCGGTGATCGGGAACCTGGGGTTCGACCGGGAGTCGGGGAACGCGATCGTGGCGGCCGGGGTCGTGGACGCGGTCTCCTACGCCAAGCACTACATCGCGAACCCCGACCTGGTGGCCCGGTTCGCGTGGGGCCGCGCGGTGGCGGCGGGCGATCCCGACACCTACTACCAGGGCGGCGCGGAAGGGTACGTGGACTACCCGGAGAGCCGCTGAACGCCGCGCCCGCGCGCCGGGGGCCGGCACGACCCGGGAGGTGACGCGCTGCTGCGGCACCGGACCGCCCCGCCGTGGCGCGGAAGCTCCCCTCTCCCCGGCTACGCGGGGTTCTCGAAGCGGGCCGAGGCGGCGGCCAGGGCGTCCACGCACGCGCGGATCGCGCCGCGGTCGTCGTCCTCGGCGCGGTTGATCGCGTAGATCGTCCGGTTCAGCGCGGGGCGGGTGGTGACGACCCGGACGCCGTCCGGCACGGAGTCGCGGCCCAGGCGGGGCACGACGGCCGCGCCCACGTTGGCCGCCACGAGGGCGAGCTGGGTCGGGTAGCTGCCGACCGTGCAACTGATCCGGCCGTGGTTGCCGTGCTGCCGCAGCACGAGCACCAGCCAGTCGTGGCACCCCGATCCCGCGCTCCACCCGATCCACGGGATGTCGTCCACCTCGGCCAGGTCCACCGCCTTGCGGTGCGCCAGGCGGTGGCTCGCGGGCAGGACGAGGTCGGCGACGTCGTGCAGCAGGATCGTCCTCGACACCGTGGGCGGCACGACCACCGGCCGGTGCTCCCAGCTCTCCACCACCGCCACGTCCAGCCGGCCGTCCACCACGCGCGGCATGGTCTCCTCGGCCTCGCCCTCGTGCAGGGTCACCTCCAGACCGGGGTGCTGGGCGCGCAGGACCGCCAGCACGGGCGGCAGCAACGCGTGCACGCTGGTCGGGATCGCGCCGACGCGCAGCGGGCCGGTGATGTCGTCGCGGAGCAGTTCGAGGTCGGCGCGGGCCTTCTCGACCTGGGCCAGGATGCCCGCCGCGTGCCCGGCCAGCACGTGCCCGGCGGTGGTCAGGCGGATGGTGCGGCCGTGCGGCTCCAGCAGGCGTTGGCCGGCCTCGCGTTCCAGCTTCGCCAGTTGCTGGGACACCCCGGACGGGGTGACGTGCAGCGCGGAGGCCGCCGCGGCGACCGTCCCGTGGGTCGCGACGGCGTGCAGGGCACGCATCCTCTCCAGACCGAACACGGTAGTGAAGCTACCGGAATCCGCTGACGGACATTCGCTTGTGCTTGATGGTCGGCGCGCCCAGGCTGGACCGGTGACCACGATCGGAGCCCGTCCCGCCGCCGCACCCGCCCGGCCACGGGTGAACCCGGTGTTGCTAGCGCTGGCGGGCAGCTTCTGCGTCGCGCTGTCGTCGGTGTTCATCAAGGTCTCCGGCACCACGGGCGCGACCAGCGCGTTCTGGCGCTGCCTGTGCTCCCTGCCGATCCTCGCGGTGCTGGTGGTGTGGGAGCGGCGGCGCGGCACGGCGGCGCGCGGAATCCTGCTGCCGCTGCTCGCGGGCGTCGGGCTGGGCGTGGACTTCGTGCTGTGGGGCGACGCCATCTCGTTGGTCGGCGCGGGTGTCGCGACCGTGCTGCTGTCGGTCCAGGTGGTGATCGTGCCGGTGGTGGCCTACCTGGTGTTCCGGGAACGCCCGTCGACCCGGTTCGTGCTCGCGGTCCCGGTGCTGCTGGGCGGAATCGTGCTCGCGGGCGGGCTGGCGGGCACCCCCGCCTCCGGCTCGGACCCGGTGCTGGGCGCGGTGCTCGCGATCGGCGCGGGGGTCGGGTTCGCCGCCTACCTGGTGCTGATCCGGCACTCCTCGGGGCCCGGCAGCAGGGAGCACACCCTGTTCCTGGCGACCGTGTCGGCCGGGGTGGTCGCGGTCGCGTTCGGCGTGCCGACCGGCAAGCTCGACCTCACGCCGGGGTGGCCCGCCCTGGGCTGGCTGCTCGCCCTGGCGCTGATCGGCCAGATCGTGGGCTGGCTGCTGATCTCCTCGGCGCTGCCCCGGATGCCCAGTTCGACCGGCGCGACGCTCATGCTGCTCCAGCCCGTCGCGGCGATCCTGCTCGGCGTCGTCCTGCTGGGCGAACGGCCGAGCGGGCCGCAACTCGTCGGGTGCCTCGTGGTGCTCGCGGCGGTGGGCTTCGTGAGCACGTCGTCCCGCCGGTAGGGCACGGCCGACAGCGGCGGGCCCGCCGGGCGGGTCAGGTCCGGGGCACCCGGACGAGGTCGCCGGGCCGGATGGTGTTCGGGTCGGTGATGGTCTGCGGGTTCGCGGCCACCAACCGGTGGTAGAGGTCGCCGTTGCCGTAGTAGTGCGTGGCGAGGCCCCACAGGGTTTCGCCCGCCTGCACGGTGTGCTCCTGGTACACCTGGTAGCCGGGCACGATCCGGGGCCCCCACAGGACCGGCACGACCACCTTGTCGCGCTCCTCGCCGTCCTTCGGCGAGACGTGGTAGACCTCCACGAACAGCCGGGTGGCGGTGAACGCCGCGCCGGACACGTCCACGGACACCTGGAACTGCCCGTGGCCGCCGATGCCGTCACCGGCCAGGAAGGCTCCGACGACCTCGTCGTGACCCTCGTGCACGCGGTAGTTGAAGTTCGCCTCGAACGCGCCGCCGGCGACACCGGCGATCCGGATCGAGTTGCCGACGAGGTCGTGGGGACGGGGCTGCTGGACGTCGATGGACATGGCTCGCGCCTCCCGTGTCGTTCAGGCTCGCGAGGCTATCCCATCGTCCGGCGGCGGGGAGCCCGGTCGAGGTGATTCACCCTTTTGGTAGAAGGGGTTCCGGCTCCGCAACCCCGCCCGGCGAGCACGTCAGTCCACAGTGGAGGGTGCGGCCCCGTGGTCGGACACCCGGAACCTCCGGCGGGACGTCCCCCGGCACCCGCCGGAGGACGTCCCGCCGTGGCTCACACCGCGGCGAACTGCGCCGAGTACAGCCGCCGGTAGGCCCCGTCCCGGGCCACCAGCTCGTCGTGCGTGCCCTGCTCGACGATCCGGCCCGACTCCATCACCAGGATGAGGTCGGCGTCGCGGATCGTGGACAGCCGGTGCGCGATGACGAAGCTGGTGCGCGACGAGCGCAGCGCGGCCATCGCGTGCTGCACCAGCGACTCGGTCCGGGTGTCCACCGAACTGGTCGCCTCGTCCAGGATCAGCAGCGACGGGTCGGCCAGGAACGCGCGGGCGATGGTGATCAACTGCTTCTCGCCCGCGCTGACGTTCGAGCCCTCCTCGTCGATCACCGTGTCGTAGCCGTCGGGCAGGGTCCGGACGAACCGGTCCACGTAGGTCGCGCGGGCGGCGGCCAGGATCTGCTCCTCGGAGGCGGTCGGGTCGCCGTAGGCGATGTTGTCCCGGATCGTGCCGCCGAACAGCCAGGTGTCCTGGAGCACCATGCCGGTCTGCGCCCGCAGGTCCTGCCGGCGCAGCGCGGTGATGTCCACCCCGTCCAGCGTGATCCGGCCCGAGTCCAGCTCGTAGAACCGCATGATCAGGTTGACCAGCGTGGTCTTGCCCGCACCGGTCGGGCCGACGATCGCGATCGTGTGGCCCGGCTCGGCGACCAGCGACAGGTCCCGGATCAGCGGTTGCTCCGGCTTGTAGGAGAAGGCCACGTCGTGGAACTCCACCCGGCCCCGCCGCTGCGCGGGCACCGCGGCCTCGGCCGGGTCCGGCTCCTCCTCGGCGGCGTCGAGCAGCTCGAACACCCGCTCGGCGGACGCCACCCCGGACTGCATCAGGTTCGCCATCGACGCCACCTGGGTCAGCGGCTGCGAGAACTGGCGCGAGTACTGGATGAACGCCTGCACCTCGCCGAGCGTCATCGCGCCGGAGGTGATGCGCAGCCCGCCGACCACGGCCACCGCCACGTAACCGATGTTGGACAGGAACATCATCACCGGCATGATCAGGCCGGAGATGAACTGCGCGCCCAGCGCCGAGGCCACCAGCTCGTCGTTGCGGCGGCGGAACTCCTCCTCGGACTCGCGCTGCCGGCCGAACACCTTCACGAGCTGGTGACCGGTGAACGACTCCTCGATGTGCGCGTTGAGCTGCCCGGTGTGCTTCCACTGCGCGACGAACAGCTTCTGCGACCGCTTCCTGATCCCGCTGGTGGCCACCACCGTCAGCGGGATCAGGGCCAGCGCGATCAGCGCCAGCAGCGGCGAGATGGTCACCATCATCACCAGCACGCCGATCACCGTGAGCAGCGAGGTCAACAACTGGCTCAACGTCTGCTGGAGGGTAGTCGCCACGTTGTCGATGTCGTTGGTCACCCGGGAGAGCAGCTCGCCGCGCGGCTGGCCGTCGAAGTAGCGCAGGGGCAGCCGGTGGAGCTTGTCCTCGACGTCCGCGCGCAGCCGGTAGACGAACCGCTGCACCACGTTGTTGAGGATTCGGCCCTGCACCCAGGCGAACGCCGACGAGGCCAGGTACAGGCCCGACACCCAGGCCAGCACCTCGCCCAGCGCGGCGAAGTCGATGCCGCCGGCTTCCCCCCGGACCCGCCGGAGCACGCCCTCGAAGAGGATGTCGGTCGCGTGCCCGAGGATCTTCGGGCCCGCCACGGCGAGGGCGACGCTGACGACGCCGAGGGCGAGCACGGCGGACAGCGCGGCGCGCTCCCCGCCCATCCGGCGGACCAGGCGCTTCGCCGAGGGTCCGAAGTTCTCCGCCTTGCCCATCGGGATTCCCCCGCCGGGGAAGCCGCCGCCCATCCGGGCGGGCGTGGTGCGTTTCGCGGTGGGTGCGCTCATGCGGCCTGCTCCGAAGTAAGCTGCGACTGGACGATCTCCACGTACGTGGGACAGGTGTCCAGCAGTTCCCGGTGGTTGCCGACGCCGACGACGGACCCGTTGTCCAGCACCACGATCCGCTCGGCGTCGATGATGGTGGACACGCGCTGCGCGACGACGATCACCACGGAGTCCGCGGTGTGCGGTCGCAGCGCGGCGCGCAGCCGGGCGTCGGTGGTGAGGTCGAGCGCGGAGAACGCGTCGTCGAACAGGTAGACGTCGGGCCGGCGGACCAGGGCCCGCGCGATGGACAACCGCTGCCGCTGGCCGCCGGAGACGTTCGTGCCGCCCTGGGCGATCTCCGACTCCAGCCCGCCCATCTCCCGGACGAAGTCGCGCGCCTGGGCGATCTCCAGCGCCTCCCACAGCTCCTCGTCGGTCGCGTCCGGTCTGCCGTACCGCAGGTTGGTCGCGACCGTGCCGGTGAACAGGTACGGCCGCTGCGGCACCAGGCCGAGCCGGTCGCACAGGGCGTCCGCGTCGAGCTCGCGCACGTCCGCGCCGTTGACCAGGACACCCCCGTCGGTGACGTCGATCAGCCGGGGGATCAGCGACAGCAGCGTGGTCTTGCCCGCGCCCGTGCTGCCGATGATCGCGGTGGTGCGGCCGGCCTCGGCGCGGAAGGACACGTCCCGCAGCACCGGGTCGACCGCGCCCGGGTAGCGGAACTCGGCGTGCCGGAACTCCACGGCGGCCCCGCCGGGCAGCTCCCGCAGCGGGGTGGCGGGCGGCGTCACCGACGAGTCGGTGTCCAGCACCTCGTTGATCCGCTCCGCGCAGACCGCGGCGCGCGGGACCATCATGGAGATGAAGGTGGCCATCATGACCGCCATCAGGATCTGGATCAGGTAGCTGAGGAACGCGGTCAGCGCCCCGATCTGCATCTCCCCGGTCTCCAGCCGGGCCGCCCCGAACCACATGACGGCGACGCTGGACCCGTTGAACATCAGCATGACGACCGGGAAGATCAACGCCTGGAGGCGGCCGACCTTCAGGGCGGTGTCGGTCAGCGCGGCGTTGGCGTCGGCGAACCGCGCGGTCTCGGCGGGTTCCCGGACGAACGCCCGGATGACGCGAATCCCGGAGAGCTGCTCGCGCAGCACCCGGTTGACCGCGTCGATGCGCTCCTGCATCAGCCGGAACTGCGGGACCATGCGGATCACGACCAGGCCGATCCCGATGATCATGCCCGGCACGCAGACCGCGAGCAGCCAGGACAGCCCGACGTCCTCGCGCAGCGCCATGACGATGCCGGCCGCGCACATGATCGGCGCGGTGACCAGGATCGTGCACACCATCACCACGAGCAACTGCACCTGCTGCACGTCGTTGGTGGTGCGGGTGATCAGCGAGGACGGCCCGAACGCGGCCACCTCGCGGGCCGAGAACTCGCCCACCCGGCGGAACACCGCCGAGCGCACGTCCCGGCCGAAGGCCATGGCCGTGCGGGCGCTGTAGTAGACCGCGCCGCCCGAGCAGAGGATCTGCACGAAGGTGACGCCGAGCATCCACCAGCCGGTGGTCAGGATGTAGTCGGTGTCCCCGCGGGCGATGCCGAAGTCGATGATGTCGGCGTTGAGGCTGGGCAGGTAGAGCGAGGCCACGGTGCCGATGAGCTGGAGCACCAGCACGATGATCAGCTCACGCCGGTACGGACGGAGATATGTCCGGAGTAGGCGATTTAACAACGTTTCCCCCCAAGAAACGGTCAGTGTCTTACGGTGGGTACCGTAGACCGGATATTTAAGAAACGCAACGTATCTTAGGAGCAGGGTGCCGGAGTCGAAGTCGCGCCGCCGGGGGGCGGAACTGGAGCGGGCCATCCTGGACGCGGCCTGGGCCGAGTTGAGCGAGCACGGCTACGCCCGGTTCACCGTCGAAGGCGTCGCGACCCGTGCCGGCACCAGCAAACCCGTCCTCTACCGCCGGTGGAAGAACCGCGCCGAACTCGCGCTGGCCGCGTGGAACCAGCGGGTGCCGGTGACCAGGGGCATTCCCGACACCGGGTCGTTGCGCACCGACATGTTAGCCCTGTTCACCCGGATCGCGCGGCGGACCGGCAACATGATGACCGAGATGATCGCCGGCGTGATGGCCGAGGCGTTCCGCCACCCCGAGGTGGCCGACCTGCTGCGCGCCCGGCTGACCCAGCCGTCGCCGCTGACCGAGACCGTGCGGACGATCGTCGAACGGGCCGTGGCGCGCGGCGAGCTGCCGCCGGTCACGCTGTCCCACCGGGCGTTGCGCACGCCGCTGGATCTGGTGCGCAACGAGTACATCACCTGCGGGCAGACCCTCGACGAGACGACGCTCGCCGAACTCGTGGACGAGGTGTACCTCCCGCTGCTGCGGGGGCTGCGCGCCGAGTGACCGGCGCGCCCGTGCCTCCGGTGTCCGTGCCTCCGGTGTCCGGGCCGGAATTCCCGCCGGGTGCGGTCGAGCGCGTCGGACGGCAGGGTTCGGCCCTGCGGGTCGTGCGGCCCCGGGAGAACGATCTTCACCTACGCTGGCACCGACTGATTCCACGGTGTGCAGGGGAGAACGAGCGATGGCCCACTCGGCGCGGGAACTGCTCGACCGGATCCGGGCGGCGGTCGCGGACGACCACGGGGTGAACCGGTTCGTCCCGCTGATCGCCGAGGGGGCGGTGCCGGTCCCGGTGATCGGCGCGCTCGCCGCCGAGGAGAGCCGGATCGTGCCGGCGGACTGGCGGAGCTTCCTCACCCTCGCGTCCCGGGCGGACGAACCCGCCGTGCGCGGGTTCTTCACCAGCCTGTCGCAGGGGGAGGGCCTGGCCCTGCCGCTGCTGGCACCGCTCGCGGCGGCGGCCGGGTTCGACGAGGCCGCCGTGCGCGCCTACCGACCCCTGCCGGGTTGCCAGGCGTACGCGGCCTACGTGGCGTGGCTGGCGCTCAACGCCGACCCGGCGGTCGCGGCGGTGGCGATGCTGACGAACTTCGCGGCGTTCGGCGAGTACTGCGCGACGATCGCGACCGCGCTGCGCGACCACTACGGCTTCGACGACGACGCCCGCGCGTTCTTCGCCTTCTTCGGCACGCCCGCGCCGGAGCTGGAGCAGCAAGGTCTGGCGGCGGTGCAGGCCGGGATCGACGCCGGGGTGTCCTTCGGCGGCGCGGTGGAACTCGTGCGGCTGCTCCAGGGCTACGAGCTGATGTTCTGGAACACGTTGGCGGACCTCGGCGAGGGCTGAGACCGGCGCTGGGCGAAAAGGTGGCGACACACGGCCGACCGCCCGGCATCCTGGAGACCGTGAACGCCCCGGACACGTCGAGAACCGCGTGGATCACCCTCGCGGTCCGCGAGAACCTGCCGCGCGGACTCCGGCCGCCCGCGTGCGCGCGAGCCTGACCGTGCCTCCCTCGGCCCGGACGGACACCGGCGCGGGTCCGGCGGGGTGCTAGCCGGCCACGCGGCCCGTGGTCGGCGAGTCGATCCGGCCCGCCGCGTGCAGGCCCAGGAACGCGTCCACCACGTCCGGGTCGTAGCGCGAGCCGCGACCGGTGCGCAGTTCGTCGCGGGCCGCGTCGGCGGTCAGCGCGCGGCGGTGCGGGCGGTCGGTCAGCATCGCCGCCCACACATCGCACACCGCGACCAGCCGGGCCTCCCAGCGGATCGCGTCGCCCGCCAGGCCCTGCGGGTAGCCGCTGCCGTCGTAGCGCTCGTGGTGCTGCCGGATCGCCTGCGCCACCCGGAAGAACCCGGGCACGGTGTCGGCCAGCCGGAACCCGTGGTCGGCGTGCGCGCGCATCAGCTCCCACTCCTCCCGGTCGAGCGCCGACGGCTTGGTCAGCACCGCCTCCGGGACGACGATCTTGCCGATGTCGTGCAGCCGGCCCGCCAGGCCGGCGACCTTCACCGCGTGCTCGTCGTGGCCGAGCTCGGCCGCCAGCAGGCGGGCCCACCGGCCCACCGCGCGGCTGTTGTGCGGCGCGGACAGCTTGAGGTCCACCTGGTCGGCGACCCGGCACAGGTGGTCGAGCATCGCGGAATCGCCGTCCGGGCGGACCGCGCCCACCACCGCGCGGTCCCGGCCCGAGACCTTGGCCGCGTACAGCGAGCGGTCGGCGGAGGCGATCACCTCGGCGGGGTCCCCGGCGTGCTCGGGGTAGCAGGCCGCGCCGATGGACACCGTCGCCGCGAGCCACACCGAGCCGGTCACCTCGATCGGGCTGCCCGCCACGCTGTCGCGCAACCGCTGCGCGATGGCCGCCAGCTCGGTCGGCCCGGCCCCGGGCACCAGGAGCGCGAACTCCTCGCCGCCGTAGCGCGCCACCACGTCGCCGCCCCGCGCCGCGCGGCGCAGCCGGTCCGCGATCTCCACCAGCACCTGGTCGCCCGCCGGGTGGCCGTGACCGTCGTTGATGGACTTGAACCGGTCCACGTCGGCGATGAACACCGCCACCGAACCGCCGGCCCGGCGCGCCCGCTCGACCTCCAGCGGCAGTTGGGCGACGAAGAACCGCCGGGTGTGCAGGCCGGTCAGCGCGTCGGTGATGGCCAGCCGCCGCTGGTCCGCGACCAGCACCGCCAGCCGGGCGATCACCAGCACGAACAGCATCGCGCACGCGGCGGCGACCACCGGGATGTCGTGGAAGTCCCCGGTGGCGTGCCGCACGACGAGCACGGCGGGCGCGGTGAGTGCGGCGACGCACAGCGCGGCGATCCGGCCGGGCCCCAGCACGTCCTCGCGCACCGCGGTCGGCTCGGCCACCGCGGACCGGGTGGGGTGCAGCGCCGCCGCGCCCAGCGCCAGGTTGCCGCCCAGCCAGATCGCGTCCAGGAAGTTGCCGGCCTGGTAGGTCCCGTTGAGCTGCTGCACCACGTAGAGGGTGTCGGCGGTGAGGATGGCCAGCAGGTTCACCGCGAGCAGCCCGAACGAACCGGAGCGCTTGCCGGTGCCCAGCAGCAGCCGGATCGCCACGGCGAGCATCGCCAGGTCCATCACCGGGTAGGCGACCGAGGCCGCGGTGACCAGCACGGGCTGGTCGAGGCGGGCGCGCGGGCCGATCAGGTACAGCCAGGACAGCATCGCGGCGACGACCGCCAGCACCGAGGCGTCCAGCGCGCTCTGCACGTCGCGGCCGGGCGTGCGACGTCCGATCAGCAGCAGCAGGGCGGCCACGGTCAGCGGGTAGTGGCCCAGGTAGAAGGCGTCGGCCGGTGACGGGTAGCCGGTCTGGCCGAGCAGGTAGTGGTTGATGTAGAACGTGCAGTCGGCGATCGAGTAGACGACCTGGCCCGACCCGATCAGCAGCCACGGCAGCCGGGCGTCGGTGCGCAGCCGGAGCGCGGTCCACAGCACGACGACGGCCGCGGACGTGCTGGTGAGGCAGTACATGACCACCCGGGCGGCGATCCCGAGGCCCTCGCGGGGAATCGCGTAGTAGCAGGCGATGGCCACCAGTCCGGCGGTGAGGTAGCCGAGCCAGGCCCTGCCCGAGGTCGGGCGTGGCCCGTTCGCACTCATCGATGAACTCCGCGGTGTCGCCTGGGTGGTGGTGGTCAGCCTGGCCCGGCAGCGGTGGCACCCACCATCGTTGGATCATGCCGTACCCGCCGGATGTGGGGAAAGCGAGGTCGGCTGGTCCATTCGTGTTAACCAGGCGCACTCCGATTGCGCCGGGTGCGGGTATTTGCCCTGGTCGACGGGCCGCTCGCGGTAATTTTCCGACTTTTGCTCATGTTGTGCCAAGAATCCCGGGCAGGCGGGAAAATGTCTGATCTTTCGATGGAATATTTCACTCTATAGCTTCAGTGTCAACTGAATTGACGTTGTGGTGCGGACGCTCCGGCGCGCTGTTCTATTCGCTCGCGGCGTCGTGGACGGGGCGCAGGATGGCCCGCCCGAGGATCTCCACCAGGACCGCCGCGACCGCGCCGATCACCGCGCCGACCAGCAGGCGCTGGGGCGTCACGTCGAGCAGGAAGACGCCCCGGCCGAGGGCGGGGACGGCGAGGATGAGGGCGAACGCGCCCGCGAGCACGGCGATGAGGGCGATCTTCCAGGCGGTGAACGGGCGGGCGAGCAGCGACAGCGTCCAGAGCGAGGCGATCGCGACCACGATGGTCGCGACGGTCTGCGCGGCCGGGTGGCCCGCGCCGGGTTCGAGCCCCCGGATGGTGAGGAACCCGGCGAACGCGGCCAGGCCGATGACCGTGCCGGTCGGCACCGCCAGCCGCAGCACGCGCCCCCGGAAGCCGGGGACGTAGCGGCGGCGGTTGGGCGCGAGGGCGAGGATGAACGCGGGGATGCCGATGGTGGTCGCGGAGATCAGGGTGAGCTGGATCGGTGCCAGCGGGTAGGCCAGCGAGGTCGCGATCACGACCAGGGCGAGGACGAGCGAGTAGACGTTCTTGACCAGGAACAGGTTCGCGGCCCGCTCGATGTTGGCGATGACCCGGCGGCCCTCGGCCACGACGTCGGGCAGGTGCGCGAACCGGCTGTCGAGCAGGACGAGCTGGGCGACCGCGCGGGTGGCCGCCGCGCCGTTGCCCATGGCGACACCGATGTCGGCGTCCTTGAGCGCCATGGCGTCGTTCACGCCGTCGCCGGTCATCGCGACGACGTGGCCCCGGCTTTGCAGCGCGCCGACGATGGCGCGCTTCTGCTGGGGAGTGACGCGGCCGAAGACGGCGTTGCGCTCCAGGACGTCGGCGAGCTCGGCGGGGTCCTCGGGCAGCGTGCGGGCGTCGACGGCTTCGGTGGCGTGGCCGATGCCGGGCAGTCCGACCTGGACGGCGACCGCGCCGACGGTGCGCGGGTTGTCGCCGGAGACGACCTTGAGCGCGACGCCCTGGTCGGTGAAGTAGCGCAAGGTCTCGGCGGCGTCGTCGCGGACGTGCTCGGCGAGCACGACGAGCGCGCGGGCGGTGAGGTCGGCGGGCAGGTCGGAGCCGCTGACCGGGGACGCGGTGTGGGCGAGGACGAGCACCCGCCGGCCTTCGCCCGCGATGTCGGAGGCGTCGGCCAGCAGCGGCGTGCCACCGGGGTCGGGGAAGACCATCTCGGGCGCGCCGAGCACCCACGTGCCGTGGTCCTCGGCGACGACGGCGGACCACTTGCGGGCCGAGGAGAACGGGATGCCGCCGGCGTTGGTCCAGGCCGGGTCGGTGAACTCGGCGGCGAGCGCGGCGGAGGTGGCGTTGGCGTCGGGTGCGGCAGCGCACAGGGCGAGCGCTTCGCGGACGTCGGGGTCGTCGTCCCGGGCGGTGACCAGCCGGTCGAAGACGATGTCGCCGTGCGTGAGCGTGCCGGTCTTGTCCAGGCAGACGGTGTCGACGCGGGCGAGCACCTCGACCGCGGGCAACTCCTGGACGAGGGTCTGCTTGCGGGCCAGGGACATCGCGGCGATCATGAAGGCCAGGCTGGTCAGCAGCACGAGTCCTTCGGGGACCATGCCGACGAGCGCGGCGACCGCGCCGGTCACGGCGTCCTGCCAGCCGTCGGTGTCCGGGACGCGGAACTGGCTCCACAGCAGCAGGGGCGCGATCACCAGCATCATCAGCGAGATCCAGCGCAGCAGCTTGTTCGTGCCGGCGACCAGTTCGGAGCGCACCACGGTGAACTGGCGGGCCTCGGCGGTGAGCCGGGTGGCGTAGGCGTCCGCGCCGACGTGCGTGGCCCGGAACCGGGCGCTGCCGGCGACCACGATCGAACCGGAGCGGACTTCGTCGCCGACCGCCTTGTGGATGGGGTCGGACTCGCCGGTGAGCAGCGATTCGTCGATCTCCAGGCCGGTCGAGGCGGTCACCGCGCCGTCGGCGACGACCTGGTCCCCGGTGCGGAGCTCGATGAGGTCGTCGGCGACCACCTCGGCCACCTCGACCTCGGAGGTGGACCCGTCGCGGACGACGCGGGCGTGCGGCGCGTTGAGCACGGCGAGGCGGTCGAGCGTGCGCTTGGCGCGCAGTTCCTGGAAGACGCCGATGGCGGTGTTGGCGATGATCACGAGGCCGAACAGCCCGTTCTGCCACCGCCCGGTGGTGAGGATGACGACGAACAGGGTGAGCAGCAGGCCGTTGAAAGGCGTCACGACGTTGGCCCGGATGATCTGGGCCGTGCTGCGGCTGGTCCGCGCGCCGACCGCGTTGGTACGGCCGTCGGCCACCCGGTCGGCGACCTCGGCGCTGGTCAGACCCCCTTCGGAGGAGCCTGACGTGACCAGCACGGAGCTATCGGACATCCCCACCTCCACCGCGACCTGTCTGCGGGCCATCCTCCCCTCGGAGCGATGATCGCGCCCGGTCGGGCCGAAGCCCCGACCCGCGCTCGCGATGAGGTCGGACGCGCATCACGCCGAGGTACGCCCCGCGCCCGCGCTTGCGATGAGCACGGGCGCGAGCACGGGCGGCGGGCGGGCTGGCGGGCACGGGCTGGCGGGCACAGGCAAGCGGGCGCGGGCAGGCAGGCGGGCGGGCGGATACGGGCCGGCGGGCAGGCGGAGGGACTGGCCCGGAGGCGGCTGGCTGGGTTGCCCGGCAGCGCATCGGCGCGGCCTGGCGGCTGTGGGGCAGGCGGGCGGGCACGGGCGGACGTGATCGGGTGGGAGTGATCGGGCGGGCACGGGCGGGCGTTCGAGCGGGCGGGCGGGAGTAATCGGGCGGGATTGGCGAGTGGGATTGGTGGGTTGGGCTGAGGGGTCTACTTCGTCGTGGGTGGGCGGGTGGAGCTGGTGAGGGTCTACCGGGGTGGTTCGAGGCGACCGAATGTTCTAACCGAGTATCTGGAACACTGTTACCGTACGTTTTCCCGACTCTTCACCCGTTCAGGTATCAGCGCAGGTCGGCGACCGCTGCGGCGGCGTTGTCCTTGCCTCCCGCTTCCAGCGCGGCGGCTACCAGCAGGCGTGCGGCCTCGGACGGGTCTCCCACCGCGCCGGCCACTCGGGCGATGGCGTTCGCGTCGAGTTGGTGGTGGACTCCGTTGGTGAGCAGCACCAACCTGCCCGCCCCCGGCGGCCCGGTGGCATAGCCGGGCACGCCCTTGCGCGCGCTCGTCGTCACCACGCGGTCCAGGCTCGGGTGCGTCTGCACGCCCCTCTCCCTCATGTACTGCCCGAGCGTGTGATCGGCGGTCAGCAGCAGCGCCGCTCCGTGCCCTGCGGGCGTGTCCGGCACCAGGGGCACGAAGTACGCGCGGCAGTCGCCGACCCACGCCACGGTCCAGCCGTGCCCGAGGTCGCCCGCCGCGACGGCGTAGGTCGTGTCGCCCTCGTGCGTGTCCGAGGTCGGGATCGCGGTCGTCGCCTGGTGGGGGAGCCTGCTGATGGGCACGGTGGGCGGGGTCGGGTCCAGCGCGTGGCGCACGGCCGGCGGCACTCCTGCCACGTCCGCACCCCACGCCTCGTCCACGGCCACCTCGACGGCGTGCCGGGCGGCTTGCGCGGCCCGGGGCGTGTCGCCGATGCCGTCCGCGACCACGATCGCGAAGCGGCCCTCGGCGGTGCGGGCGGCGGCGGCGTCCGCCGACACGCGCCGCGTGCCCTGGGCGGTGGCCCAGCCGGTGGTCGGGACGTCCGGGCGGACCGTGTGACTGAGAGCGGTCATGATGGCCCTCCGATGCGCGGAGACGGTGCTCTGCCACCAATGGTCCGTCCGGATGCTGAGGCCGGCCTGTGAGTTCCCTGTTAGTCGCCCGTGGGTTCCCGCGACCGTGCGCGGGTGGGCCGGCCGCGTCCCGTCACGCTGAGCTGCCGGGACCGGCCGTGGAGCCGATCCTCGGCCGCTGCCCGGCGTACCCGGCGTACCCGGCGTGATGCCGGACGACTGGCGATCGGTGTTCGCTCCACTGCCGGACCGGACCGGGCCAGGCCAGGCCAGGCCTGACGGGGAGTGACGGGCCGCGTCGACGGGAGCGGCACCCAACGCACCGACCAACGGCGGGTTTACCACCGCCGGCGACCGGGATGGACTGGTGCCCATGCGATCACTGCTCGCGGCGGCCGTCGCCGTGCTCCTCGTCGCGCCGCCCGCCCAGGCCGCGCCCGTGCTGGACCTGGACCGGGCCACCATCCCGCACCTGGCCCGCCGGATGGACGCGGGCACCCTGACCGCCGTCGACCTGACCAGGGCCTACCTCCGGCGCATCGACGACGTGGACGGCCGGGTCCGGTCCGTGCTCGCCCTCGACCCCACCGCGCTGGACCAGGCCGCCGCCAGCGACCGGCGGCGGGCGAAGGGGCACGCGCGCGGCCCGCTGGACGGCATCCCGGTCCTGCTCAAGGACAACATCGACACCAGGGGGCTGGCGAGCACCGCCGGTTCCCGCGCCTTGCACGTGCCGCCCCGCGAGGACGCGGCGCTGGTCACCCGGTTGCGCGACGCCGGTGCGGTGATCCTGGGCAAGGCGAACCTGTCGGAGTGGGCGAACTTCCGGTCGACGCGCTCCACGTCCGGTTGGTCGGCCGTGGGCGGCCAGACGAACAACCCGCACGTCCTGGACCGCAACCCGTGCGGTTCGTCGTCGGGTTCCGGCGCGGCGGTCGCGGCGTCGCTGGCCCAGGTCGCGGTGGGCACGGAGACCGACGGGAGCATCGTGTGCCCGGCCGGGCAGAACGGCGTGGTGGGCCTCAAGCCCACGCTGGGCCTGGTCAGCGGCAGGGGAGTGGTGCCGCTGTCGACCCGGCAGGACACGGCGGGGCCGATGGCGCGGCACGTCGTGGACGCCGCGATCCTGATGTCCGCGCTCGGCGGCGGCGACTACGCGGCAGCCGGCTCGGCGACCGGGAACGCGGTGCGCGGCGCGCGGATCGGGGTGTGGCGCAAGGCCGGGGCGAGTCCCGAGGCGGACCGCGTCGTGCAGCGGTCGGTAGACGCGCTGCGCGGGGCCGGCGCGACGGTGGTGGACGTCGAACTGCCCTACCAGGACCGGATCGACGCGGTCGAGTTCCCCGCGCTGACCGTGGAGTTCAAACACGACCTGGAGCGCTACCTGGCGACCCGGCCCGGTCGGTTCCGGACGATCGACGACCTGATCGCGTTCAACGAGCGGGACCCGGTCGAGCTCAGCCGCTTCGGCCAGGAGCTGTTCCTCGCGGCCCGCGACGCGCCGCCGACGTCGGACCCGGAGTACCGGGAGCAGCGCCGCACGGCGACCACCCTGGCCCGGCGGTCGATCGACGAGGTGCTGGCCGCGCAGCGCCTGGACGTGATCATGGCCCCGACCAACTCGCCGGCGTGGCAGACCGACTACGCCGCCGGCGACGCCTACGTGCTGGGCACCTCCACCCCGGCCGCCGCCGCTGGCTACCCCAACGTGTCGGTGCCGGCGGGCTTCGCCGGGCCGCTGCCGATCGGGATGTCCTTCATGGCGGGCCACCGCGCCGACGCGAAGGTGCTGCGCTTCGCGGCGGCGTTCGAACAGCTCACCCACGCCCGCCGGGCACCGCGCTACCTGACCACCCTGCCCTGATCGCGCTACCTGACCGCGCTACCTGACCGCGCTACCTGACCGCGCTGCCCTGACCACCCTGCCCCGACCCGACGACCGCACCGGTGTCGGCGAGGTGCCGGTGCGGTCCGGACGTCGGCGAGCGCCGGTGGTCAGCCCGTCGACGTCCAGCGCCACACCAGCGGCGGCCGGCCGCCCTTGGGCAGGGCCGCCGCGTGCTGCTCGGTGCGCTCCAGACCGGGCACGCGGTCCATCGTGCGGCCCAGGTTGGCCGGGTAGGGCCGGTCCCCGGTGAGAGACTCGGTGACGTCCAGCGCCTGCGCCGTGGTGAACTCGCGACCGAGCAGGCCGGCCGTGAACGGAATGTCGCGCCACAGCCGGTCGGCCAGCATCGGCCGGCAGTCCGCGACGATCCGGTCGTGGTCGAACGCCAGCGCCGGCACCGCGTCCAGCCGCGTCCACGTCGGACCGGCCGCCGGCACCGCCGGGTCGACCGCCGGCACCGCCGGGTCGATCGCGGCCCACAGCGCGATCGACAGCGTCGGTCCCCGGGGATCGCGCGAGGGCTCGTCGAACGTCGCCAACTGGCCGGTCGCGGCCACCGCCGAACCGTCCACCCCCAGTTTGCCGGTCACCGCCCGCAGCGCCGCGTCCCGCAGCCGCTCGCCGCGCCCCAGCAGCACACCCGGCAGGGCCGACGTCCCGGCGAACGGGTCGGCCGCGCGCGGCGCGACGGCCAGCAGCACGGTCCGCGCGCGCGCGTCGAACCGCAGCGTGAGCACGTCCACCGACACCAACGTCGACTCGATCCTCGCCATGCGCGAAATTCTCCCGCACCTCAGCCCGCGACCGGTACGCGCACGCGGTAGTCCGCGCGGTCCGGCCCGTGCCCCTCGACCGCCACCGGCAGCCCGGTCGCGCGGTGCAGCCACGTCACCGGGTCACCCAGCGGCTCCAGCACCGGCACCGCTCCCGCCGGCACCGCGCCCGTGGTCAGCCGGGGCACGAGCCGGCGGCCGACGCGGTAGGTCGACGCCACCGACAGGTCCCGCGCGTCCAGGTGCGTGACGGCCAGCGCGTCCACCCCGCACAGCCCGATCGCGTAGCGCAGCAGCACCGCGTCGAGGTGCCCGGCCCGCCACGCCCCCTGGTACTCGCCGGTCCCGTTGTGCCGCTCCGGGAACCGCTCCGCGACCGCCGCGTCCTCGGTCGGCAGCGGGCCCGCGCCGTGCCGCGTCTGGTAGGTGCGGGTCACCCCCAGCACCCGCGCCTCCCGCCCGCCCAGCAGTTCACGCGCGTTGCGCGGCGTCACCGTGGACCACGTGGTGTGCGGGTGGAACCCGTGGTTCTCGTCCAGGAGAACCCCTTGCGCCCCTTCGAACACCACCCGCCCGCGATCGGCCAGCCGCCCCACCTCGTCGCCGTCGACCACGCGCACCGCCTCCGCGAACGACCGGTACAGGTCCACCACGTCGTCGACCCGGAACCTGTCGCCGACCAGCGGCTCGTAGAACCGGGCCAGCGCGTCGAGCTCGCGCCGCAACGCCATCGGCGACGCGCAGTCGCCCACCCTCGGCGCGGCACCGGCCGCGCCGAGGACTTCCTGGTGCTCCACCACGTCACCGGGCCGGGCGTCGGCGAGCAGCGAGTACCAGACCGTCTCGCCGATGCCCTTGCCGCAGGACCCGTGCCGGTCCCGGCCCCGCGCGTCCTCCCGCGCCCGGTTCGCCGCCACGTGCCACGGCGTGGTGAGCAGCGCGCGGGCGTCGACCGACAGCAGCCCCAGCGGGTCGGCCACGCCCAGCGCCGCCAGTTCCCGCGATTCGGTCGCCAGCGCGATCGGTTCGACCAGCACGTGCCGGGACAGCAGGGTGGGCACACCCGCGAGCGTGCCCGACCCGAACTGGCTGAACGTGTGGTGCCGGCCGTCCGCGACGACGTTGTGCGCGGCCTGCGCGCCGCCGTTGAACCGCACGACCGCCGACACCGACCCGTCCCGGCACAGCGCGTCCACGACCGCGCCCTTGCCCTCGTCGCCGAACCCCAGCCCGACGACGACGACGTGCCCCTCCGCCACGGTGTCCACCTCCAGCCGGGTCACGACAGCGTGACGTCGTCCGGCCCGTCGAGCCCCGGCGGCACGGCCGAGGTGGCCACCGCCTTCGACCCGACCCGGACCAGCGCCTTGCCCACCGCGTCGCGTTCGGCGGTCGAGCCCACCTCGGCCAGGTCGACCAGCGCCTGGTCGAGGTCCACCACCCGTTCCTCCATCCCGATGGTGGCGGCGATCAGCTCGCACACCGCGCCCGGGTCGTCGAGCTTGAGGAAGTTCTGGCCCAGCAGCTCGCGCCAGTGCTCGGCGATGTCCGGGTCGTTGTAGTACGACGACTGGTGCGGCAGCACGAAGTACACGTGCCACTTGCGGCTGAGCTCCCGGTACACCGACGCCGGGTCGATGTCCTGGTGCACGTCGTCGCCGATGACCCGGCGGATGTGCCTGGCCTCCAGCCGGGGCTTGTTGAGCTCGTCGCCGATCAGGAACAGGTAGCCCTTGCGGCCCCGCTTCTGCCACGCGTCGGTCACCACGTGCCGGGCCACGAAGTACGCGGCCAGCTCGTAGGACTCGCTCTTCTGCCCGCCGCCGTTGCCCTCCAGGAAGATGGTGCGCAGTTGCTCGTCCATCCGGTTGTCCGACTCGAACTGCCCCACCTGCAACGGCACCCGGTCGCTGTCGGCGTCACCGATCCCGCCGAACATCAGTTGCGGGTCGGCGAGGTACCCCTTGCGCTGCAACAGGCCGTGCAGCTTGCCCAGCTTGCGCTGCATGATCTTGGGCACCTGGCCCATCGAGCCGGTCACGTCGAACAGCACCGCGATCGGCGTCGAGTCCTCGTGGTCCGGCGAGTCGCGGCACTCCCGCGCGGCGACGTCGAGCGGGTCCATCGACGGGTCGGCCTTCCACTGGCCGCGCGGCGTCGCGCGCAGCTTCGCGGTGTAGCCGAAGTCGTCGATCCCCCGGGCCGCGCGGAAGGTCTTGGCCGCCGCGTAGGCGTTGTCGTCCCACCTGCCGTGTCCCATGTCAGGCTCCTGTCCGGTCGGGCAGCGCGAACGGGCGGAAGGCCCGTGCGCCGTAGAGTTCGTCGAGCAGTTCGTCGTACTCGTCGAGCAGACCGACCGCGTCGGGTCGGCGGTCCGGGTCGTCCTGCGTGCACAGGCCGGCGAACCGGCGTTGCCGGATCTCGTCGTGCCCCAGCACGTCCAGCATCAGCACGTGTGCCATGTGGACGTCGGTGGCGGTGGTGACCGGTCGGTTCGCCGTGACCTCCGGCGGGTAGTCGATCGTCTTCGCGGTGGCGAGCGGGGGTTGTCCGGCCGGCACCGCGAACGTCCACCCGGCCAGCACGATCCCGTGCTGCTCGGGGTGCACCAGCACGTTGTCGGCGACGATCGCGCCGTGCACCAGCCCGGCCCGGTGCGCGCCCGCGACGGCCCGCAGCAGCCTGCGGTGCATCCACGCGTAGTCGCGCCCGTCCAGCCCGCCGGGAAAGGCCCGCCGCACGTCCGCGAGCGTCACGAACCCGTCCACGAGCGGCGCGAGCACGCTGAACGCCCGCTCGCCCCGGCCCACGTCCCCGACGTCGAGCAACCGGGGGTAGTAGGGGCGCAGCCACTCGTGCTCGTCGGTGAACCGCGCGAGGGTCCGCAGCGCGTGCCACTCGGCGCGCAGCAACGGGTTCAACGCCGGGTTGCGCACGATCTTGACCACCGGTCGGCCGGCGGTGCGGTAGACGTTCGCGACGCTGCCCACGGCGTGCCGCTCGCCCACCCGGTAGTCGCCGTGCGCGGTGCGCAGGACGACCGGCCGGGTGTGCTGCCACTCGTGGTAGAGGCGGGTGAGCTCGGCCGACGCGGCGTGCGCGCGGACGTCGTCGGGTGCCACCCGGTCGGGGTGGAGGGCGGCGGCCAACCCCCAGTACCGCCGCCGGGCCTCCTTCCCCCGAGCCGGGACGGCCGGTCCGAACAGCCCGACCGGCGTCGCCCCGTCGACCAGGCCGAGTGCCTCTTCCCTCGTGAACATGGTTTGAGTCTAACTAACTCAAACCAGGCTTGGCAACCCGGTGTGACCGGGAGCGCTCACCAACGGGGGAGTATGGGTAGCCCGAACGGCGGGAGGAGCCCGGCAACCCCGGCAAAAGTTTTTTCGGCGAAGATGTCGAGAACGGCGCACCGTGCTCCGACTGGGGGTCGACAGCACGCCACGGGGTGTGCGGAACGAGAGGACGGCCCGTCGTGAAGTACCTGCTGATGATCTACGGCAACCAGGAGAAGTGGGACGCGTTCCCGGCCGAGGAGTGGCCGGAGGCGGTCGCGAAGCAGGACGCGTTCAACACCCGGTACCGGGAGAGCGGCGAACTGCTCGGCGCGTACGGCCTGGGCGACGTGGTCACCGCGAAGCTGGTCCGCCGGGAGAACGGCGTGGCCGCCGTGACCGACGGGCCCTACATCGAGACCAAGGAGTACCTGGCCAGCTTCTACCTGCTGGACGTGGCGAGCGAGGAACGCGCCTACGAGATCGCCGCCGACATCCCGTTCGCCGACGCCGACCCGGTGGAGCTGTGGCCGATCCTGCACGAGGCACCCCAGCCGTGACGGTGCCCAGGGGACGCTGCGTCTGATGGCGGTGCCGTGATGACACCCCGGGTCGAGGACCTGTTGCGCGACCTCGCGCCGGAGGTCCTCGGCGCGCTCGTGCGCCGGTACGGCCGGTTCGACGCCTGCGAGGACGCCGTGCAGGAGGCGTTGCTCGACGCCGCCGGCCAGTGGCCGTCCGGGCTGCCCGACAACCCGCGCGGCTGGCTGATCACCGTCGCCGCGCGGCGGCTGGTCGACCACGTCCGCACCGAGCGGGCGCGCCGGCGGCGGGAGTCGGCCGGGACCCCGCAGGCGCTCCTGCTCGCCCGGCCCGCCGACGCCGACCACGACCGGGACGACTCGCTGGCGCTGGTGTTCCTGTGCTGCCACCCGGCGCTGTCGGACCCCAGCCGGGTCGCGCTGACCCTGCGCGCGGTGGGCGGCCTGACGACCGCGCAGATCGCCGCCGCGTTCCTGGTGCCGGAGAGCACCATGGCGCAGCGGATCAGCCGCGCCAAGCAGACGATCAGGGGCACGGGCTTCGGCGCGCTGTCGCCGGCGGACCGCGCCGACCGGTTGCGGGCCGTGCTGCACGTGCTCTACCTGGTGTTCAGCGAAGGCCACACCACCACCGGCGGCGCGGACCTGACCACGCCGGCGCTGTCGGACGAGGCGATCCGGCTGACCCGGTGGCTGGCGGACCTGCTGCCCGACGACCCGGAGGTCGCGGGCCTGCTGGCGCTCATGCTGCTCACCGACGCCCGCCGCCCGGCCCGCACCGCGCCGGACGGCGGTGTGGTGCCGCTGGCCGAGCAGGACCGCACCCGGTGGGACCGGGACCTGGTCGCCGAGGGTGTGGCGCTGATCAGCCGGACCCTGCCGCGCGGCCGGGTCGGCCCGTACCAGCTCCAGGCCGCGATCGCCGCCGTGCACACCGAGGCACCGAGCGCGCAGGAGACCGACTGGCCGCAGGTGCTGGCGCTGTACGACCTGCTGGAACTGGTCGCGCCGAACCCGATGACCGCCCTCAACCGGGTGGTCGCGGTCGGCGTCGTGCACGGGCCGGGAGCGGCCTTGGAGCTGCTCGCCGAGATCGGGCGGGACAAGCGCCTCGCCGACCACCACCGGCTGCACGCCGTCCGCGCGCACCTGCTCGACCAGGCCGGGGACCACGCGGCGGCGAGCGCGGCCTACCGCGACGCCGCCCGCCGCGCGACGAGCGCGCCGGAACGCCGGTACCTCACCGACCGGGCCAACCGGCTCGGCACCACCGGTCCGCCGTAGTCCGCCCGGCGCGGCCCGTCCGTTCCACCGCGCCGGTGGCGAGCCGGTCCTCCGGCACGGCTGGAACGACCAGGGCACCCCGCTCACGTGGTGACGACGACCTTGCCCCTGGCGTGGCCCGCACCGACGTGCGCGAGCGCGTCCGCGACCCGCTCCAGGGGGTAGGTGCGGCCCACCAGCGGCACGACCGCGCCGGCCTCGGCGAGCGCGACGAGCTCGGCGAGGTCGGCCGGGTTCGGGGTCGAGACGTACACCTTGATCCGCCGGCCGACCAGCGGCGAGGTGACCGCCCCGCGCACGATCCGGGGCAGGCTGCCCAGCCACCGCCCGCCGCGCCCGCTGTTGGGCAGCAGCGTGCCGCGCCTGGTCAGCACCCGGCACAGGGCGGTGGGCGAGTGGTTGCCGACGTTGTCCAGGATGACGTCGTAGCGGGCGTCCTCCCGGGTGAAGTCGCGGGT
Organism: Actinosynnema sp. NPDC023587; assembly: GCF_040640215.1. Lineage (NCBI taxonomy): Bacteria > Bacillati > Actinomycetota > Actinomycetes > Pseudonocardiales > Pseudonocardiaceae > Actinosynnema > Actinosynnema sp. NPDC023587. The sequence continues at coordinate 370,087 of NZ_JBFABG010000005.1, read as the reverse complement.
CCGGTAGTCGATCACGTCGTCCACGCCGACCGAGCGCAGCAGCTCGTCGGACCCGCCGCACACCGCCGTCACCACGCAGCCCCGGTGCCGGGCGAGCTGGACGGCGAACGACCCGACGCCGCCCGCCGCGCCGTTGACCAGCACCCGGTCCCCGGCCGCCGCCTTCGCCGCGCGCAGCCCGTGCAGCGCGGTGAGCCCGGCCATCGGCAGCGCGGCGGCCTGCTCGAACGTGAGGTTCGCCGGTTTGGCGACCAGGTGGTCGGCCCGCGCCAGTGCGTACTCGGCGAACGTGCCCTCGCCCTGGCCGAGCACCTCGTCACCGGCCCGCACGCCGGTCACGCCCGGACCCACCGCCTCGACCACGCCCGCCAGGTCGGTGCCCCGCACGGGGTTCTTCGGCCGGCGCGGGCCCGCCGCGAGCCGCAGCAGGTACGGCGTGCCGGTGAGGAAGAGCCAGTCGGCGTAGTTGACCGACGCCGCCCGCACCCGCACCAGCACCTGGCCGGCACCGGGGGCCGGCGTGCCCAGGTCGGCCGGTGCCAGCACGTCCGGCGTGCCGTACCGGTCCTGCACCACGGCTCTCACTCGACGGTCCGGAGGATCTGCTCGATCGACGCCGTCCTGGTGCGCAGCTCGGCGACGTCGGCGGCGGTGCGCTGCTGGGCGTCGAGGGTCTTCTCGGCGAGCTGCTCGTAGCGGCCGACGAGTTGGCGCAGGTGCTCCTCCTGGCCGGCGTTGATCTTGGCCTTGCGGATGTCCAGGAAGCCCTGGAACAGGAACAGGGCGGTGACCACGGCCAGGAACAGCAGGCCGATGGTGAGGACCGCGTCGGGCCACGTGGTGGTCCCCTCCGCGCTGAGGTGCATCAGGAACGCTCCTTGCGTCCGGGACCCCGGTCGGGGTCGGTGAGGGTGAGGGCCGCCTCGGCGAGCGTGGCGGCGGTGAGGCGCACGTCGAACTCGGCGACCTCGTAGTACTTCATGGCCTTGCCGTCGGCGGACAGTTCGAGCGTGCCCACCACCAGGCCGGCCGCCTCCAGCCGCCGCAGGTGCATGTGCAGCAGGGGGCGGCTGATGCCGATCTCGCGGGCCAGGTTGCTGACGTAGTCCCGGCCGCCCGCGAGCGTCGCGACGATCCGCAGCCGCAGCGGGTTGGCGAGGGCGGCCAGGACCTCGACCAGGTCGTCACCGGTCGGCCGCGTCATGGTCAGGTTGTCCCTTCACGTGTAAGGAAGTTCTTACACGTGAAACCGTAGCACGACACCAGCGGGCTCCGGGAAGACCGCCGATCGCGTCTCCACCCGTCGCGACGGCGTCGACCGACTTACCATCGGATCGAACCGATGTGCGACGGAGGGTGACGCGGTGGAGCGCGAAGCGTCGGTCAGGAGCCCTGGGGGTGACCCTGGGTGATGGTCATTACCACAGGTGGGACATTCGGCAGATCCCCCAGTCGGGTCTCGGGTAAGGTCGTCCGGACGTCACTCGTCCGAGTGGCATTGGGGGGGCGTCCCGAAACACGGGATCGGCGACGCGTGCTGATTGCGATCCGGAGCCGATCTTGACCGTTGCCCAGTCCGCGCGCGCGGACGCGACGCCCACCGTGCGGCTGCCCGTCGCGCGGTTCCGCCCGGAGATCCAGGGCCTGCGCGCGGTGGCGGTCGCCCTCGTCGTGGTCTACCACGTGTGGCTGGGCCGGGTGTCCGGCGGCGTGGACGTCTTCTTCGTCATCTCCGGGTTCCTGGTCACCGGCCAACTGCTGCGCGCCACCGACAAGGGGCGGATCGCGTTCGTGCCCCTGTGGGGGCGGATGATCAAGCGGCTGTTCCCGGCCGCGCTCACCGTGCTGCTGGCGGTGCTGGTCGCGAGCTACCTCCTGCTGCCCGGCAACCGCTGGTTCCAGACCATCCGCGAGGTCGTCGCGGCGGCCCTCTACCTGGAGAACTGGCAACTCGCGGCGGACTCCGCGGACTACTTCGCGCAGCACAACTCGGCCAGCGTGGTCCAGCACTTCTGGTCGCTGTCCATCCAGGGCCAGTTCTTCGTGGTGTGGCCGCTGCTGGCCGCCGCCGCCCTGGTGCTCGGCCGGCTCACCGGCCGGGGCGCGCGACAGGTGCTCCGCTGGGCGCTGATCGCCGTGCTGGTCGAGTCGCTGGTGTTCTCGGTCGCGCTGACGATGGTCGACCAGCCCCTGGCGTACTTCCACTCGCTGACCCGCGCCTGGGAGTTCGCGCTGGGCGGCCTGCTGGCGTTCGTCGCCGACCGGATCGTGCTGACCCGCGCGTCACGGGTGGTGCTCGGCTGGGTCGGCCTGGTCGGGCTGGTCGCCTGCGGCCTGGTGCTCCAGGTGGGCACCGTGTTCCCCGGCTACCTCGCGCTGTGGCCCACGCTGTGCGGCGCGGCGGTCGTCGTGGCGGGCACCAGCGGCAGCGGGATCGGCGTCGACCGGGTGCTGGGCACGCCCGCGCTGAAGTACCTGGGCGACGTGAGCTACTCGCTGTACCTGTGGCACTGGCCGGTGCTGGTGCTGTTCCTGGTGACCACCCGCCAGGAGGCCGTGGACTTCGCGGACGGCGCGCTGGTGATCGGGGTGTCCGTCGCGCTGGCCGTGGCGACCCACCACCTCGTGGAGCAGCCCGTGCGCCGGTCGGCCGTCGGCGTGGCCAAGCCGTGGGGTGCCTACCGGTTCGGCCTGCTGCTGATGGTCCCGGTGCTGGTGGTCGCCGGGACGTGGCAGGTCGTCACGCAGCACCGGGTCGACTCCTACTCGTTCGCGCCCGACCCCGACCACCCCGGCGCGCTCGCGCACCGGCCCGGCTTCGAGTACGAGGGCTCGCCCGACGCGGAGGTCGTGCCCCCGCTGGAGGCCCTGCGCGACGACGTCGCGGCGGTCGGCCCCGAGTGCCTGAACCGGGGCACCAACGAGGACGTCTCCACCTGCGCGTACCGGGGCGACGGCGAGCCGGTCAAGCGCATCGTCGTGGTCGGCGACTCGCACATGCACTCGTACCTGCCGGCGTTCGAGATCATCGCCGAGCGGCGCGACTGGGAGTTCACCACGTTCTTCAAGGGCGGGTGCCCGCTGTCCACCGACTCCTACGTCGAGTCCGACGAGCCGCTGTACTGCCCGGGGTGGTCCGACGCGGTGGTGGGCAGGATCATCGACCTCAAGCCGGACCTGGTGATCCTCAACGGCAGCCGCAACGTCCGCCGGGGTCTCACCGAGGAGACCCCGGACGGGTTCGTCGCGCAGTGGCGCAGGCTCGACGCGGCGGGCATCCCGCTGCTCGCCTTCCGCGACAACCCCCGGTTCGACGTCTCGCCCGCCGAGTGCCTGGCGATCAACGGCCTGGGCTCCGACGAGTGCGACGTGCCGCGCGCCGAGGTGTACGGGCCGCCGCCCTACGAGCGGATCGCGGACCTGCCCGCCGGCATCCGGTTCGCCGACTTCGGCGACTACTTCTGCGACGCGAGCCGGTGCGGGCCGGCCGTGGGCAACGTCTACATCTACGGCGACCACAACCACCTCGGGCGCAGCTACGTGATCACCCTGACCCCCGTCGTGGAGGACGCGGTGGCCACCCGGCTCGCCGGGTAGCCACCACGGCCGGCCCGTCACCCGGACCGGGCACCAGGACGCGCATCGCGGTCGACGGCCACCGACCGCCGCACGCGTCGCGCCGTCCCGATCAGAACGGGTAGTGCGCGTGCTCGGTGGCCAAGGTGATCCAGCGGGTCGTGGTGAACGCCTCGACGCCCCACCGGCCGCCGAACCGCCCGTAGCCGCTGGCACCGACGCCGCCGAACGGGGCCTGCGGCTCGTCGCCCACCGACTGGTCGTTGACGTGCACGATCCCGGTCTTCACCCGGCGCGCCAGGGACAACCCCCTGGTGCCGTTCTCGGTGAGGATGCCGCAGGTGAGACCGTGCTCCGTGTCGTTGGCGCGGGCCACGGCCTCGTCGTCGGACGCGAAGGTCTCCAGCACGCAGACCGGCCCGAACGCCTCGCCGTAGTGCAGCTCCATGTCCGGCGTGACGCCGGTCAGCACGGTCGCCCGGTGCAGCGCGCCGGTCGGCTCCTCGCCACCGGTGAGCACGGTCGCGCCCTTGTCGCGCGCGTCGCGCACCAGCGCCGCGACCCGCACCGCCGACCCGGTGTTGACCAGCGGGCCGATCACCGTCGCCGGGTCGGTCGGGTCGCCGTGGGGCAGTGCGGCGATCTTGGCCACGAACCGCTCGGTGAACTCGTCCGCGATCCGCTCGTGCACCAGCACCCGGTCGCCGGACATGCAGATCTGGCCGGAGTTCATGAACACCCCGAACACCGCCGCGTCCACCGCGTGGCCCAGGTCGGCGTCGTCCAGCACGATGATCGCGTTCTTGCCGCCCAGCTCCAGCACGGCCGGCTTGAGGTGGCGGGCGGCGTGCGTGCCGATGATCCGGCCGACGCCGGTCGAGCCGGTGAAGTTGACCACCCGCACCCTCGGGTCGGCGATCAGCGCCTCGGCGACCTCGGCGGCGTCCGCCGGGTCGTTGGTGACCACGTTCAGCACCCCGTCGGGCAGCCCGGCGTCGCGCAGCACGTCGGCCAGGAACAGCCCCGACGCCAGCGGAGCGTCCTCGCTGGGCTTGAGCACGACGGTGTTGCCGGCCGCGATCGGCGCGGCGAACGCCCGGGTGCCCAGGATCAGCGGCGCGTTCCACGGCGCGAACGCCGCCACGACGCCGACCGGCTCCCGCACGGCCAGGCCGAGCGCACCGGGCTCCTGCGCCGACAGCACCTCGCCCAGCGGCGCGGTCACCGCGGCGGCGGCCTCCCGCAGGATGTTGGCGGCGAGGAAGACGTTGAACATCGCCCACCGCTTGGTGCCGCCCGCCTCGCCCGCCATCAGCCGCACGGCCTGCTCGGCGCGGGAGTCGAGCAGGTCGGCGGCGTCGAGCAGGATCTTGCGCCGGGCGAACGGGCGGACCGCCGCCCAGTCGGCGAACGCGGCGTCGGCGGCGGCCACCGCCTTCGCCACGTCCTCGGGACCGGCGGCGGCGACGGTCGCGTAGACCTCGCCGGTGTGGGGGTTCACGTCGTCGACGGTGCGTCCTGAGGTCGCGGGCACGTCGGAGCCGGCGATCAGCAGGTCACGGTGGATGGTCATGGTTCAGCGCCTCCGGACCACAGCAGGGGGTGGACTCCAGCATACGGACCACCGAAGTGGCCTATTTGTGCCAACGCGTCCGCCAGTTGGCCCTGCGCGCACGCGGTCGCGGCCGGGCGCGCGACGGGCCACGTGTCACGATCGGTGCGAACACCCTGTTCGGGCAGGTCACACGCCCTGCGGGACCGCACTCACCACCCTGCGGACGGGCACCGCTCCGTTCCGCGCACGGGTCGGGTGCCGGGCCGCCGGCCGACGCGGTCGGTCACTGGTCGGGTCGTTCCGTCACGACGAAGGAGGTGCCGGCGAGCGGTTCGCCGACGGGGGTGGCCGCCCAGCCGGCCAGCCGCTCCGCGCTCCCGCCGCTGAGGTTCAGCAGCTCGGCGAGCTCGGCGGCCGAGGGGTGCGCCGGGCGGCGGCACACCAGCACCGGTTCGCCGGTGGCACCGCTGTCCTCGTCCTCCGGGTCGTCCGCGACCCACCGGCAGATCACGACCTGCCAGTCGGTCCGGTCGTGCGCGCCGTCGGGCAGCGGGGCGTCCACGCTGAGGAAGAGGCTCTCCCGGGCCTCGTCGAAGGGGTCGTCCGTGATCGTGAAGTCCTCGACGAGCAGCCGGACGCCGTCGTTGGTGGACCGGGTGTAGGCGTCGAGGAGCAGCCGCAGGTCGGCGGCCCCGGTGCGGACCCGCTCCGCGCCGACGCCCTGCTCCGCGCGGTCCAGCCGGCGGCGGGTCTCGCCGCTGAGGCCGTCGACGTCCCCGAACGACACGAACGGCGCGGTGAAGTCCCAGACCCGCTGGTTCGGTGCGGCGGGCGGGTCGATGCCGTCGGAGAACCCGGCCAGCGCCTCGCGCAGCCCGCGCGCCTCCGCGTCCAGCTCGGCGCTGATCGCCAGCCGGACCGGTTCGGGGACCTGTTCGACGGACTCGTCGAGGTAGAGGAGGGAGTCGTGCAGGAGCGCCTTGACGTACTCGTACCACAGGCTGTGGGCACCGGTGAGCAGGTCCCGGCGGACGCTCGGGTCGGTGAGCGCGGCGAGGTGGTCGGCCGGGTAGTAGGCGGCCCGGCCGTCACGGGCGTCGTGCACGCTGACGGGGACCGTGGCGCACGCGGAGATCCGGTTGAGCGCGTCGACGATCGGTGCCACGAGGGTGGTGTCGTCGAGGCTGGTGACGGTCGAGGACACCACGCCGGCCGGGCCCCGGTAGGTGGCGAGGACCTGCATCTTCCCGCGACTGGGGTGCTGGGAGTAAACGGTCACGACGATTCCTTCGGCCGACGGGCCCACGACGGGACGCCTCGGCGGGATCGGGCGGCGGGTGGGCGGACGCGGTGTCGGTCCCGCGCTCCGCGGAGTGCCGGCGGTGGTCCAGGTCCGATCCCGAACTCCTTGCCGCGAACCGACTTTAGCGCACCCGGCGGTGCCCGGTCACACCGACCGGGCACCGCCCGGAACACCACCGCGCCCGCGCGCGGCACGAGGAACGCCTGTCCTCGCGAGAATCCCTCCCGCCACGACCGCCCGCGACCGGGTCAGCGCCGGACGGGTGCGGGCGACACCGGGGTTCCCGGCGTCGGCGGGCCGCCGACGCCGGGAACCCCGGTGGTCAGGCGCGCGCCGCGAGCGTGCCGGCGACGAGGTCATTCACCCACGGCAGGACCGCGTCCCGGACCTCCACCGGGCGGGGGAGCAGGCCGTTGGCGGCGAGCAGGTCGGAGGCCCGCTGCTGCTCGGCCAGGAAGTCCTCGCCCACCGGGTGCACCCCGAACGGCCGGTTGCGCAGCGCCCGTTCCCACGAGTCGAGGTCGGCGGCCACGCCCCGGGACGCCGCGTCGTCCACGAAGTACCGCGCGGCGGCGCGCGGGTTGTCGGTGATCCACCGGTCGGACTCCTGCAACGACTCGACGATCGCCGCCAGCTCCTCCCGGTTGCCCTCGGCGAAGTCCCGGCGGGTGAACCACAGCGACGGGTGGCTGAACAGCCCTTCGGTCGCCACGAGCGTGCGCACCCCGGTCTCGGCCTCCACCCGGTCCAGGTCCGGGTAGGAGCCCGTCCACGCGTCGATGTCGCCGTCGAGGAACCGCTGGGCCGCGTCCGCCCCGGTTTTCACCGGTTCGACGTCCGCCCAGGTCAGCCCGGCCTGGTCGAGGGCGAACAGCAGCAGCGTGGTCTGCCAGGAGCCGTGCGCGATGCCGACCCGGCGACCGCGCAGGTCGGCGACCTCCCGGATCGGCGAGTCGGCGCGCACCACGATCCGGCCGTTCTCCGTGCGCGGCCCGGACACGCCGAGGTACACGACGTCGTGGCCCGCGCCCAGCGCGGTGATCGGCGGGGTGAAGCCGGTGCCGATCACGTCGTAGCCGCCGGCGGCGAAGAGCTGGTCGCTGTGCACGGTCGGCAGCCCCGATCGCGGGTCGGGCCGCTCGCCCTGCGGGAGCGAGCGCAGGTCGACCCACGTCACGTCGGGCAGCCTGCGTTCCAGGATGCCGTTGTGCCGCAGCACGAACAGCGAGTTGTTGTGCGGGAAGAATCCCACGCGAACGGTCATCACGGGCCTCCAGGCGAGTGCGGTGGTCGCCCGGCGCACGCGCGCCGGGCGACCGGACCGGGGTTCAGAGCGGGGGGAGCAGCAGCGCGGCGACCCGGTCCACCCGGGCCAGCGCCTGGTCGACGAACCAGCGGACGCGGTCGTCGGTGATCAGTTCGGGGGTGGCCCGCAGGGTCAGCGCCGCGTAGGAGAAGCCGTCGGCGTCGAGCACCGGCACCGAGACCGACCGGACGCCGACCTCGCTCTCCCCGTTGTTCACGGCGTAACCCGCCGCCCGCACCCGGACCAGCTCCGCGCGCAGGTCGTCGCGGTCGCCGATGGTCCGGGCGGTCGGCCGGACCAGGTCGGGCAGCGCGGCCAGGTCGTCCTCGCCCGGCGGGGCCCACGCCAGCAGCACCTTGCCCATGGCGGTGGTGTGCAGCGGCGCGCGGACGCCGTCGGAGGATTCCGCGCCGACCATGCCGCCGATCAGCACGAGCGCGTCGTGCCCGCTGCGCACGGAGACGCTGGCGGATGCCCTGGTGGCGCGGGCGAGCCGGTCGAGCACCGGCTCCAGCCGGTGCAGACCGTGCTGGAAGTAGTGCAACTGGCCCAGCTCGGCGACGGTCGTGCCGAGCCGGTACCGCGCGGTGTCCGGGTCGCGTTGCAGGAACCCGGCCGCCACCAGCGCGAGCACCAGCCGGTGCGCGGTGCTGATCGGCAGGGTCATGGCCTTGGCGATGTCGGTGACGCCCAGCTCCGGTCCGTGGTGGCGGAAGCACTGGAGCACGCCGAGCGCGCGCCGCACGGCTTGCGCACCCGGCGGGGCGGCGCTCGTCGCCATCACCGGCCTCCCGGTCCTCGGCCGCCGGCGGTCCTACGCACCGACCGTCACCGGCCCGCGCTGCCCGAGCCTGCCCCTCAGCAGCGGCAGGACGCCTTCGGCCACCCGGTACGCCTCCTCCAGGTGCGGGCCGCCGGCCAGGATCAACGAGTCGACACCGAGGTCGAGCAGCTCGTCGAGCCGCTCGGCGACCTGTTCGTAGCTGCCGACCAGGCCGAACGCCGGACCGGGCCGCATCAGCGCGAGCCCGGCGAACACGTTGGGCCGCACCTCGAAATCGCGGAACCCGGTGAACGACCCGGGCTGGAAGGAGACGGCCCGGCGCACGCCGAACGAGTCGCCGCCGTCCCGGGAGAGCTGCGCCCGCACGGCTTCCGGCCGCACGTGCCGCCACCCGCGCTCGATGTCGGCCCACGCCTCCTCGGCGGTCTCCCGGGCCAGCACGTCCACCCGGACCGCGAACTTCGGTGCCGCGCTGCGCGCGCGGACCGCGTCGAACTTGGCGCGCAGCGCCTCCACCGGCTCCAGCCACGACAGGTAGTAGTCGGCGTGCCGCCCGGCCGCCTCGATCGCCGCCGGCGACGAGCCGGAGAAGTACACCTCGGGGAACGGCAGCCCGGCGAGCGGACCGGGCAGCCCGCCGCCCTCCACCCGGTAGAACCGGCCGTCGAAGTCGAACGGCCCGCCGTCCCACACCCCGCGCAGCACGTCCAGGAACTCCGAGGTGCGGGCGTACCGGTCGTCGTGCGCGACCTTGTCGCCCCACCACAACTGCGGCGGGCCGCCACCGCCGGTGATGATGTTGTAGGTGACCCGCCCCGCCGTGGCGCGGTGCAGGCTCGCGGTCATCCGCGCGGCCTGCACCGGGTTGAGGAAGCCCGGCTGGAACGCGACCATGAACCGGTAGGTCTTGGTCTCCCGGGCCAGCGCGGACGCCACCGCCCACGGGTCGTCGGTGCCGGGGAACGAGGGCAGCAGCCCGCCGTGGAACCCCAGTCCCTCGGCCGCGCGCGCGGTCTCGGCCAGGTAGTCGAGCAGGCCGTAGCCGTCCGGCTCGCCCGCGCGCAGCCCCGGCGTGATGCTGTCCGGCCCCGGTGGGGCCCAGTCGCCGCGGGACTGGCGGTGCGCGGTGCGCAGCGAACTCGGGTCGCCCGCCATCCCGATCCGCCACCAGATGTCGATCGCCATGTCATGCCCTTCCCGCGAGCAGCGGACGCACGTGCTGCGCGATCCGCAGCGCTTCTTCCAGCCGGGGTTCGGCGGCCAGGAAGAAGGTGTCGAACCCCCGCTCGGCGTACGCCGAAATCTGATCTGCCACCTGTGCGTACGTGCCGCGCAGACCCGGTGCGCCGGTCAGCTCCGACTCCTCCTCGCGGGTGTGCACGGTGGCCTGCAACGCCCGCCGGACCCGCCCGTCGAGCCGGGCGAGGTCCCGGTCCAGCTCGTCGTCCGGGGCGAGGTCGAAGACGTGCACGTCGGCGTGCTCGGCGGACAGGGCCAGCGCCTCGTCCGACGTGCCGGACAGGTAGACCGCCGGGAACGGCAGACCGGCCAGCGGCCCGGTGAAACCGCCCTTGACGACCTCGTAGAACCGGCCGGTGAAGTCCACGTCCCGCCCGTGCCACACCGCTTTCGCGACGGTCAGGAACTCCGCGGCCCGCGCGTACCGGTCGGTGCCGGTGACGAAGTCGCCCTGGGTGCGCTGGACGCCCTCGTCCAGGTCGACCTCCAGCCGCCAGGCCAGCCGCCCGCCGAACGCCCGTTGCAGCGTCGCGGACAGCTTCGCCGCGTAGACCGGGGTGGCGATCCCCGCCGGGAACCCGGCCACCACCTCCAGGAACCTGCTGTCGCGGCCGAGCGAGCCGGACACCACCAGCGACTCCTCGCCGAGCGGGTCGTAGGGCACGTACACGCCGCCGAGCCCGCCCAGTTCGGCGGCCCGGGAGACCTGGTGCAGGTAGTCGAACGGGGTGAACGCCGGTCCGCCGGCCCGACCGTCCCGGATGGACGGTGGCAGCGGCGGCGCGGAACCCCAGCCGCGCGAGCGGTTCCCGCGACCGTCGCCCCGGGTGGGGACGGTCCAGATGATCCGGGGTGCGGTCATCGCGCACCCGCCACCAGCGCGCGGGCCTCGGCCAGCGGCTCGGGTGCGGCCCACGCCCGGACGTCCACGTCGCGGGCGAGGAACCCTTGCGACAGCAGGAAGTCCTTCTGGTGGGCGAGCAGGTCCAGCCGCTCCTCGGACAGGTCGGGGTGCAGCGCCCGGTGGAACCCGTCCCGGTAGGCGGCGGCGACGCCGGCCGGGCCGGACCGGGTCTCCCGGGCCAGGATCTCGCGCACCCGGTCCAGGTTGTCCGCCGCCCAGTCCGCCGCGCGCAGCGTCCGGACCAGGAAGCGGACCACCAGGTCCGGCCGCTCGGCCAGGATCTGCTCGTGCACGGTGATCGGTCGCGGCGTGCCGTTGTTCACCCGGTGCCGCCGGTCGGCGAACGAGTCCAGGTCGACCCCGACCACCAGCCCGTGCGCCGCGGCCTGCTCGGCGGCCTGGGCACCCTTGACGTAGACGGCGTCGACGTCGCCGGCGGCCAGCGCCTCGATGCCGAACAGCGAGCCGCCGCCCGGGGCACCGCGACCCACGTCGCCCTGCCCGGTCGCCACCTCGACGAAGGTGACGTCCGCGGTGGTCAGCCCGGCGGTGCCCAGCGCGCCGGCGAACCCGTGCAGCGCCATCGCCCGGGGGAAGCTGCGGGCCCGGTCGGCGGCGAACGCGGGCAGCGCGACCCGCCGGCCCGCCAGGTGTCCGGGCGCGGTGATGCCGGAGTCCGGCCGGACCACGATCGCCTGCGACTCGTCGATCCAGGTCAGCCCGATCAGCCGGGTCGGCGCGCCTTCGGACTTCGCGACCAGCGCCGGGACGTTGCCGCCCTCGCGGAACAGGCCGACCAGCCGGTGGTCGAAGTGCCGGGCGGCGATGTCCGGCGGCGCGTCCTGCAACACGCCCACGTCCAGGCCGTCGGCCGCGAACTCCTCGGCCAGCCAGCCCAGGTGGTGGGCCAGGCCGCTCGCGGTGGGCACCGGGCAGCGGGTGTACCAGATCCGGTTCTCAAGCGTCGGTGTGCTCATGAGTGCTCCTGGGAGAGCGGTCGGGGGAGACCCCGAGCGCGGCGAGGTAGTCCTTGCGGTGCGCGATCACGGCGCGGTCGTCGCGGTCGCGCGGCCGGTCGACGTCGATCCGGCGGTCGAGGGCGAAACCGCCGTCCCGCAGCACGATCGCGCGGTCGGCCAACAACAGCGCCTCGTCGACGTCGTGGGTCACCAGCAGCACCGCCGGGCGGTGCCGGGCGCACAGCTCGGCGACGAGTTCCTGCATCTGCAAGCGGGTCAGCGCGTCCAGCGCGGCGAACGGCTCGTCGAGCAGCAGCAGTTCCGGCTGCCGGACCAGGGCGCGGGCCAGCGCGACCCGCTGCGCCTCGCCGCCGGACAGCGTGGCGGGCCAGCTCCGCGCCTTGTCCGCGAGCCCGACCTCGGCCAGCGCCGCGAGCCCGGGACCGCGAGCGGCCTTGCCGCGCTGCCCGATCGTCACGTTCGCGAGCACCCGGCGGGCCTGCACCAGGCGCGGCTCCTGGTACACCACCGTCCGCACGCGCGGCACCAGCACGGTGCCGGCGTCGGCGCGCTGCAACCCGGACAGCAGCCGCAGCAGGGTGGTCTTGCCGGTGCCGCTCGGCCCGAGCAGCGCGACGAACTCGCCCGGCGCGATGTCCAGGTCGATCCCGTCCAGGACCCGGGTGGCACCGAAGCTCTTGCGGATGCCGCGCAACCGCACCACGGCGTCGCTCATGCGCCCGCCGTCCCGTGCCGCAGCCACGGCATGGTGGTCCGCTCCACCAACCTGATCACCAGGTCCACCCCGATCCCGATCAGCGCGTAGATCACGATGCACAGCACCATGTAGTCGTTGCGGTAGTACTGCTGCGCGAGGGTGACCAGGTAGCCGATGCCCTCGGTGGCCCCGACCTGCTCGGCCGCGATCAACCCGACCAGGCTGATGCCCAGGCAGATCCGCAGCGCCATCAGGATGTTCGGCAGCGCGCTCGGCACGATCACGCCGACGGCCAGCCGGAAGCCGGTCAACCCGAACCCGCGCACCGCCTCGACCACCTTGCGGTCCACCGACCGCACGCCCAGGTAGGTGTAGGCGTACATCGGCGAGGCGGAGGACACCGCGATCAGGGCCACCTTGAACGCCTCGTCGACGCCGAACCACGAGATGAACAGCGGCACCAGGGCCAGGAACGGCACCACGCGCACGATCTGCACGGTCGCGTCGACCAGCTCTTCACCGAGCCTGGTCAACCCGCTGACCAGGCCGAGCACCAGCGCGATGCCCACCCCGATGCCGACGCCGAGCCCGGCGCGCCGGAACGACGCGAGCCCGTACTCCCAGAGCTGGCCGGTCTCCACCAGTTCCCAGAACGCCCGCACCACCTGCCCGGGAGAGGCCAGGACCTCGGTCGACACCAGGCCGTGCGTGGTCGTGTACCACCACGCCACCAGGATCAGCGCCGGCACGCTGACCCGCAGCGCGAGCGACGACCACCGGTTGCGGGTCTTGGTCCCGAGGAACTGGGGCACCTCCAACCCGGGCACCGCCGGGGCGGCGCGGTCCACCGTGACGGTCACTTCGCCCCGCCCCAGTCGTGGAAGACCGTTTTCGGGTCGGGGTTCTCCGGCAGCACCTTGTTCTCGGTGAAGACCGTGGACACGCCGGTCAACCGGGCCTCGTCGGCGGGCTGCGGCAGCCGCAGCACGTTGTCGTAGCGGCCGATGGCGATGTTGTTCTCCAGTTGCAGCCCGGTCGCCGCCGCCGGTCCCTGGTCGGTGAAGACGTTCTGGAACGCCTCCGGTTCCGCCTTCTCCTTCTCGTCCAGTCCGGACAGGACCCGGACGAGGGTGCGGACCACCTCGGGGTTCCGGGCGAGCAGGTCGGTGCGGGCGACGAACATGTTCAGGTCGTCCGAGGGGAGGTCCCGCCCGCGGAACACCACCCGCGCGCCCTTGGCCACCGCCTGCGGGAACGCCCGCACGATCGCCACCCACGCGTCGACCTGGCCGCTGGTGAACGCCGACGCTGCCTGGTCCTGTTGCAGGTAGACGCGCTGCACCTGGTCGGCGGGGATGCCCGCCTCCTTCAGCGCGAGCAGGAGCAGGTACTCGCCGCGCCCCGCCTTGTTCACCGCGACCCGCTTGCCGCGCAGGTCCTGGACGGACTTGATCGGGCTGTCCGGCGGCACGATCAGCCCGTCGCCCGCACCGGCGCGCGGGTCGGTCACCACGTCCTTCACCGCGACGACCTTGATGTCGTCGGACGTGGCGAGGTAGCCGAGGGCGGGGGAGAAGGCACCCTCGGCGAAGTTGACCGCGCCGGAGTGGATCGCGTCGGTGGTCGCGGTGAACGACGCGTACGTGCCGCCCCACTCGACCCTGGCGTTCAGCTCGGCCAGCGGGCCGTCGAAGCTGTTGTTCTTCTTGGCGTAGGCGAGCGGTCCGTAGTTGCCGGGGTCGACCAGCTTGACCACGATCTGCCCGGAACCGGCGTCCGCCTGGCCGCCGCACGCCGCCAGCGCGGCCGTGAGCAGGGCGGTGACACCGAGCGCGGCGGCCCGGGAAGCTTGGGAGTGCGCGAAAAAACCCATGAGTGTGCCTGCCACTCCTTGTCACGGGAGAACCTGGTGCGGGGAAGGGAAAGGGGTTGCCGGGATGCCGCGGACCCGAGGTCGGGCGCGGTCTGTCGGCCGGAGCAGGAAGGGGGTGTCGCTCAGCGAGGCAGACACAGCGCGCTGGCGACCCGGAGCAGGTCGACGTGCTGACGCGTGGTCAGCCGGGGCAGCCTCATGCCGGGAACGCTAGGGACGCCGACGGGACCCCGTCAACCGCGCCCCGATGCTTCCCGCATCATGGAAATGCCTCTGACCAGGGGATATTTTCCTCGTCTACGCTCCGCTCTTCCACATCGTGGCAAAACGGCGGATGAGGCGGGTGGCGCGGCCGGTGAGCGGGGCGGCGAGATCACCTACCCCACCGCGTCGTCACAGCCGGCCGTTCCACGAGTCGCGTGGCACCCCTTACTCGACGATCTTGTTGTAGCGCAACGGGGTGTAGGTGTCGAGGCGGCCCGCCGTCCACTTGCGCTCGACGGGGAGTTCGCCGTCCGGCCCGGTCTGCTCGCGCATGACCGGTTCCGTCTTGGCGTCGTCCGCCCAGCGGATGAACAACGCCGCGTGCCCGTCGTTCACGAGGGCGTCACCGGCGCGCAGGTCGGCGCGCGGCACCTCGGTGCCCACCTCGCGCAGCGTGGTGGTGGTGCGGGAGTGGTTCAGGCCCCACGCCATCGAGACGTAGCCGGAGCAGTCGGTCCGGTAGTCGCCGAACTGGTTGCGGTGGCAGGCGCTCTGGCTGTACGGCACCCGCTCGTCCAGCCAGGACTGCGACCGCGCCTGGGTTTCGCCGCGCGAGGTCACGCGGTCCTCCGGGGTCGTGCCGCACGCGGCCGACACGGCGGACGCGTCGGCGTGCGCGACCGGCATCTGCGCGACCGACATCTGGGTGGCCGCCGCGCAGGCGAGCACGGCGACCAGGACGCGGGTGTTCATTCGGACCCCCTCGGATCGACGGGTGCCACGGGATCGCGTGGACCGCTGTCCGCCGAGAGTTCCCACCACCGGCCGGGGTAGTGCCCGAGTCACCCGGCCGAGTGGCCTTGCGGCGCGTGGCCGGTCACTCGGGCGGGTGATCCGCCCGGCCTCCGCGCCGCCGGGCCGGTCCGACCCGGCGGCGCGGAGGGTTGCGCCCGGCCGATCGGGTCGGGTAGACAAAACACCGAGAGAGCGGCACGCCGGAAGGTGCGCCGCACCGCAGTCCGCAACCGTGGAGTCGACCGATGGGGCCCTTCAGCGAACGGCGTCTGCTCCTGCCGCGTGCGCTGGGCGGCTGGACCTCCCTCTGACGTCATGTCCCCGTTTCTCCGCCCGCCGCCCGGTGGGCGTCCTTCACCTTGCCCTGAAGGGGAAACAGCGATGACGTCGTCCGACCGCGTGACCTACGCGACCCTGACCGCCGACAACGAAGACCTGCACGCCGCGTACGACCGGGGCCTGCGGGTCGCCAAGACCTGGCTCGGCACCACGATCCCGGTGGACGTCGGCGGCACCGCCCGCACGAGCGGCCCGGTGTTCGCGGTGACCAGCCCGGGTGACACCGCGACCGTGCTGTGCTCCGCGCACACCGCCGACGAGTCCGATGTGGACGACGCGGTGACCGCCGCCCGGCGCGCGGCCAAGCCGTGGGCGTCGACGCCGTGGCAGGAGCGGGTGGCGGTGTTGCGCGCCGCCGCCGACCTGATCAGCGGGCGGGTCCACGAGCTGGCCGCGCTGATGAGCGTGGAGGTGGGCAAGAACCGGTTGGAGGCGCTGGGCGACGTCGAGGAGTCCGCCGACCTGATCCGGTACTACTGCCGCCAGTTCGCCGACCACGACGGGTTCGAGCTCGACATGGAGCGGCTCTCCGAGCGCGAGCACACCCGCAGCGTCCTGCGCCCGTACGGCGTGTGGGGCGTGATCAGCCCGTTCAACTTCCCGATGGCGCTGGCCGCCGGTCCGGCCGGCGGCGCGCTGGTCGCGGGCAACACCGTCGTGCTCAAGCCCAGTCCCCAGGGCACGTTCACCGCCGCGAAGCTGGTCGGGTGCCTGCGCGAGGCCGGTGTCCCCGCCGACGCGCTGCACCTGCTGCCCGGCGGCGACGCGACCGGCCGCGCGCTGGTGGCGCACCCCGGCGTGGACGGGCTGACGTTCACCGGGTCCTACCAGGTCGGCATGGAGGTCCACCGCACGTTCGCCACCCGGTACCCGAAACCGGTGATCTGCGAGATGGGCGGCAAGAACCCGGCGATCGTCACCCGCAGCGCCGACCTGGCCGTGGCCGCCGCCGGCATCACGCGGTCCGCGTTCGGGTTCTCCGGGCAGAAGTGCTCGGCCTGCTCCCGGGTCTACGTCGACCGGGCCGTGTACGAGCCGCTGCTGGCCGAGCTCGCCGCCCGCGCGGCCGAACTCGTGGTGGGCGACCCGACGGACCGCGCGGTGTTCGTCGGCCCGGTCGTCGACGCCGCCGCGGTGGCCCGGTTCCGCGACGCCGTGGACCACGCCCGCGCCCACGGCCGGGTGGTCGCCGGCGGGGAGGTGCCGG
Organism: Actinosynnema sp. NPDC023587; assembly: GCF_040640215.1. Taxonomy (NCBI): domain Bacteria; kingdom Bacillati; phylum Actinomycetota; class Actinomycetes; order Pseudonocardiales; family Pseudonocardiaceae; genus Actinosynnema; species Actinosynnema sp. NPDC023587. The sequence continues at coordinate 353,325 of NZ_JBFABG010000005.1, read as the reverse complement.
CCCCCGGTCCAGGCGGGGCACACGGCCACTTCGTCACACCGACCGTCGTCACCGGACTGCCACCGGACGACCGGTTGTTCCGCGATGAGCTGTTCGTGCCGCTGGTCGCCGTCGCGCCGGTCGACTCGCTGGACGAGGCGCTGGAGCTGGCCAACGACACCGATTTCGGTCTCACCGCCGGGTTCTTCTCCGGGGACGACACCGAGGTCGACCGGTTCCTGGCCGAGATCGAGGCGGGCGTGGTGTACGTGAACCGCGCGGCGGGCGCGACGACCGGCGCGTGGCCGGGCGTGCAGCCCTTCGGCGGCTGGAAGGGCTCGGGCAGCTCCGGCAAGGCCGGCGGCGGGGTCCACTACGTGCAGCAGTTCCTGCGCGAGCAGTCCCGCACGGTGGTGGCCCGATGACCGCCGCGCGCCCCGTGCCGCACCTGCGCACCGAGCTCCCCGGCCCGTTGGCCCGCGAGGTCCTGGCGCGCGACCTGGCGGTGACCAGCCGGTCCCTGCCCCGGGCGTACCCGCTGGTGCCGCAGCGGGGCCGGGGCTGCGTGATCGAGGACGTCGACGGCAACCTGTTCCTGGACTTCAACGCGGGCATCGCGGTCAACTCCACCGGTCACGCCCACCCGCGCGTGGTCGAGGCCGTGCAGCGGCAGAGCGCCGAGCTGCTGCACTACTCGGCGAGCGACTTCTACCTGCCGATCTACTCGCGGATGTGCGAGGCGCTCGCGGAGACCGCGCCGATCGACGGCCCGGTGCGGGTGTTCCTGACCAACTCCGGCGCGGAGGCGGTGGAGGGCGCGCTCAAGCTCGCCCGCTACGCCACCGGCCGGCCGTACGTGATCAGCTTCTTCGGCGCGTTCCACGGCCGCAGCTACGGCGCGGTCACGCTCACCGCGTCGAAGGCCAAGTACCACAAGGGGTTCGGTCCGCTGCTGCCCGGCGTGCTGCACGCGCCGTACGGCACCGACGAGACGTTCGAGCACATCGAGAACGTGCTGTTCCGCTACCAGGTGCCGGCCGACGAGGTGGCGGCGGTGTTCGTGGAGCCGGTGCAGGGCGAGGGCGGGTACGTCGTGCCGCCGCCCGGCTGGCTGGCCCGGCTGCGGGAGCTGTGCGACCGGCACGGCATCCTGCTGGTGGCCGACGAGGTGCAGTCCGGCGCGGGGCGCACCGGCAGGATGTGGGCGGTCGAGCACACCGGCGTGCGGCCGGACGTGCTGATCAGCGCGAAGGGACTGGCCTCGGGCCTGCCGCTGGGCGCGTTCATGGCGCGTGCCGAGCTGATGGAGCGGTGGGGCGCGGGCGCGCACGGCTCGACCTACGGCGGCAGCCCGGTGCCGTGCGCGGCGGGCCTGGCCACGCTGGAGACCATCCGCGAAGAGGGCCTGCTCGCCAACGCGACCAGGATCGGCGACCACCTCCTGGCCGGACTCGGGACGCTCCGCGCGCGGCATCCCGGTCTGGTCACCGACGTGCGCGGCGTCGGGCTCATGATCGGCATCGAGTTCGACACCGCCGAGCACGCGGAAGCCGTGCAGCGCAAGGCGTTCGAACGAGGTCTGCTGGTGCTGGAGTGCGGCGAGAGCAGCATCCGGATGTCGCCGCCGCTGGTGGTGGCCGAGCAGGAGGCGGACACCGCGCTGCGGCTGTTCGCCGAGGCCGTGGGCGAAGTCGCGGACGCCGGGTGAGCGACCACGTCTTCGCGCGCGGGCGGGACCTGCCGGTGGTCGCGCGCGGCGAGGGGGCGGTGGTCTTCGACACCGAGGGCCGCCGCTACCTCGACGGGTCCGGCGGCGCGGTGGTCACCTCCCTGGGCCACGGCGTGACCGAGGTGGTGGCCGCGATCGCGCGTCAGGCGGAAGCGGTCGCCTACGTGCACGCGACCGCGTTCCGCAGCGAAGCGCTCGACGCCTACGCCGACGAGCTCGCCCCGCTGCTGCCGGTCGACGACCCCCGGATCTACCCGGTCTCCGGCGGCAGCGAGGCCGTGGAGACCGCGCTGAAGATGGCCCGCGCCTACCACCTGGCGCGGGGCGAGGACCGGCACGTCGTGATCGGCCGGGACGGGGCCTACCACGGCAACAGCAGGGGCGCGCTCGACGTGTCGGGCCGCGCCGGGTTGCGCGCGCCGTACCTGCCGTGGCTCGGGTCGGCGCGGCGCACCACCGCCCCCTACGAGTACCGGTGCCCCGCGCCGACCCACCCGCACGGCTGCGGCCGGTGGCACGCCGCGCAGTTGAACCGGCTGATCGACGACGACGTGGCGGCGTTCATCGCCGAACCCGTCGCCGGCGCGGCGCTCGGCGCGTGCGTGCCCGACGACGGGTACTGGCCCGCCGTCGCCGAGGTGTGCCGCCGCCGGGGCGTGCTGCTGATCGCGGACGAGGTGATGACCGGCTTCGGCCGCACCGGCGCGTGGTTCGCCTCGGAGCACTGGGACCTGCGACCGGACCTGCTCGTCGCGGCGAAGGGCGCGGCGGCCGGCTACTGGCCGCTGGGGCTGGCCGTGTGCTCCGGCGCGGTGCACGACACCCTCGCCGGCTTCACCCACGGTTTCACGTACTCCCACCACCCCGTGGGCGCGGCGGCCGGGTCGGCGGTGCTGAAGGTGCTGACCGAGCGGAACCTCGTCGCGCGCGCGGCCGAGGGCGGTGCCGAGCTCGACGCCGCGCTGCGCCACCACCTGGGCGACCACCCGGCGGTGGGGGACGTCCGGGGGCTCGGCCTGCTGCGGGCGGTGGAGCTGGTCGCGGACCGCGAGACCCGGCGGCCCTTCGACCGCGCGGACCGCGTCGCCGAGCGCGTGGTGGCGGCGGCGAAGGACGACGGCCTGCTGCTCTACCACTCCACGGGCTGCGCGGACGGCCGGGACGGGGACCTGCTGCTGTTCGGGCCGCCCCTGGTGATCGACGCCGGTCAGCTCGACGAGCTGGCCGCCCGCTGCGCCACCGCCCTCCACCGCGTGCTGGGCTGACCCGGCGGAGGGGTCCGTCCGCGACGGGTCCACCGACCGATCGACAGCGGAGGCCGCCGCGCGGGCGCATTGCGGGAGGTGCGGGTTCCGGTAGCGCCCGGTTGGTCGTCAGTGCATCCTTCTTGTCCGGTGCCGCACGGTCCCCGGTGGGGCCGTTCCGCCGGGACCCCGGCGGGCCAAGACTGCCGGGGTCAGGGTGAGGAGCCGCGTCCCGGGTCCGAGCCCCGCCTTTCCGCCCCCAGGCGGGCGTGGACGGCTGCCCGGTGCCGCCGCACACGGCACCGCCACGACCCGACCGGGAGTGCCCGTACCTTGGCAGCCGATCTGATCCTCACCAACGCGACGGTCCACACGGTCGACCACGCGCGCCCCCGTGCGACGGCGTTGGCCGTCGAGGGCGGCCGGGTGGTCGCGCTCGACGAGGTCGAGCCCGGCCCGGACACCGAGGTCCGCGACCTGGGCGGCGCGTTCGTCATGCCCGGCCTGGTGGACGTGCACAACCACCACGCGCTGGCCGGCCGCGCCGCGCTGTTCGAGCTCACCTTCGGCGGCGACCACGGTGTCGAGGCGATCCTGGACGCCGTCCGGGCCTGGTCGCGCGACCTCGGTCCGGACGAGTGGGTGGTGGGCGGCGCGTGGGCGTCGACCCTGGTCGACGCGCTGTCGCGGGAATCCGCCCGGCACGCGCTGGACGAGGCGGCGGGCGGCCGGCCGGTCATGCTCACCGACGACAGCAGGCACAACCGGTGGGTCAGCAGCCGGGCGCTGGAACTGGCCGGGGTGACCGCCTCGACCCCGGACCCGGCCGGCGGCGTGATCGTCCGCGACCCGGCCGGCGGAGCGCCCACCGGCGTGCTGCTGGAAGCGGCGGGCGTGCAGGTCGAGCGGGCGGTGCGGGAGACCAGCACGCTGACCGAGGAGCAGCACGCGAGTGCTTCCCGGCACGCGATCGGCGTCCTGCACTCCTACGGCATCACCGCGTTCCAGGACGCCGGGGTCTCGGTCGACATCCTCAACGCCCTCAAGTCCCTGGACGACGCGGGCGAACTGGGGGCCTGGGTCGTCTCGTCGCTGCTGATCAACGACCCGATCTTCGGTTTCGACCCGATCGGGTCGGCCCTGCTGGAGGTGGGGGAGCGCTACCGGGGCGAGCACCACCGCCCGGACTTCGTGAAGATCTTCCTCGACGGCGTCCCGCCCACCCGCACGGCCGCGTTCCTGGAGCCCTACCTCCCCGACGAGGTGCACGGCGCGTGCTTCCACGGCGCGCCGACCATGCCGCCCGCCGAGCTGGAGGGGTGGTTGCGCGCGGCGGCGGACGCCGGGCTGTCGGCCAAGGTCCACTGCACCGGTGACGCGGCGGTGCGCGCGACGCTGGACGCGGTGGAGAAGCTGCGCGGCGAGGGCCACACCGGCACGCGGTTCCAGGTGGCGCACGGGCAGTTCGTGCACCCCGACGACCTGGCGCGGTTCGGCGCGCTGGGCGTGGCCGCCGACATCTCGCCGTTCCTGTGGGTGCCGGGCGTGATCCCGTCGGCGATCGCGAACGTGCTGCCCGCCGAGCGCGCGTCCCGGATGCAGCCCAACCGCGCGCTGCTCGACAGCGGCGCGCTGGTCGCGGGCGGGTCGGACTGGCCGGTCAGCGAGTCGCCCAACGCCTGGGAGGGCATCCAGGGCCTGGTCACCCGCCGGGACCCGGCGGGTGCGCACCCCGGCGCGCTGTGGCCGGAGCAGGCCATCACGCTCGCCGAGGCCGTCGAGGCGTTCACGCTGTCCGGTGCGCGCGCCATGGGGGTGGACGACGTCACCGGGTCGCTGACCCCGGGCAAGTCCGCCGACTTCGTGGTGCTGGACCGCGACCCCTTCCGGACGCCCGTCGAGGAGCTGTACACCACGGCGGTGACCGAGACCTGGTTCGCCGGGCGTCAGGTGTACCGGCGCTCCTGAGCGCCGTGGCCGGGCCGGCTCCCACGACCGGCCCGGCCCGGTCTCACCGGACCAGGGCGAGCGCGTCCCGGTCCTCGACCGCCGCCAGGCACCGCGCCAGGATCGGCAGGCCGGTCGGCCGGTCCCGGCCCTGGGCCTTCATCGCCCGCAGGTGCGTCGCCGGCGGGATACCGAAGTTCCAACTGGCCAGGTCGAGCGTCCCCGACGCGCGCTGGGCGAACTGGAAGTCGAGCAGCGCGGGGCGGGTCGGTCCCGGGTGGACGTTCTGGCTGTGGAAGTCGCCGTGCACAGCGGTGGCGTCGGCGGTGTCGAGCGCGTCGGCGATCCGGTCGAACCGGGCCGCGACCACTCCAGGGACCTCGCCCAGCGCCGACTCGGCAGGACGGCGCAGCCACCCGCGCGGCTCTCGGCGTGCGGCGTCGCCACCTCGCGCACGACGAGTTCGACCTCCTCGGCGGTGCAGCCGTCGAGCTGCCGGACGAAACCGTTGTCGCCCAAGTCTTCCAGCAACAATCCGGCGTCGCCGCAGTACTACGCGGCAGGGGTGGACACGCTCATCGTCGCACGTCGGCGGCCAGACCGGGGCCCACCTGCCCGACGTCCTCGACCCGGGTCACCCGGCCCTGCGGGGACAGCGTTCCCGCCTCGCGCAACGCCTCCTGGACCGCGCGGACCCCCGGCACGTCCACCCCTCGCCACCGGTGCGGCGGCTCACGGACAGGGTGCCAGGGTCCGCTCCAGCGCGGTGCGCTCCGGTGGGCTGACGGTCAGCCCGAGTTCGGCCTTGACGCCGACGTAGATCCGGGCGTACGCGCAGGAGTAACCCGCGCTCGGCGGCATCCACTCGTCCGGCGTCTTGTCCCCTTTGGACTGGTTCGCCTTGCCCTGCACGGCGATGAGGTTGCGCAGGTCGTTCGCGGCGGCCGTGCGGCGGTCGACCGTCCAGCCGGCCGCGCCGCTGCGCCACATCTCGGCCAGCGGCACGACGTGATCGATCTGGATCTTGGAGACGCTGGTCACCGTCTCGCCGGTGTAGGGGTCGTAGAGGGTGCCGGAGGTGACCGCGCAGCGCCCGTCCTTGCGCTTGGCGTCCACCAGGTCGCGCGCCAGCACCTGGCTGCGCTGGTCGCAGCCGTCACCGTCCACGTCGAACCAGGGCTGCCCGAACACGCACGCCGCCCCCCGGTCGCAGTCCCGGACGTAGCCGTCCATGCGGCCGGGGTCGGCCACCGGGAGCTCGCCGAGCCGGAGGCGGGCGGTCGCGGCGTCGGGGGTGCCGGCGGGGACCTTCTCCGCGCCGGAGCCCCCGGTGGCCGCCGGGAACGTGCCGCAGCCGGTCAGCAGAACGGCGATCAGCACGGCGAGCGCGCGCCGGGACATCGGCTCCTCCGAGGGGGTGGGTTCTCACCCACGGGGTTCCCGGAGGAGCCGGTGCCCGAACGCCGCCGAACGGCCGATCACGTTGCGCCGTAACGACGAATCTCCGGCGACGCGCCAGGTCTGGCCGGGGTCAGCGGCGGCCCTGCAACGACTTCACGTTCCGGCCGAACGTCCAGCCGCGCGAGCCGTCCCAGTTGATCGACCAGGTCATCAGGCCCTTCAACTGGCCGTTGTAGCCGTTCCACGCCTGGGAGACCAGCCCGGTGGACATGTACCCGCCGCCCGCGCCCGGCTGGGCGGGCAGACCCGGCACCTGCTTGTCGAACGGCACCTTGATCGTGGTGCCCTGGATGACCAGCCCCTTGTTCAGGCAGTTGGTCTGCGCGGTGAAGCCCTGGACGGTGCCCGCCTGGTACGAGTCGCCGTTGCAGCCGTACATGCTGCCGTTGTAGTACTGCATGTTCAGCCACCACAGCCGACCGTTGTCCGCGTACTTCTTGATGATCGGCAGGTACGCGCCCCAGATGGAGCCGTAGACCACGCTGCCACCGGTCACGTACGCCGTCTCCGGGGCCATGGTCAGACCGAAGTTGGCCGGCATCCGCGCCAGCACGCCGTCGATGATCCGGATCAGGTTGGCCTGCGAGGCGGACAGGGTGTTGATGTTGCCGCCGCCCACCAGACCGGTCTCGACGTCGATGTCGATGCCGTCGAAGTTGTACTTCTGGAGGATCGGCACCACGGTGTCGACGAACTTGTCCGCCACCGCCCTGGAGTTGAGGTCGATGCCGGCGGTCGCGCCGCCGATCGACATCAGGATGGTCAGACCCGCGGCCTTGGCCGCGCACATCTCGGCCGGCGTGGCGACCTTGACCGTGGCGTCCATGCCGTCTTCCCACAGCACCGTGCCGTCCGAGCGGATCACCGGGAACGCGGCGTTGATGACGTTGTACCCGTTGTCCCGGATGCGCTGGTCGGTGATGGGGATCCAGCCCAGCGGCGGGTGCACGCCGTTCTTCGCGCCGTCCCAGTTCTCCCAGTACCCGTGCAGCACCTTGCCGGCGGGCTTGGACTTCACCGGGCAGGTCTCCTCGGCGGCGGGTGCCGCCGCGCCCGCTCCGGTGGTGAGCGACGCGGTGAGCAGCACCGCCGCGCCGGCGGCCAGCAGTCGTGCAAGCCGACGAATCATGTCCCGACTCCTTCTCGGCGGCCCGTTTCCGCAGGGACGGAGACCGCCAGTGGTCGTGTTCTCGGCGAGGTCCGACCACCCGTGGCGGTGTCAGGGCCGCGACGGGCGGTGCCGTGGTGCCGGAGAGGGGTTCTCCTGGGCAGCGCTCGAACCTCCGGGGTTCTCGCTCACTGGCCCCCAGCGGGGTCCGCTGGTTTGCGCCGCCAGAAGTGATCTATCGGAAACTTCATGGAAGCAGCCCGGCGGGGTGGGTCACAACCCGGCGTTCGGCGGAACCTGGGTGGCGGGGGAGGCTGGTACGACGGTCACATGGGCGACATCGCGGTGGTCGGCGGCGGGGTGATCGGGTTGACCTGCGCGCTGCGGTTGGCCGAGGCGGGGCACCGGGTGGAGGTGGTGGCCGACCTGGCTCCGGGCGACACGGTGTCGGCGGTGGCGGGCGGCCTGTGGTTCCCGTACCTGGCCGCGCCGGCCGACGCCGTGCTGCGGTGGGCCCGGGTCTCGCTGGCGCGGTTCGCCGAGCTCGCGGCGCTGCCGGGGACCGGTGTGTGGCGGCGGGAGGGGGTCGTCCTGCACCGGCACGCCGACCCCGACCTGTCGTGGACGGCCGTCGTGCCCGACTGCCGCCCCGCGACGGCCGGGGAGCTGCCACCGGGCGTCACGTCAGGGGTGGTCTGCACGCTGCCCGTGGTCGACACGGCGGCCTACCTGGCGTGGCTCGCCGAGAGCTGCGCGGCGGCCGGGGTGGCGGTCCGGCGGGCGCACGTGACCCGGCTGGGCGACCTGCCGCAGCCGGTGGTCGTCGTCGCGGCCGGGCTGCGCTCCGGTGCGCTGCTGGGCGACCCGACGCTGGAGCCGGTGCGCGGCCAGGTGGTGCGGCTGGCCAACCCCGGCCTCACCCGGTGGGTGGTGGACGACGACAACCCGGCGGGCATGACCTACGTGATCCCGCGCGGCCACGACGTGGTGTGCGGCGGCACCGCCGACCGGGGCGCGACCGCCACCGGCCTCGACGTCGAGGTGGAGCGGGCCGTGCTGGACCGCGCGGTGGCGCTGGTGCCGGAGCTGCGGGACGCGCCGGTCGTGTCGCGGGCGGTCGGGCTGCGCCCCTCCCGGCCGGCCGTGCGGCTCGACCGGGTCCGGCACTCCGGCAGGGCTGTGATCAGTTGCTACGGGCACGGCGGCGCGGGTGTGACACTGTCGTGGGGCTGCGCGGCCGACGTGGTCGGTTTGAGCGGGCCGTGACGCGGGAAATGTGGTGGTGGCGGGAAGGAGACGCTCGTGGGCGTCGGGGGTGTGGTCGCGGCGGCGGCGCTGGCGGGCGCGGTCGCGGTGGGTGCCGGCACCGTCGGCGGTCAACCCGACGACGAGGCGTGGCGCGGCCTGGGCCTGGCGGTCGTCGACCGGACGACCCGCGACGACCGCGACTGCGTGGCCAACTCCTTCGGGCAGGTGCGCGACCTGCTGGCCGCCGCGCCGTGCCGGTCGCTGAGCCGGATGCTGTTCACCCTGGCCGACGACAAGGGGTCGCTGGTCGCGGTGTCGGTGGCGTGGGTGGAGTTCGAGCAGCGGGACGTGGCCACCGAGTTCAAGCGGGTCGAGGACATCCACGGGACCGGTGACATCACGCCGCTGTCCGCGCGGCTCCTGCTGATGAGCGACATCACCTTCACCGCCCACCACTACGACTCGACGATGCTCGACACGACGGTCGTGGTGGCCGAAGCCGAGAACGTCAAGGGCGCGGCGACGCCGGAGTTCCTGGAGAAGGTCACCGAAGTGGCCGTGCTCACCCCGCGCCCCTGAAGCCGGTTTCACAGCGGCGCTCGACTGCGGTGCGCCGCCGATCCGTCACGCGAAAGTGGGATGATCTTGCCGGACCGGCAAGAGGAGTGGCACGGCCGCGCGAGCCCGGTGCACAGTGCCGCCATGACGACCGCGGAGCAGTACTGGGAGGGCTTCTACCTGGACCGGGACCAGGTGTGGAGCGGCGACCCGAATCCGTTGCTGGTGCGCGAGGTCTCCGCGCTCACCCCCGGCACGGCGCTGGACCTGGGGTGCGCGGAGGGCGGCGACGCGATCTGGCTCGCCCGGCGCGGCTGGCGGGTGCTCGGCGTGGACGTGTCCACGACCGCGCTCGGCCGGGCCGCCGCCCGCGCCGCCGAGGTCGGTGTCGCGGACCTGATCACCTTCGAGCGGCACGACCTCTTCCAGACCTTCCCGCGCGGCCGGTTCGACCTGGTGTCCGCGCAGTTCCTGCACTCCCCCGTGGAGCAGGACGGCGAGCGGGACGGCATCCTGCGGCGCGCGGCCGACGCCGTCGCGCCCGGCGGGGTGCTGGTGATCGGCGGTCACGCTGGCTGGCCGTCCTGGGCGACCGACCACCCGCACCGCGACATCGTGCTCCCGACGACCGCCGACGTGCTGCGGTCGCTGGACCTCGGCGACGGGTGGCGGGTCGAGACCGACGCGGTGGTCCGCCGCGAGGTGGCCGCCCCCGACGGACGACCGGGCCACCGCGACGACAACGTGCTGCGCATCCGCCGGGAGTAGCTACCGGGCACGCGCGCGGACGTGGGCCCGTTCGCCCTGCTGCCCGAACAGGGTCAGCAGCTCGACGGGCCGGGCGTCCGCCGCGTCGAACCAGTGCGGCACGTGCGTGTCGAACTCGGCGGCCTCACCCGGTTTGAGCACCAGGTCCTGGTCGCCGAGCAGCAACCGGAGCGTGCCGTCGAGCACGTAGAGCCACTCGTAGCCCTCGTGCACGCGCGGTTCCGGTTCGACCTGCCCCCGGACCCCCGGGATGATCATCTTGTAGGCCTGCACCCCGCCGGCGCGGCGGGTGAGCGGGATGATCGTGCGGTCCCCGTGCCGCAACGGCCGCAGGTGCACCCGGGGGTCGCCGGTGGTGGGTGCGCCGACCAGCTCGTCGAGCGCCACGCCGTGCGCCCTGGCGAGGGGCAGCAGCAGTTCCAGGTTGGCCCGCCGCTGCCCGCTCTCCAGCCGGGACAGGGTGCTCTCCGAAATGCCGGTCGACGCGGCCAGGTCCGCGAGGGTCGCCCCGCGCTGTCGGCGGATGGCCCGCAGTCGCGGGCCCACCGCCTTGAGCACGTCGTCCAAGTCGTCCATGCCCCCAGCTTGCCGAACCGGCAAACCCGCTTGCAACCGCTCAGCTCCGGTGTTTGCGGGCGAAGACCCCTCAGCCGAGGTGTTCGCGCTGGTGGCGCACGTGCGGCAGGGGAGCGGTGACCGGCTCGGTTCGCACGATCGGGGTCGGTTCATCGGCCGGATTCGCCAACGGCGCGGAAGGAGCCACGCCGCCGTGCCGACCGGTTGTCACGGCCACGTCGCGGCGGCGGCGAACTCGCCGAAGTCCCGGGCCGGGCGGCCCAACGCCTGCTGGACACCGTCGGAGAGGTAGGCGTCCAGGCCGTCGCGCGCGGCGGTGACGACGACGGCGAGCTCCCGCGCGTCGGCTTCCGGCCACCCGGTCGCGACCAGTTCGGCGGTGTAGTCCTCGACGGACAGCGGCGTGTAGCGGACGTGCCGGCCCGACGCGGCGGAGATCTCGGCGGCGACCTCGGCCAGGGTCAGCGCGCGCGGCCCGGACAGCTCGTAGGTGCGGCCCGCGTGCCCCGGTTCGACCAGGGCGGCGACCACGACGTCGGCGATGTCGTCGGCGTCGACGAAGCTCACCGCCCCGTCGCCCGCCGGGAGGCGCAGGTCGCCCGCCGCGACGGCGTCCCGGAAGAAGCCCTCGGTGAAGTTCTGCGCGAACCACGTCGGCCGCACCACGGTCCACGCCACGTCCAGCGCCCGCACCGCCGCCTCACCGTCGACGTGCGTCTGCCCGGCGCTGATCTGCGGGTACCCGGGCACGTCGACGCCCCGCCCGGACAGCAGCACGACCCGCTCGACGCCCGCCTCGACCGCGCGCGCCACGAACGCCCGGGTCAGCGGCAGGCCGTCGAACGGCACCACGAACACCGCCCGCGTCCGGGCGAGCACGGCGGGCCAGGTGCTCTCGTCGGTCCAGTCGAACGGGAGCGCGCCGGACCGGGTGGGCACGCGGACGGGGAGGCCGAGGCCGTGCAGGCGGGCCGCGACGCGGCGGCCGGCTTTGCCGGTGCCGCCGAGGACGAGGATCGGGTGGTCGTTCACGGTGCCCAGTCAAGCGGGCGGGCGTGAGACGGGCGATGGCTCAGAAGATCGGTTCGATGTCCGTGCGTCTACGCTGGGGGCGTGGATGTGCTCGCCGACCTGCTCGACGGTGTCCGGGCGCGCGGTGCGGTGTTCAGCCGTTCGGCGCTGACACCGCCGTGGTCCCTGGAGTTCGCCGCGCGCGCCGAACTGACCGTCGGCGTGGTGCTGGCCGGGGAGGCGTGGATCGTCCGCGACCAGCCGCACCGGGTGGCCGCCGGCGACATCGCGGTCGTGCGCGGCGGCAGGCCGTTCGTCGTCGCCGACGACCCGACGACACCGCCCGCCGAGGTGGTGGCCGAGGACCGGTACTGCGCCTGGGACCCCGGTGACGGCCCGGCGGTGCTGGTCAGCGGCGCGTTCCCGGGCCCGCTCCCGGACCGGCTGCTGGGCGCGCTGCCGGAGGTGCTGGTGGTGTCGGACGCCGACTGCCCGACGCCGCTGGTGGCCGCCGTGGCCGCCGAGATCACCGCCGCCCGCGCCGGCCGGCAGGTCGTCCTGGACCGGCTGCTGGATCTGGTGCTGGTGTCGGCGCTGCGCGCGTGGTTCGACGGCGACCGGCCCGCGCCCCCGTGGTACCGGTCGACCGGCGACCCGCTGGTCGACCGGGCGCTGGCCCTCCTGCACGACGACCCCGCGCACCCGTGGACGGTGGCCGGCCTGGCGGCCCGCTGCGCGGTGTCCCGCGCCGGCCTGGCGCGCCGGTTCACCGCGCGCACCGGTGCGCCGCCGATGGCCTACCTGGCGGACTGGCGCGTCTCCCTGGCCGCCGACCTGCTGGTGACCACGGACCTGACGGTGGCCGCCATCGCCCGGCGGGTCGGCTACGGCACGACGTTCGCGCTCAGCGTGGCGTTCAAGCGGCTGCGCGGCCGGTCGCCCAGCGGGCACCGGGAGTCAGTTCGGTCCGCCGCGATCCCCTGACCCCACGGGTTCGAGGCGCAACGCCCGCACCTCCTCGCGCAGGGCCCGGAGCTCGGCGAGCACCAGGTGGTCCGCTCCCGCCGGCGGCGTGGGCGGCGGGTCGGACTCCATCGCGCTGCACACCACGGCGATGAACAGGTTGAGCATGGTGAACGTGCCCACCAGCAGGTAGCAGACGAAGAAGATCCAGGCCAGCGGCTGCTCCCGCATCAGGTCGCGCATCACGTCCGACCAGCCGTCGCCGGTGGTGATCTGGAACAGGGTGAGGACGGTCGAGCCGAGGTCTTCGAAGCGGACGTCCCCGCTGCGCCGGAACAGGTTGATCGCCACCACGCCGCCCACGTAGAGCAGCAGCAGGAGCAACCCGGTCAGCGACAGCAGGCCGGGGATCGACTTGACCAGGGCGCTCACCACGCGGCGCATGCTGGGCACCATCGCCACCAGCCGCAGCGCGCGCAGGATGCGCAGCGACCGCACCACGGCCAGCGGACCGGCGGCGGGGATCAGCGAGAGGCCGATCACGACGAAGTCGAAGCAGTTCCACGGGTCGCGGAAGAACGCCAGCCGGTGGGCGTAGAGGCGGGCGGCCAGCTCCAGGACGAACACGGTCAGCGCCACCCGGTCCACGGCGGACAGCAGCTCGCCGTAGGTGGCCACCACCGCGGGCGAGGTCTCGCACCCCAGCGCGACCGCGTTGACCACGATCACCGCGATGATCACCTGCTGGAACCGCTTGCCGTCCACGATCTCGGCGACCCGGTCGCGCAACCCCATCGGTCTCAGTACTCCTCGCCGGCCTGCAACACGTCGGGGCAGGCGAACCTGGTCGAACCGCGTCCGCCCCCCGTGGACACCGACCGATATCGGCGCGGGGGTCCGGCGGCTTGAGCGACTTCACCCGGACGAGTGATCAACTGCCGGTGCGCGAGGCCGGTCGCCGATCACGAGCGGCCCGTGCCGGTGCCGGCACGGGCCGTTGCGCGGGTGGTCAGAAAGTCACGTCCACAGTGGCCAGTCGGCTTCCCAACGGGGGGTTGACGATGAGGTCCGGCGTCTCGTAGGCCGGGCGGAGGTCGGGAACCCGGTCGAGCAGCGTGCTGAAGCACACGTCGGTCTCCATGCGGGCCAGCGCCGCGCCCAGGCAGTAGAACGCACCGAGCCCGAACGCCGTGTGCCGGTTGGGCTTCCGGGTGATGTCGAACTTGTCCGGGTCCTCGAACACCTCGGGGTCGCGGTTGCCGGCGAGCATCGCCAGGTACACCAGCCGACCGGCCGGCAGCTCGTGGCCCGCGACCTCGACCGGCTCGGTGGTCACCCGCACGACGGTCGACGCCGGTCCGCCGCACCTCAGCATCTCCTCGACCGCCGACGGCATGAGCTCGCGGCGTTGCTTCAGCAGCGCGAACTGGTCGGGGTTGTCGAACAGCAGCACCAACCCGTTGGCGATCAGGTTGGCGGTCGTCTCGTGGCCCGCGAACAGCAGCAGCACGCAGTTCGCGACGATCTCGTCCTCGGTCACCACGCCCTCGCGCTCGGCGGCCACGAACATGCTCAGCAGGTCCTCGCGCGGCTCGGCCCGCCGCTGCTCCACCAGGCCGCGCAAGTAGTCCTGCATCTCCAGGACGCTGCGCTGGCACTGCTTGAGCTGCTCGAAATCCGACCGGGTGAAAATCGCCAGGATGTCCCGCGACCACGCCTGCAACCGCTCGCGCTCGGTCGTCGGCATCCCCAGCATCTCGGCGATCACGTTGGCGGGCAACGGGTAGGCCAGGTCGGCGACGACGTCCATGCGCCCGGCACCGGCCACCGCGTCGAGGAGTTCCTCGGTCAGTCGGCGCACCCTGGGCCGCAGGCCGTTCACCGTGGCGGGCGTGAAGTAGCGCTTGAGGAGCTGCTGGAACCGGACGTGGTCGTCATCGTTGGTATGGCCCATCCACAGCGAGATCGACCGGAGCACGGGCTTGAGCTCGTCGCGCTCGGCCTGGCTGAGCCGGTCCAGTCCCTGGCCGAGGTTGGCGGTCGCCAACCGCCGGTCCTTGAGGGCCGCGACTATGTCCGAGTGCCGGGTCAGCAGGTGGCCGTCGAGCTCCGGCACCCAGGTCAGCGGGCTCTCGGCGCGGATGCGGTGCAGCAACGGGTGCGGGTCGGCGGCCACGTCCGGCGCGAACAGGTCGTAGGACGGCACCGCCGTCACTGAATCGCTCATGATCGCAGTCTCGCCGAACGACCCTCGTCTTTCTGCGGGCCAGACGAGGGAATCCGGGCGCATCCGGACCAACCGGCACACCCGAATTGCCCACCCCGACGGCGATGGCGCGCTTCGGCGCACCCGGTCGGTACGCCCGCTGGTGCGGCGAGCCCCCGTCCGGCCGAGGCCGGATCGGTTTGCGACCCTGTCCGACATGGCGAAGAAGACCACCAAGCGGTACCCCAGGGAGCTGTACGAGAACGAGCTGTTGCGCCTCCAGGGCGAACTGGTGCGGGTGCAGGAGTGGGTGAAGGCGTCCGGCGCGCGGGTCGTGGTGATCTTCGAGGGCCGGGACGCGGCGGGCAAGGGCGGGGCGATCAAGCGCGTTTCGGAGCACCTCAACCCGCGCGTCTGCCGCACCGTGGCGCTGCCCGCGCCGACCGGGCGCGAACGCACCCAGTGGTACTTCCAGCGTTACGTCGACCACCTGCCGGCGGCCGGCGAGATCGTGTTGCTGGACCGGAGCTGGTACAACCGCGCTGGTGTCGAGCGGGTGATGGGCTTCTGCACGCCCGAGGAGCACGAGCGCTTCCTCCGGCAGTGCCCGGTCTTCGAGGAACTGCTGGTGGAGGACGGAATCCTGCTGCGCAAGTACTGGTTCTCGGTCAGCGACGCCGAGCAGGAGAGGCGATTCCGGGAACGTCGACAGAATCCGCTCAAGCAGTGGAAGCTGTCGCCGATGGACCTGGAGTCGATCACCCGCTGGGAGGACTACTCGCGGGCCAAGGACGAGATGCTGGCGCACACCGACACCGAGGTCGCGCCGTGGACCGTCGTGGAGGCGGAAGACAAGCGCAAGGCACGGCTGAACATGATCGCGCACCTGCTGGACACCCTGCCGTGGGAGCCGGTGGAGCGGCCGGAACTGGTGCTGCCCGAACGCCCGGAGAGCCGTGGCGGCTACGTGCGCCCGCCGCGCGAGATCGAGCGCGAAGCCCCGGACCACGCGGCGGAAATCCTGCGGAACGCAGACTAGGGACGATCGTCGGCGGTGCTCTCGTCGTCCGGGGGTCGCCGCCGTCCCGGTCCGCCCACACCACCAACGGTTCCAGCGAGAACACCACGTCGCACAGTCGCGCCGCCACCGCGCCGTCGGGCGCGCGCCGCTCGACCTCCCGCGCGAACGCCGACGTCGCCCGCTGCACCCGAGAGAGCGGGCTCTCTGGCATCGGGCCGAGGTCGATGCGCCACTCGTCGGGTGCTCGGTGTTGCACCAAGTCGGTCAGCTAAAAAGTACCTCGTTGTGTCCCAATTGGACTGAGAGGTCCGGAGCGTGGTGGACGCACTGCTTTGCGGAGCGGATGCGCGAGCCCTTCCGCTCCGCAAGGCCAGGCTGAACGAAGCCGGCCGATGGAGCGGGGAAGGTCGCCGGTAAGGGATGATGCCCGTGGAATCGTCAAGGGGTGGATTCTCGGTATCGATCAGTATGCGTTCAAGATCCTGCACCAGTTGCCGAGAAGGCATGCGCGGACATTAATCTCTCCGACATGTGCCGTTGGCTGATCGAAAACAAGGCCGTGACCCCCGCGACCGGCAGGGCCGGTGACGCGTCCTGCCACGCCATCACCGACCACCTCTACGATAGTGGCCGGCCACCACGTCCGACCAAAGAAGAACCGACACAGGTGCCGCTGCATAATCCAGTGCGAGGAACGCAACCGCCGTCTACTCGCGTGCAATCCGCCAGTAGATCCACCAGCCAACGGCACGGACGGCCGCCCATGGCAACTCTTCCGCCAAGGTGTAGGAACACCGGAAAAGCAGAAGCGCCACGCATAGACCCCATGCGTGGCGCGGGCGAAAACCTTACTTATTTACACCCGCAACACTTTTAGCACGTCGGCGAACGACTCCCTGAGACTGGCTATGGCCGCAGCACCCTTGGCCGGTGTAGCCAGGGAAGGAAACCCGATGATCCCGGTTTCGGTATAGCCGTCCATGCCCACCGTGAGCAAGTGACGGCGATCGGGTGCAGGCCAGTCACGATCTCGATATTGCGATCCGACTAGTTTCGGGAAGTAGTGCAACATTATGGAGGTCTCCCACTCGCCCCCGTGCATGTCCTCGTGGAGAGACGACTCCATTGCGGCATCTGCACGCGCCGCTTCCACAACTCCGTTGCCTGGAAAAAGGGCCATCCTGCGCGAAACCGTGTTGGCTTCCTGCACGATATTCGAAAGCACGTAGTTTCCACCATGACCGCTTACGATCACCAGGTGGTCGATGGCTTGACGTTCCAGGGAGACCTGCACTTCCTTGACGATGTGAATGAGGGTTGACGCTGAAATGCTTATGGTCCCCGCATAGGCGGCGTGTTCATGAGAGCATGAAATAGTGATCGGCGGAAGCCGCAGAAGTCCATAAGTTTCCGTCACCACATCTGCGATCAGCGAAGCGATGATGGTGTCGGTCGCCAATGGCAGATGATCACCGTGTTGCTCGAAGCTGCCTACCGGCAAAACTGCGACAGTTGCGTGCGATCCTGCTACGTCAGCCGATGTGCTGACCGGAAGAACCATCGAGCAATACTCCTGTTCAAGTCGGCCAGGCGAGCAAGCCGTAGGTACGAAGCAGCGCCTGAACATCTTCGCGCCCCTCACCGACCGCAATGATATCAGACAATTCTTTCAGTTCGGCCCGCGTCCGTGCCGATTGCGTTTCGGAAAAAATTTGGAAAGCATGACGTGCCACGTCCAGGGCATGATCTGGCTGTTCGTTTTTGGCGTAGGCTACGGCGAGTCGTGCCAGGGCCAGGCCAAGATCACGCGATAAATCGGTTGCCTGCGGGTGAACGCCTTCAAACGGGCTGCACGTCGTGCGGAACTTCACTCCGCCTACGCATTGGCACACGCCATGGAGGTTGAGCGGTCGACCGTAGGACGCGTGCTCAATGGTGAGTTGAGTCCTGGACCGGCGTTCATCGGTGGCGCGCTGGTGGCGCTGAAGCCGATGGGGTTCGATGAGTTGTTCGAAGTGGTGCGCAAGACCCTGTGACAGGTTAGGCCATGTGGGCGTGTCCCGACAGGGCGCGCCCGCACAGTTCCACGGTGCTTCGCTGCGTCGGCTGACCCAGCCGCTGGACATGGCTCGACGTGGCTTCCTCGTCACCGCGCGGACCACTTGACCAGGCTTGATCCGCACAGGTTTGGGCTGGTCGGGAGTCTGGTAGCGGGGGAAGTGCACCCGCACGGTCCGCACCCATAGCGGCGCGCCGCGCGGCAGCCGCTTCTGGTGCACCTTCTCGCCAGTCACCCCGGACGGGAAGTGTGCGGTACGCACGACCGGTCGCGCAGCGCGCGGACGATGCCGTCGCCGACCGGCAGGTAGTACCGGGCGAGGTCGGGCTTCGTCTCGCCGCGCGCCGGGGAGTAGGCGCGATCGGGGTTGGAGATCCGCATGGTGCGGTCCCCGCCCTCCCACTCCACCGCAGACGACTGGCCCATGCCCGGAAACCCGACCCGGAACGGGCCGATCAGCGCGCCTCCGAACCGATCCGGTCCCTGAACCGGCCGGTACCCGGTTCGGGCGGCCCCGGACCCGCGCCGTACCCGGCACCACCGCCCGTGACCGGGCACCCGTCGGCGAGCCCCGTGTTCGGCCGCACCGCCCACACGGTCCCGGTGTCACCACTCGAACACGAAGTTCGCGCGGATCTCATCAAGTCCTGCTTGACTATGGACGGATACCGTCACGAGACGTACGGTGCCCGCATGAGTTCACCAGAGGAGCCGACGCCCGGCGGGTGGTGGGAGCGGGCATCGCTGGATGCCCGCTTGGCGGCGGCCTTACAGGCCAACCCCCGGGTGAGCTGGCGGGACCTGGCCAAGGCGGTGGGCAGCTCCGAGTCCACGGTCGCCCGGCGGGTCCGGGCGCTGACCACGTCCGGCGCGCTGCGCACCACCGTCGTGGTGGACTCGATCCGCACCGGTCGCGGGTTCCCGGTGACCGTGTACTTCGCGGTCACCAACAAATCGCTGCGGACCGTGGCCGACCACCTGGTCGCGCGGCCGGACGTGCGCATGGTCGCGGTGCTCACCGGTCGCTACGGGTTGCTCGCGGAGTTCATCACCCCGTCCACCCAGGACCTGGCGACGATCCTGCTGGACACGTTGTCCGGGGTGGACGCCACCTTCGAGTCGATGTCGGAACCGGTCCTGCGGGAGTTCAAGTCCACGGTGGACTGGAGCTGCTCGCTGGTGGCCGACATCCCCGACGTGCGGCTGCCCCTGCTGGACCTGGTGCCGGACGACGAGCCGCTGGCGCTGGACCCGGTGGAGGAGTCCATCGCGGAACTGCTGCGGGTCGACGGTCGGATGAGCTTCGCCGACCTGGCCCAGGCGACCGGCCTGAGCGAATCGGCGGCCCGCCGCCGCACCGACGCGCTCATCGCGGCCGGGCGGGTGCACCCGATGACCCTGGTGGACGCCCGGCTGCTCGGGTTCCACATCCAGGCGTTCGCCTGGGTCGACCTCGCCCCGTCCGCGCTGGCGGACGCGGTGCGGACGCTGGCCGCGCGCCAGGAAGTGCGGTACGTGGCGGCGACCGCTGGGGACAGCGACCTGCTGGTGGAGCTGATCATGCCCACCCAGGCCGACCTGTTCCGGTTCCGGACAGAGGTGCTCGGCAACTTGCCCGGCGTGCGCGGCACGCGGGTGTCGATCAACCTCCGGACCCTCAAACGGGCCTTCCTCCCTGTCGGAGCGCCCGGCCCGGACGGCGAGCCATGCTGAAGGAGCAACGATGACGATTCTCGACAGCCGCAGACTGCGGACCGCCGCTGCGGTCGCGGTCGCGGGACTGCTGGTGACCGCCTGCGGCGGTGCCGACAACGGCCCCGGCACCACGCCGGCCGCCGGCGTGGAGACCGATTTCGACAGCTTCGTCTGGGCGCTGCAACAGCTCCCGGTGTCGCTGGACCTGGCGAAGGACGCGACGGTCAACACCCAGCAGGTCATCAGCCTGGTGACCGAACCGCTGGAGCGGGTGTCCACCGACGGCACCTTCCGCCCCGCGCTGGCGGTGGCCGTCACGCAGCCCGACCCGACGTCGATCGTCTACGAGCTCCCGCCCGGCGCGCAGTTCTCCGACGGCACGCCGATGACGTCCGAGGACGCCGTGTGGAGCCTCCAGCACGTCACCGACGCCAAGGCGGGCGCGCAGACCGCCGGGCGGGTCAAGAGCATCGAGAGCATCACCGCGAACGGGCCGACCACGGTCACCGTGAAGCTGAAGTTCCCCGACCCGACGGCGCGCGACAACCTCGCGGTGATCTCCTACGTGCAGTCGAAGAAGGTCGCCGAGGCGGCCGGTTCCGCGCTGGGCACGCCGTCCGGGCTCCCGGTGGGCACCGGGCCGTACGTGATCAAGTCCAGCGGTCCGGACAAGATCCTGTTGGAGCGCAACGCCAAGTACACCGCCGACAAGCCCAAGGCCAAGGCCGTCTCCTTCGTCCCGATCAAGGACGACAACACCGGTCAACTGGCGATGCGCTCGAACTCGATCAACGGCGCGCAGGTGACCAACGTCAAGCAGATCGGGCAGTGGAACGGGATCTCGGGCGCGCAGACCGTCCAACTGCCCGCGAACGTCACCAGCTACCTGACCCTGGACACCTCGCAGCCGCCGTTCGACGACATCCACGCGCGGCGCGCGGTGGCCTACTCGATCGACCGGCAGGGCGTGTCCCGTGCGGTCTACGGCGCGAACGGCGTGGTGCTGCGGGGCCTGGTGCCGCAGACCCTGCTGGAGGGCGTGGCCGGGTCGGCGGAGGAGGCCAAGGGCTTCCTCGACGGCCTGCCGCAGTACGACCTGGACAAGGACAAGGCGAAGGCCGAACTGGCCCAGTCCAAGACGCCGGGCGGGTTCGAGGTCACCATCCCGTACACCACCAGCTCGCCGTGGGCGGAGCCGACGATCCTCAACCTCCAGGAGAACATGAAGGAACTGGGCGTCACGATCACGCCGAAGCCGGAATCGCCCGAGGTGTGGGCGAAGCGGATCTTCGCGCACGAGACGCCGGGCATCCAGTCGATGCAGCTCATCGCCACCATCCCCGACCCGAACGCGGTGCTGCCGAGGGTCGTGGGGCAGGCGGGCATCGCCGCGCCGGGCCTGAACCTGGCCAACTGGACCACGCCGAAGATCGAGGAGGACGTCAAGGCGCTGACCGGTTCGGTGGAGCGCGAGGCCCGCTGGGCGGCGACGAAGTCGGTGTTGCAGCAGGTTTCCGACCAGCTCCCCTACCTCCCGCTCTACGCGCCGAACTTCGTGGTCGCGCTCGGCAAGGGGTTCACCTTCTCCGAACCGGTCAACCAGTCCGACGTCCTGGACGGCACCTGGATCCTCCGGGTCCGGGCGACGGCGTGACAGCATGATCAGGTTCCTGGCCAGGCGGCTCGCCGCGATGGTCGCGATGCTGGTGCTGGTGTCGTTCCTGGTGTTCAGCCTGCTGGCGCTGGCACCGGGATCGCTCCTGGCGACGCTCATGGGCACCGCGCCGACCACGCCGGAGCTGATCGAGGCGACGACGCGGAAGTACCACCTCGACGACCCGTTCTTCGTGCAGTACGGCCGGTGGCTGGCCTCGGCGGTCCGGTTCGACTTCGGCACGTCGGTCCGCTCCGGCGAGGACGTGCTCGACGCGCTGGGCCAGACCCTGCCGATGTCGTTCCAGTTGGCGTTGTTCGCGCTGCTGCTGGTGGTGCTGCTCGGCATCCCGCTGGGTGCCGCCGCCGGGCTGCGCCGGGGTGCCGGCACGGACCGCGTGGTGTCCACGGTGGCCGCGTTCGGGATGAGCGCGCCGCCGTTCGCGGTCGGGCTGCTGCTGGTCTACGTGTTCGGCGTGCTGCTCGACTGGTTCCCGGTGTTCGGGGCGGGGGAGGGCTTCGCCGACGGTGTCCGGCACCTCACCCTCCCCGCGGTGTCCCTGGCCACCGCGTTGATGGCGATCGTGCTGCGGCAGACGAGGGCGGCGATGTTGGACGTGATGGACCAGGACTACATCACCTTCGCCCGTGCGCGCGGCGTGTCGTCGGGGCGGGTGCTGGTCAAGTACGCGCTGCGCAACGCGGCGGTGCCGATCGTGACGTCCTCGGGCGTGGTGCTGATCGCCGCGCTGTCCGGTGCCGTGCTCGTCGAGACGGTGTTCTCGCTGCCCGGCGTCGGGTCGCTGCTGGTGGTCTCGGTCAACTCGAAGGACATCCCGGTGGTGCAGGGGATCGCGATGGTCGCCGCGGCGTTCGTCATCCTGGTCAACCTCGCGGTCGACGTGCTCACCGGCCTGCTCGACCCGCGCATCCGGGCCCGGCAGGTGGCGTCGTGAGGCGGCTGGGCGGACCCGCGATCGTCGCGGCCGTGCCGCTCGCGGTGATCCTGGTCTGCGTCGTCACCGGCGACGCGCTCACCCCGTACCCGCCGAACGCGCAGGACCTGATGCTCAGTTCGAGCGGGCCGAGCGCGCGGCACTGGCTGGGCACCGACGAGCTGGGCCGCGACGTGCTGTCCCGGGTGATCTCCGGTGCCCGGGTCGCGGTGGTCGGCCCGCTGCTGGTGGCGCTGGTCGCGGTGGCGGTCGGCGTCTGCCTCGGCCTGGCCGCGGCGTACTACCGGGGCCGCGTGGACGCGGTGATCAGCCGGCTGGTGGACGTGATGTACGCGCTGCCCGCGCTGCTGGTCGCGATCGTCGTGGTGGGCATCTCCTCGGGCGGCTACGCGGTGACCGTGCTGGTGCTGGCGCTGCTGTCGGTGCCGACCGCGATCCGCATGGTCCGCAGTGCCGCGAGCGTCCAGAGCGGACTCCCGTACGTGGAGGCGGCGCAGAGCCTGCGGCTGCCCGCCCGCACGGTGATGTTCCGGCACATCCTGCCCAACATCGTGCCCACGGTGGTGGCCACCTTCCTGCTGGACTTCGTGGTCGCCCTGATCGCGTTCTCCGCGTTGGCGTTCCTGGGCATCGGCGGGCAGCCGGGCAGCGCGGAGTGGGGGGTCATGATCGCCGACGGGCGCGAGCAGATCCTGTTCGAGCCGTGGCTCTCCCTCGCCCCGGCCGTGATGATCATGCTCACCGCGACCTGCGCGACCGTGCTCGGCGACAGCGTCTACGACCGGCTCACGGCACGGCGGGAGGCACGATGAGTCTGCTCACGGTGGACGGCGTGGACATCAGCCACCAGGATCGCAAGCTGGTGCGGGACGTGGGCTTCGCGGTCGAGGCGGGGACCTCGGTCGGGATCGTCGGCGAGTCCGGCAGCGGCAAGTCGCTCACGGTCCGCTCCCTGGTCGGCCTGCTGCCCCGGGGGGTGAGCGCGACCGGTTCGGTGACCTTCGACGGGTGGGAGCTGCTCGGCCTGGCCGAGCGCGACCTGCGGGCCGTGCGCGGCGGTCGGATCAGCCTGCTGATGCAGGACCCGTTCTCGATGCTCAACCCCGTGCAGACGGCGTTCGCGCACGTGGCGGAAGGGCTGCCGGCCCAGCTCCGGCGCAACCGCGCCGAGGTGCGCGCGGAGGTCTTCGGGCGGCTGGAGGAGGTCGGCCTAGACCCGGCGCAGACGGCGCACCGCTACCCGTTCCAGCTCTCCGGCGGGATGCGGCAGCGGGTCGCGCTGGCCGCCGCGCTGGCCGGCGACCCGGAGCTGCTCATCGCGGACGAGCCCACCACCGCGCTGGACGCCACCACGCAGGCGCAGATCCTCGACATGCTCGACCGGTTGCGGCGTCGGCGCGGGATGGCGCTGGTGCTGGTCACCCACGACCTCGGCGTGGCGTTCTCGGTGTGCGACCGGATCATGGTCATGTACGCCGGGAGCCTGGTCGAGCAGGCACCCGCCGCCGAGCTGCGGCGCGCCCCGCGACACCCGTACACGTCCGGGCTGCTGCGCTCGCACCTGCCGGTCGACCGCCGGGTCGAGCGGCTGCGGTCCATCCCCGGCCGGGTGCCGCCGGCGGACTCGGTCGGCGACCGGTGCGGGTTCGCGTCCCGCTGCGCCTGGGCCGAGGACGCCTGCGTGGCCGAGCGGCCGGCCCTGCGGTCCACCGGGCCCGGTCGCACCACGGCGTGCCGCCGGGTCGACGAGATCGCCCCGGAACTCCTCGGCACCGCCGAGGAGGAGGAGCGGGACACCGGGGACGTCACCGTCGCCGACCCCGGTGTCCTGCTCACCGTGCGCGACCTGCGCAAGACCTACCGGGACCTGGCCGGTGCCAAGCGGCGCTCGACGGCGGTGAAGGGCGTCTCCTTCGACGTCGGCGCGCACGAGTCGGTCGGTTTGGTCGGCGAGTCCGGCTCGGGCAAGACCACCATCGCCCGCGCGCTGCTCGGGCTGGTCCACCCGGACTCCGGCAGCATCGACCTGGGCGGGCTCGACCTGGGCGACTACCAGCGGCTCAGCCGGGCCCAGGCGCGCGGCGTCGCCCACCTGGTGCAGGTGGTCTTCCAGGACCCGTACTCCTCGCTCAACCCCGCCCGCACCATCGGCACCACCCTGCGGGAGGCGATCCTCACCCGCGACCGGGCCGCCGACCACCGGGCCGAGACCGCCGAGCTGCTCACCCAGGTCGGGCTCACCGAGCAGCACGCGCGGCGGCGTCCGGCGCAGCTCTCCGGAGGTGAGCGGCAGCGGATCGCGATCGCGCGGGCCGTCGCGCTGCGGCCCCGCCTGCTGATCTGCGACGAGCCGGTGGCCGCGCTGGACGTGTCGGTCCGCGCGGAAGTCCTGTCGCTGCTGCGGGAACTGCGGCAGCGGTACCGGATGAGCATGCTCTTCATCACCCACGAACTGTCCGTCGTCCGGCAGATGACCGAGCGCGTCCTGGTGCTCCACCAGGGCGAGATCGTCGAACAGGGCCGCACGGCCGATGTCCTCGACAACCCCGGGCACCCCTACACCGCCCGACTCGTGGGCTCGGTGCTCAGACTCGATCAGGAAGGAGTGGTCCGATGACCAACGAGGGCCGGGTCGGACCCAAGAGCCCGGTGTCCGGCGGACGGGCGGTGTGCTCCAGCCAGCACCCGATCGTCACGGACACGATGCGCGACGTGCTGGCCGGCGGGGGCACGGCGGTGGACGCCCTGATCGCCGGATCGCTGGTGCAGGCCGTCGTGCAGCAGGACCTGACCAACCACGCCGGCATGTTCACCATGCTGTTCTGGGAAGCCGAGACCGGGACGGTGCACGAGCTCAACAGCCATGGCATGATCGCGCCGGACCTGCCGCCCTTCCACCGGGTGCCGCCGCCGCGCAGCCAGTACTCGGCGACCGGTGCCGGGCCCTACGCGGTGATCCCGGGGTTCATGCCCGGCATGAAGGCCCTCTACGAGCGCTTCGCCACCCGCCCGTGGGCGGAGCTGTGCGCGCCCGCCGTGCACTGGGCCGAGGTCGGCCACGTCGTGGACTCGTTCGAGCACATGGTGATGGCCCAGTCCTACGACTTCTTCCTCTACACCCCCTCCGGCCGGGCCCACTTCGCCCCCGGCGGGCACCTGCCGCAGGTCGGCGACCGGTGGCCCAAACCGGAACTGCACCGCACCATGCGGCGGCTGGCCGAGGAGGGCCCGGACTACTTCATCACCGGCGGCTGGGCCCAGGACTTCCTGCGCCGCGCCAACGAACTGGGCTGGCCCATCACCGAGGAGCACATGGCGGTCTCCCGGCCGGAGTGGGGCAGCGGGCTGCGCTACGAGCACCGGGGCCACGAGATCGTGCAGCTCTCGCCGCCGGAGCGGCAGGCCGTGTTCTGCTCGATGGTGCTGGGCATCCTGGACGAGCTCGACATCACCTCCGTCGGCCACTACACCGAGTCGGCCGAGGCGCTGTACTACCTGGCGCACGCGCTGCGGCGCGCGGACAAGGAGGCCAACCTCGTCAACGACCCGCGCATCTTCGAGGACCCGGCCGAGGTGCTGATGTCGCGGGAGTTCCACGCGATGGTGGCCGACCTGATCCGCCGCGGCAAGCCCAAGATCGACCTCACCAAGCACGTCGAGGTGACCGGCGGCGCGGCCCGGCTGGCCGCGATCGGGCACCTGCCCCCGACCACACCGGCGCAGTCCGCCGGCAGTTGCGAGCTGTCCATCGTGGACCAGTACGGCAACTGGGTGCAGTCGATGAACACCTTGCAGGGCTCGGGAATCCCGGGCGAGGTGATCGGCGGTGTGCCGATGATCGGCAGCAACGGCGTCAACAGCATGGACATGTGGCTGGGCGGCTGGTTCACCGGCGGCGGCCGGATGCGGTGCGCGATCGGCAACACCCTGGTGCTCAAGGACGGCCGCCCCGTGCTGGGCCTGGGCTCGCCGGGCAGCGTCTACTGCACCGTGCCGCAGGTCCTGTCCAACATCCTGGACTACGGGATGGACCCCTACGCCGCCGAGGACGCACCCCGGCTCTACCCGCTGCGCGACGACTACCAGTTCTCCATGGAGAGCCGGGTGCCCGACCAGGTGGCCCGGGGGGTGATGGCGCGCGGCCTGCTGATGTCGCCGCTGCCCGCCTACGACTGGCACCTGGGCTCCTTCCAGATGAGCTGGCGCGGCGACGACGGCCGGCTGTCCGGCTGCGCCGGACCGCGCCGCGCGGGCAGCGCCGCCGCCCTGTGAACCCGAGAGGACCGTCCACAGTGAACAACACCGAGACAGCGGGCAGCGCGCCCCCCGCCGGGGACGGCCGGGCCACCGCGCCCGACGACGTGCTCCGGGTGACCGACGAGGTCTCCGCCGAACGCCTGATGGACGTGCTGACGCCGTTGGCGCGCTGGACCAAGCACGCGGGCACGGCGGGGGAGCTGCACGGCCTGGCCCACCTGCGGGGCCTGCTCGACGACCTGGGCTGCACCACGCGGTTGATCAGCCACGACGCCTACATCAGCCTCCCGGTGTCGGCCCGGGTGGACGTCGCCGGCGACACCCTGACCGCGCTCGCCGTGTCGTTCTCCCGCTCCACCCCGGCGGCCGGGGTGACCGGGCGGCTGGTGGCCGTGGGCCGGGGCGCGGCCGAGGACTACCGCGGCCTGGACGTCACCGGCTGCGTGGTGCTGGTCGACGGCGTGCCCGGCCCCGACCAGACCATCGCGGCCGGCAGCCGGGGCGCGATCGCCCAGGTGCACGTCAGCCCGCACGACAAGCTGCACGAGATGTGCGTGTCCCCGGTCTGGGGCAGCCCCGGCGACGACACCGTCGACCAGTTGCCCGCCACCGCGGTGTGCTCGGTCGGCGCGACCGACGGCGTGCGCCTGCGCGAGGTGGCCGCGAGGGGCGGTGAGGTCACCGTGCACACCGAGATCGACACCGGCTGGCGGCCCACCCCGATCCTGGTCGCCGACCTGGCCGGCCCCCGGGGCGGGGACGCCGAGCCGTTCGTGTTCTTCACCGGCCACCACGACACGTGGCACTACGGCCTGATGGACAACGGGACCGCCAACGCCACCATGGTCGAGGTGGCCCGGATCGCCGTCGCGCACCGCGACCGGTGGCGGCGCGGGCTGCGCCTGGCGTTCTGGTCCGGGCACTCCCAGGGCCGCTACTCCGGGTCGGCCTGGTACGCCGACCACCACTGGGAGGAGCTGGAGGCGCGGGCGGTCGTGCACGTCAACATCGACTCGACCGGCGGGAACGGCAACACCGTGGTCGCCGACGCGACCTCGGCCGCCGAGCTCGGCGAGCTGGCGCAGGAGGCGCTGAGCGCGCAGGCCGGCCAGGACTGGGCGGGCCGCCGGATGCACCGCGCGGGCGACCAGTCGTTCTGGGGCATCGGGGTGCCCGCCATCTTCGCGAACCTCAGCGAGCAGCCGATCGACCCGGCGCTGCTCAACGCCCAGGCGGCGGTGTTCGGCGGCGGGCCGCGCAAGGGCAACGGCACCGGCTGGTGGTGGCACACCCCCGAGGACACCCTCGACAAGATCGACCCCGAGCTGCTGGCCCGCGACACCCGGATCTACCTGCACGCGGTGTGGCGGCTGCTGACCGATCCCGCGCTGCCGCTCGACTTCACCCCGGCCTGCGACGCGCTCGTCGCGCGGCTGCGCGAGCTCCAGACGGCCTCCGCCGGCCGGCTCGACCTGTCGTCGGCCGTCGAGCGCGGGGTGCGCGCGCGGGACCTGGCGCACGCCCTGTGGACCGCGCGGGACTCGGCGGACCCGGACTGGTTCAACTCGACCTCGCAGCGGCTGTCCCGGCTGCTGGTGCCGCTCGACTACACCCGCGGCGACCGGTTCCGGCACGACCCGGCGCTGTTCGTCGGCGGCCTGCCCGGCCTGGCCGACGCGCCCCGCCTCGCCGGGCTGGACCCCGCCGGCGCGGAGTTCCGCTTCCTGCACTCCCGGTTGCTGCGCGAGCGCAACCGCGTCGCGGTGGGCCTGCGGGACGTCGTGACCTACCTGGAAGGTGTCCTCGGATGACCGGGCCGAGCGGGCGGCGCTACCTGGTCACCGGTGCCGCCGGCCGGATCGGGCGGGCCGCGGCGCACCTCCTCGCCGCGCGGGGTGCCTCGGTGGTCACCCAGGACCAGGCCGGCGACGTGGACGTCCTGGCCGACCTCGCCGGCACCGACCTGTCCGCCGTCGTGGCCCAGGCCGAGGCGGCGGGCCCGCTGGACGGGGTCGTGCTCGCGCACGGCACCTACCCGAACCTGCCGGTCGCCGAGATGACGGTCGCGGAGTGGGACCGGGTCTTCGCGGTGAACGTCCGCGCGGTCATGCTGATCACCCGCGAGCTCTTCACGCGGTGGGTGGCGCGCGGCACGCCGGGCGCGATCGTCGTCATCTCCTCGGGCGCGGCCAGGTCCGCGCGCGCCGGCGGCGGCCACTACTGCTCTTCCAAGGCCGCGGTCGAGATGTTCACCCAGGTCAGCGCGATCGAAGGCGGCCCGCACGGCATCCGGGTCAACGCCGTCGCACCGGGGCTGGTGCTCGACGAGGTGATCCGGCCGGACACCCCGGACGTGCCGGACTACTTCGCGCAGACCCTCGCGGCCACCCCGCTGCGCCGCACCGGCGACCCGGCCGACATCGCCGAGGCGTGCGAGTTCCTGCTGTCCGACCGCTCGTCGTGGACCACCGGGGCGGTCGTCGACGTCAGCGGCGGCTCGCACACCGGCCGCCCGCACCTACCGCTGACGAGGGACCTGACATGACCATCCACATCGTGGGCGCGGGTGCCATCGGCGGCCTGATCGGTGCCCACCTGCACCGGGCCGGGCACGACGTGGTCCTGGTCGACGCCAACGCCGAGCACGTCGCCGCGATCAACGCCGACGGCCTGCGGATCTCCGGTGAGGCGGACTTCGCCGTGCGGCCCCGCGCGGTGCTGCCGGAGCACCTGGCCGAGCCGCTGCGGACCGTGCTGCTGGGCGTGAAGTCCCGGCACACGCGGGACGCGCTGCGGGTGGTGGCACCGCTGCTGGCGGACGACGGGTACGTGGTGTCGCTCCAGAACGGGTTGGAGGAGTACCCGATCGCGGACGTCGTCGGGCCGCGCCGGACGATCGGGGCCCTGGTCACGTTCGGCGGCTTCTACGAGGGACCGGGCCGCATCACCTACGGCGGGTCCGGCACGTTCCGCATCGGGGAGGTCGACGGCACCGCCGGCGACCGGGTGCGCGACCTGGCCCGGCTGCTCGGCGGGTTCCACCCCACCGAGGTCACCGACAACATCTTCGGCTACCTGTGGTCGAAGACGGCGATCGCGGCGGTGTACTTCGCCACGGCGGTGGCCGACGAGGACGTGCCGGTCCTGCTGGCCCGTCCCGAGCACCGCCCCCTGTTCGGCCGGCTGGTCGGCGAGGTCGTGGAGGTGGCCGGGGCGGCGGGCGTGCGCTGCGAGACCGTGGACGGCTTCGACCCCACCCTGTTCGCCGCGCATGCCCGGCCGGACCGGGACGCCGTCGAAGCGGCCTGGCAGGCGCAGATCACCTACTGGGTCGCCCACCGGCAGACCCGCACCGGCGTGTGGCGGGACCTGGCGATCCACCACCGGCCGACCGAGGTGGACCACATCCTCGGCCCGGTGCTGGAGCTCGCCACCCGGCACGGCGTAGCCGTCCCGCACGTGCGCGCGGTGGTCGACGCCGTGCACCGGGCGGAACGGGACCCGGGAACGATGGGCACCGCCGTGCTGACCGCGCTGGCCGGCGAAGGCGCTGGTGCGGACCGGCGGTGAGCGGTACGCCGCGCCGGCCGGGTGGGCGGTGACCGTCCCGCCTCGGCGGAATTTGACCTCATCACCGCAGGTCAGCTCTCCTCTGTCACCCGGTCGAGTAAATCTGTGCCGGCGGGAGTAGACATTCAGCGGTGGGTGTGTGTAGAGTTCTCCTTGTTGGAAGCGAGAAAGTCAGTAACACGGGAGATGACGAACTGCCCGTGAGGTTGTCGCAAGACGGTCGGACGTGCTGGGGCCAGGTTGGTTGCAAGGGGCTCCTCGGCAGTGGACCAGGGGTTGTTCGGCGGATTGGACCGGAGGAAGCATCCCGGTGCCGACGATCAGGTGAAGTGCTGGTGGAAATGCAGTTGAAGTACGCAACAGGATGTGCAGTACGGCCAGGTGTGCCGGAGCCGATCAGTGGACGGGGCTCCAGGGACGTGGCCAAGGATGGTCGGTGAGGTGATTCCGGCATGTGCATCAGGACCGGTGCCGACCGTCACGTGAGGTGGCAAGAAGAGTCAGTGATCAGAGGAGAAGGGAAGGGTTGCACACCATCGGATCGCCCGCCTTCGGCTGAACTCGGCCGGACGGGTACCGCGGTTCCATCTGATTGGAAGGTGGTCTTCGGTTACGCACACGCGATCCCCGCAACACCCGCTGCTAGTACGGGTTGCGCGGACAGAGGAAGCCGGTCTCACGGTCGGCTAGGTGGAAGTGGAATCCAACACCCCGGGGCCCCGGCGCATCTGCGCCGGGGCCCCTCGTGATGCGGAGGTGCGATGAACCCAGACGAGACACCCGGCCCCCTGGCCCCCGAGGCGCAGACCACGGCCGAGAGGTTCGACGACGACGACTACCCCGCCTACACCATGGGGCGGGCCGCGGAGATGCTCGGCACGTCGCCCGGCTTCCTGCGGAGCCTGGACGAGGCCAACCTGATCGAGCCGCAGCGCTCGGCCGGCGGGCACCGCCGCTACTCCCGGGCCCAGTTGCGCCTGGCCGCCCGGGTCCGGGAACTGGTGGACCAGGGCACCGGACTGGACGCGGCCTGCCGCATCGTCACCCTGGAGGACCAGCTCCAGGAAGCCAGGGACGCCAACCGCCCGCAGCACCCGCCGGGCGAGCCCTACCCGCCGCTGCGCGGTGTGTGAACCAGCGGTGCACCGGGAGGTCGGCCGGACCGGCCGACCTTCGACCCGCGACGAAACCCCGCCGGGCCTCCGACGCGAGGCCGGCCCCGCGGGCTCCCGCCGACCGGCCGGCGACGAGCACCGCGCCACTTGAGGGTGCCGGTGACCCGGTGAGCCGGTGGACGGGGTGAGCCGGTGGACGGGGAAGATGCTCCACAGTGGAGTGTCGGGCTCCGGCACCACCGCGCCCGCCCCGGAGCCGGCCGGGCACGCCGGGCGGGGGTGACCGGTTGACCGGCCTCGGCGGCCTGTGCCAGCATCCGGTGAGGGGACGAGAGGCGCTGCGACGGACGAGGTCCGCCACGCTCGACCCCCGGTTCCGGCACGAAGGGCGCCTCCCGTTCGTCAGGAGGCGCGTGTGTCCACTGTGGTCGGCAGGGTCGCCGCTCTGCACCGGTACCCGGTCAAGTCGATGGCGGGCGAGCCGCTGGACCGCGCCGAGGTGGCGTGGCACGGGCTCGCGGAGGACCGGCGCTGGGGATTCCTGCGGGAAGGCCGGGCGGGCAGCGGATTCCCGTGGCTGACCCTGCGGCAGCGCCCGGAACTCGTGCGCTACCGACCGCGCCTGACCGACCGGTCGGTGGTGGTGCGCACGCCGTCCGGGGTCGACTACGACGTCGCGGACCCCGCGTTGGCGGCGGAACTCGGCGGTTGGCCGCTGAAACTGGACGGGGGCGCGTTCGACTCCGCGCCCGTGTCGGTGCTCACCGCGCAGAGCGTCGCGGCGGTCGGTGCGGCCGACGAGCGGCGGTTCCGGCCCAACGTGCTGGTCGACGCCGAGGGCGAGTTCCCCGAGGACGCGTGGGTCGGCGGGTCGCTGTCGATCGGCGAGGCGGTGCTCCGCGTGGACCGCGAGGACCGGCGGTGCGGCGTGGTGTCGGTCGACCCGGACACCGGTCGGCGCGACCCCACCGTCCTGCGGACCATCGCGGAGCAGCACGGGATGACGCTCGGCGTGTACGGCTCCGTGGTGGTGCCGGGCCGGATCGCGGTCGGGGACCCGGTGGTCCTGGCCCCCGACCGGACACGCGCGTTCGCCTGAACCGGGCCAGGTCCGGGGCCGGTCGGGCTCCTCGGCGCGGGTGCCGGGTCAGTCGAGCTTCGCGCCGTACACGTGCTCGACCGCGATCGTGATCAGCACCCGGCGGTCGGCCACCATCACCGACCGGTACTCGTCCCAGTCCGGGTGCTCGCCGGCGGCGGCCCGGTAGTAGTCGACCAGGGCTTCGACCTCGGGGCCGTGGGGGTCGGTGCCGGGGCCGGTGAGGGTGGCCGTGCCCTCGGCGGTGGCCCACGCCCGGCCGTTCGCGCCGGTGACCTCCAGCGCGGTGCGCGGGTCGCGGCGCAGGTTCGCCGTCTTGGCCAGGCCCTCGCGGGTCGACACGAGGACGACCTCCGCCGCCCGGTCGTAGAACGGCGTCACGGGGGAGAGCTGCGGACGGCCGTCGGACTTGATCGTGGCCAGCACGCCCAGGCGGCTCTCGGTGAGCAGGGCGCGGGGGTCGAACGAGGGGGTCATGCCCCCATGATCGACCCCCGGACCGGGGTGCCGGCAAGTCGGGGTCCCGCCGCACCGGCGGGACCCCGCACCTCACGTCCGGTCGGCGGGCTCCGGTCGGGGCGTCACCCGGCGCAGCATCGCCGCCGACAGGATGCCCAGCAGCAGCACCACGATCGGCAGGACCAGCGTGACGCGCGCCGCGTCGGTCAGCCCCGCCTGCACGGCACCCGACGCGAGCCGCCCGGCCTGCGCCGCCAGGTCCGGCGGGAGACCGGGGATCGCGACCGGTCCGCCGCCGGAGCCGAACTCGCCCGCGCCCGCCGCGCCCCGGGCGATGCCCTCGACGAACGGGACCCGGTACTGCTCGGGAAGCTGCGCCGCCGCCGCGGTCGCCTCCTCGGTGACCGACGTGCTGATCCGGGCCTGGAGCAGCACGCCGATCGCCGCGCTGCCCAGCACGCCGCCGACCTGGCGGGAGGTGTTGAAGATGCCGGACGCGGTGCCCGCGAGCTTCGGCTGCACGCCGTTCATCGTCAGGTTGCTCATCGGCGAGAAGATGCAGCCGATCCCGAGACCGCACACCAGCAGCGCCGGGATGAACGTCCACGGGTTGCTGTCCGGGCGGGCCTGCAACGCGATGATCCCCATGCCCACCGCGAGCATCGCCAGGCCGCCCATCACCAGGTACCGGCCGTTGACCCGGTCCGACGCGCGCCCGACGAACGGCGCGATTACGCCGGACAGCAGCGACATCGGCGCGGTCAGCAGGCCCGCCATGGTGGGGCTGAGCCCCAGCACGGTCTGGATGTAGATGATCAGCGGCAGGAACATGCCGGTCATCGTGAAGCCGACGGTGGCGGCGGTGAGCGTGCCCGCGGAGAAGTTCCGGTTGCCGAACACCGCCAGCGGCATGAGCGGTTCGCGCCGGTTGAAGCGCTGCCACAGCACGAAGGCGACCAGCAGCACCACGCCCGCGCCGATGATCTCGAAGACGGTGATGCCGCCGGCGACCGCGCCCCAGTCGTAGTGCTCCCCGTTCTGCACGCCGAACACCACGCAGAACAGGCCCGCCGCCGACAGCAGGATGCCGGGCACGTCGAACGCGTGCGAGTTGCGCGGCTGCCAGTCGGGCACCAGCAACGCGGTCAGCACGATCGCCAGCACGCCGATCGGCACGTTGACGAAGAAGATCCACTCCCAGCCCAGGTGGTCCACCAGCACGCCGCCGAGCAGCGGGCCGGTGATCGTGGCCAGCCCCGCGACGCCGCCCCACATGCCCATCGCCGTGCCGCGCCTGGCGGGCGGGAACAGGTGGGTGATGAACGCCAGCGTCTGCGGCGTCATCAGGGCCGCGCCGAGGCCCTGCACGGCGCGGGCGGCGATGAGCATTTCGACGTCGCCGGACAGGCCGCACCACAGCGAGGACGCGGTGAACACGACCAGGCCGGCCAGGTACACCCGTTTGGGGCCGAACCGGTCACCCAGCCGGCTGGTGAACAGCATCGGCACGGCGTAGGTCAGCAGGTAGACGCTGATCACCCACACCACCGAGTTCAGCCCGGCGTCCAGCTCCCGCAGCATGTCGGGGATCGCGATGGTCACGATCGTGGTGTCCAGCAGGATCATGAAGAAACCCAGGCAGAGCGCTCCGAGCGAGGCCCACGGGTCAGTTTGTCTTGCGTTCATGGTTTTCCTTGACGACGAGGCTGAGCGTGGGCTGGTGCTCCTGGAACGGGACGCGGCCGGTGCGCAGGTCGTCGATCAGCCGCTCGGTCCACGCGAGTTCGAACGCGCGCCGCGCGGTGGCGTAGCGCCAGTCCAGCCAGTACACCTCGGGCGTGCCGTCCTGCCGGAGTCCGGACAGGACGGTCTGGTCGGCGGCGGTCGCCGCGCGCAGCTTCAGCACCCGGTGCTCCAGTTCGAGCAGCGCGATGTCCCGGCCGAGCTCGTCCACGACGGCCAGCCCGCTGAGGTAGGCCGGGTACTCGGGCACGACGTCGCCGAGCAGCTCCCGGCCGCGCTGCTCGAACGCGTCCCGCCCGGCGGGGGTCATCCCGTACACCGTGCGCTCCGGCCGCCGGCCGTCCCGCCGGGTGTCGACCACCTCGATGTGGCCGTCGCGCTGGAGCCGTTCGACGGTGTGGTAGAGCGACCCGGCCCGGACCTTGACCCGGACGTCGACGAACCGCTCGCGCATGAGCTGCGCCATCTCGTACGGGTGCATCGGCCGCTCGTGCAGCAGCTCCAGCACCGCGATCCCCAGTGGCGTCAACTTGGCCGTCGACATCCGCCTGCCTTTCACCCACTTCGAATAATCCGCGTGGACT
Source organism: Actinosynnema sp. NPDC023587 (assembly GCF_040640215.1). Lineage (NCBI taxonomy): Bacteria > Bacillati > Actinomycetota > Actinomycetes > Pseudonocardiales > Pseudonocardiaceae > Actinosynnema > Actinosynnema sp. NPDC023587. The sequence goes on along the minus strand of NZ_JBFABG010000005.1, from coordinate 318,316 downwards.
ATAAGACGTGGGCTAAACGGGTGCGAGCGACGGTGGCCAGGGGCACAGTCCTACGGTGACCCGCTTCGCGCGGCTCCGCACGACGGGCGGGGGTGTCGGGTGGACGTGGTAGCCGCCCGCCCCTGACCCACCCAGACCCCCAGACCCACCCAGACCCCCTGACCCACCCAGACTCCCGGGCCCACCCCGACCCCGGGCGACCACACCGGTCGGCCCAGGGGTCGGGAAAGCGGTGATTCCAGCTCGTCGTGCACTACGTGAATTGCGGTGGGCGGACCGCACCGAATGAAAACCGCACTATGCGCGGTTCGGCCCGCAAACCTGCGCTTCGCCATCTTCATCCTCTTGGCCTATCGCCGCCACGACCATTCGGTCCTACCGTGGGATTCATCCGGCGGATGGTGTCGACGGGTAACCGCCCGAGTGTTCCGCTCATTCCGGTTCGGCACACGGCACCGTCTCGCGGGAAAGCAGAGTGGTCGTCCGGGGGAATTCGCCTTTCCCGGGCGTCCGACCCACCCCTTTTTCCCGGCGCGACTCCCAGAGGAATGAACACGATGAAACGATTCCGCACGTCCTTCGCCGTCCTCGGCACCGCGGTCGCGGCCCTCGCCGCCGCCGTGGTGGTCACCCAGGGCGGCGTCAGCACGGCCCAGCCCGCCGCCCTGGCCGACCAGGCGGTGTCCCACCTCCACTCGCAGGTCGACCTGCCGCCCGGGGTCTGGACGGACACCCCGCTGACCGTCGACCTCCCGTTCTCCGGCACCTACGAGCTCGACGCGGACGTGCGCGGCCGGCTCAGCGGCACCCCCGCCGTGAACTCCTACATCACCGCCCGGCTGTGGAACGCCACCACCAACACGGCCGTGCCGGAGAGCGAACGGCTGGTCAACCAGGTCATCGACCACAACGTGGGCAATGCCGGGGCCGGCGGCAACCAGACCGCGCCGATCAGCGAAGTGGTCGCGGTGAACGGGCCGACCACCATCAGGCTGCAAGCCCGGCGGGTCGACGCGGTGGGATCGGCGAGCATCGCGCAGATCTACTCCGACAGTTCCGGGTACACCTCGTTGCGCTTCGACCGGGTCGCACCCTGATATCCGTGCCGAATGCCGGGTGAAGTCCACCAGGCAAGTCGTGGGCACCCGCCCTGTCCGATGGGATCCAGTCGGACAGGGCGGGTGCGGCGGCGGGTCAGAGCGCGACGACCACGACGAGCGTGCGCGGGCCGTGCACGCCCTCGACCCGTTCCAGTTCGATGTCGCTGGTGGCAGACGGCCCGCTGATCCACGTCTGGGTGCGCACACCGGCCAGCGCGGCGACGGCGTCCGGCACGTCGGCCACGACGCGGTCCCGGGGCACGACCACCAGGTGGTAGTCGGGCAGCAGGGTGAGCGCGCGAGCGCCCTGGTCGGGTGCGTCGTGGTCGAGCACGATCGTGCCCGTGGCGGCCACCGCGACGTGGCAGCCGGTGACCACGGCGTCCGCCGACCCCGGCGCGGACGTCCGGAGACCCGCCGGCACCCACCCGTCCGGCACCCCCGGCGGGGTCACCACGGCGGAGGCCCCGCGCGTGCGCAGGGCGTCGGCCACGGTCGCCGCGACCTCGGCGGCCGGCACCGCGCGGACCTCGGCGCGGTAGTCGCGCACCCGTTCGGCGAACAGGTCCACGTCGCCCGGCCCCCGGGCCTGCCGGTAGTCGCGCGGCACGACGGGCACGACCGGCCGGTCCGCGAGCGCCCGCGAGACGCGGGCCAGGACCTCGGCGCGGGCGTCGCTCATCGGAGTGCCCGCCGGTCGTCGGAGATGCGGCGCGGGTCGGGAGCGTCGCTCATCGGGATTCCCACCAGTCGCCGAAGGTCTGCTGCGGCGGCCGGGGCAGGTCGCGCGCGTCCGTCCACGCCGCGAGGGGCGGCGGGAGGTGGCCGATCCGGTCGCGGCGGCGGCCCAGGGCGCGGCCGAGCCGGCCCGCGCGCAGCACCCGCCGCCACCGCCGGGCGTCCGACATCGCCCACGCCACGGCCCGCATCGCGGCCGACTCGGCGGTCACGCCCCGCGACTCGGTGACCTTCTCCCTCAGGTGCACCAGCATCGACGGGATGTCGATCGCGACCGGGCACACGTCGTAGCAGACACCGCACAGCGTCGACGCGAACGGCAGCGTCCGGTTGTGCTCCACACCGGTCAACTGGGGCGACAGCACCGCGCCGATCGGGCCGGGGTAGACCGACCCGTACGCGTGGCCGCCCGTCCGCTCGTAGACCGGGCACGAGTTGAGGCACGCCGAGCACCGGATGCACCGCAGGGCGGCACGTCCGCCCGGGTCGGACAGGGTGGCCGCGCGCCCGTTGTCCACCAGCACGACGTGGCTCGCCTGCCCCTCGGTCGGCCCGGTCCACACCGACGTGTACGGGTTCATCCGCTCGCCCGTCGACGACCGGGGGAGGAGCTGGAGGAACACCTCCAGGTCGCGCCAGGTGGGCACCAGCTTCTCGATCCCGACCACGCTGATCAGGGTGCGCGGCAGGGTCAGGCACATCCGGCCGTTGCCCTCGGACTCGACCACGACCAGCGCGCCGGTGTCGGCCACCGCGAAGTTCGCGCCGGACACCGCCACGTCCACGGTGGTGAACTTGTGCCGCAGGTACTTCCGCGCGGCCTCGGCCAGCGCGCGCGGGTCGTCGGTCAGGTCCGGGTCCACGCCCGGCATCTCGCGCCGGAACAGGTCGCGGATCTCCGCGCGGCCCTTGTGGATCGCCGGCACGAGGATGTGGCTGGGCCGGTCGTGGCCCAACTGCACGATCAGCTCGGCCAGGTCGGTCTCGACGGCCCGGATGCCGGATTCGGCGAGGGTCTCGTTGAGCCCGATCTCCGCCGTGGCCATGGACTTGACCTTGATCACCTCGGTGCTGCCGGTCGCCCGGACCAGGTCGGTGACGACCCGGCTCGCCTCGGCGGCGTCCCGCGCCCAGTGCACGGTCGTGCCGCGCTCGACGAGGGCGGCCTCCAGCCGGAGCAGGTGCGTGCCGAGGTCGGCCAGCACGGCGTCCTTGATCGCCGCCCCGGCGGCGCGCAGCTCGGCCCAGTCGGGCAGCTCCGCGACCGCGGACGCGCGCTTGGCGCGGATCGTGCCGGTGGCCTTGGTCAGGTTGCGCCGCATCTGCGCGTTGTGGAGGCCCGCGCGCGCGGCGACGGGGAACGGCGCGCCGCTGAGCGCGGGCATGCCCAGGAACGTCATCGCGCCACCTCGACGGGCCGGTCGGCGGTGCTCGCCAGCACCTGGGCCAGGTGCAGCGGCCGGACCCCGGCGCGCAGCCGGCTCAGCCCGCCGCCGATGTGCATCAGGCACGAGGAGTCGCCCGCCGTCAGCACCCGGGCCCCGGTGTCGAGCACGGCGCGCATCTTGTCCGCGAGCATCGCGGTGGAGGTGTCGGCGTTCTTGAGCGCGAACGTGCCGCCGAACCCGCAACACGTCTCGGCGGCCGGCAGCTCGACCAGGTCGATGCCGCGCACCGCGCGCAGCAGCCGCAGCGGCCGGTCGCCGACGTCGAGGACGCGCAGCGAGTGGCAGGTGGGGTGGTAGGTGACGCGGTGCGGGAAGTACGCGCCGACGTCGGTCACGCCCAGCACGTCGACGAGGAACTCGGACAGCTCGTAGGTCCGCCTCGCGACCCGGTCGGCCCGGTCGCCGAGTGCCGCGTCGCCGTGCGCGCGGGCGACGTCGGCGTGCTGGTGGCGGACGGACCCCGCGCACGAGCCGGAGGGGGTGACCACGACCTCCGCGTCCGCGAACGCCTCGACGTGGTTGCGCACGATCGGCACGGCCTGCCCGGCGTAGCCGGTGTTGACGTGCATCTGCCCGCAGCACGTCTGCCCGCGCGGGACGACGACCTCGTGGCCCAGGCGCTCCAGCAGCGCGACGGTGGCCTTGCCGACGTCGGGGTAGAGCCCGTCCACGAGGCAGGTGACGAAGAGCGCGACTCTCACCGCGTCCACCCTAGGTTCCGTGGTCGGACCACACCAGCGCTGTGGTCCGACCACGGCGAGGAGGCGTCGGGTGGACGGCTACGCGACCGTGCTGCGGCACGTCGAGGACGAGTTGGTGTCGGGACGGCCGGCCGTGGGCGGGCAGCTCCCGGCCGAGCGGCGGCTCGCCGGCGAGCTCGGTATCAGCCAACCCACCGTGCGCGAGGGGATTCGCGTGCTCCAGGCCCCGGGCGTGGTGCGCAGCGGGGTCGGCTCGGGTCCGGACGCGGCCACTCGGCCCGCGCGGCGGCCCGCGTCCCGGGCTCGGCCGCGCTGGACCGCGCCGCCGCGCTGCTGGACCGGATGGACGACCCCGGTCTGGACGCCGCCGCGTTCCACCAGCTCGACGCGGACTTCTACGTGGCGCTCACCGCGGCGGCGGGCAACGCGGTCAACACGGCGGTGATGACCGCCCTGCGCGACGCCCTCCACACCACCGTGCTCGATGCCGTCGCCGCGCTGCCGGACTGGGACCGCACCGCCGTGCGGCTGCGCCGTGAACACCGGGGCGTGCTGCGCGCCATCCGGGCCGGGGACGGGGACACGGCGGCCAAGCGGGTCACCCGGCACGTCGAAGGCTTCCACCGCGAGTGGACGCGGCACGCGGACCCGGCCGGCTGACCGAGGGGGACCGGGTGGCGTTCCCGCGCGCGACAGCGCTTCAGGCGTTGCCGGCCACGGGGGTCGCGCGGCCCAGCCAGGCGTCCGGGCCGAACACCTCGTAGCGGATGTCGGCCGCCGGCACGCCGCGTCCCAGCAGGGCCTGCCGGACCGTCCGCATGAACGGCAGCGGGCCGCACAGCAGGGCCTGGGTGCCGGGTTCGACGGTGAGCAGCTCCGGGTCGACCAGCCCGGCCGCGACCGAGGTGCGCGCCGGGAGATCCGCGAGCCGGCCGTTCTCGTACCAGAGCAGCAGCGACGCGGCGGGCAGCGCTTCGACGGCGGCGAACAGGTCCGCGCGCAGCGCGTGGGCGGCCGGGGTGCGGTCGGCGTGGACGACGGTCACCGGGCGGTCGTCCCGCCGCCGGGCCAGGTCGCGCACCGCGGCGACGACCGGCGTGGTGCCGACGCCCGCGCCGGCCAGCAGCAGCGGGCGGTCGCCGTCGGGGAGCACCGCGTCGCCGAACGGCGGGCTGACGTCGAGCCGCGCACCGGGCGTGATCTGGTGCACAAGGGTGGAGACCTCGCCGGCGGGTCGGCCGTACCCGGCGCGGTGCCGTTTCACGGTGATGCGGAGGTCGTCCTCGCCCGGCGCGCTGCTGATCGTGTACTGGCGGGTCTGCCTGCCCCCGCCGGGCAGGTCGACCGCGACGCTGACGTACTGCCCCGGCCGGTGATCGGGGACCGCGCCGTCGACCGGGCGCAGCCGCAGGCTCAGCACGTCCTCGGTCTCGCGGTGGACGCCGGTCACCGCGTGGGCGCGGAACGGGTGCCCGAAGTCGCTGCCCGCGCCCTGGTAGAGGCGGGCCTCCTCGGCGACCAGCAGGCACGCGAACAGCCAGTAGACCTCGTCCCAGGCGGCGACGACCTCGGGCGTGGCGGCGTCGCCGAGCACCTCGCCGATGGCGGCCATGAGGTGGCGGCCGACCACCAGGTACTGGGCGGGCGCGATGCCCAGGGAGGCGTGCTTGTGCGCGATCCGGCCGATCACCGCGGTCAGCGGCACGGGCTGGAGGCCCGCGAAGTGCCCGGCCACGGCGGCGACCGAGGCGGCCAGCGCCTCGCGTTGCGCGCCGGTGGCCTGGTTGCCCCGGTTGAACAGGTCGAGCAGCTCCGGGTGCGCGGTGAGCAGGCGTTCGTAGAACCGGCCGGTGATCTCCGCGCCGTGCCGGACGACGGTGTCGGCGGTGGCGCGGATGATCCGCACCGAGTCTGGGGCGAGCATGTGGCCCTCCGGGTCTTGTCGATCTCGACATAAAAAAGGTATCAGCAATACCTGTTTAAAGTCCCGGTGGTCATGAACACCTGGAAGTAGGGACCTTTGGACGTGGCTGAACCGGTACTGGCTAGTCCGCTTGGTAGCCTCGGGTATGCGGCTGACCAGGGGGACCGACATCGCGCTCCGGGTGCTGATGCTCACCGCCACCCGGAGCGGTCTGTCCACTGTGGACGGTCTGGCGGAGGTGCTGGCGGTGCCCCGCAACCACCTGGCCAAGGTCGTGCAGCGGCTGGCCCGGCTCGGCCTGCTGGTGACCGTGCGCGGGCGGTCCGGCGGGCTGCGGATCGCGCCCGAGGCGCTCACCTGGTCGGTGGGCCAGGTCGTCCGCGATTTCGAGGGCGACGGCGAGGTGGTGGCCTGTGACCACCCGCCGTGCCCGCTGCGGGGGGCGTGCCGGCTGCGCAGCGCGCTGCGCCGGGCGCACGACGCGTTCCTGGCCGAGCTCGACGCCGTCCCGCTGCACAGCCTGGTCGGACCGCCGACCGCCGACCTGCTGCACCGCCTGCCGCTCGTCTGAGCGGACCCCGCCCGACCTCGGAAAACCGGCCCGGTGGACCGCCGGGCGCGCCTCGGAGACGTGCGACACGGTCGATCGACCCGATTCCCGCGACACCGCGCGGCCGGTGGTCGTTACCATCGCGGGTTGACGGTGGTCGGACGGAAAGGAAGAACGTGGAAACCCTGGAGTTCCAGTCAGAGGCGCGTCAGCTATTGCGGCTGATGATCCACTCGATCTACTCGAACAAGGACACGTTCCTGCGCGAGTTGGTGTCGAACGCCTCGGACGCGTTGGACAAGCTCAGGTTGGAGACGTTCCGGGACAAGGACCTGGTCGCGGACACCTCGGACCTCCACGTGGCGATCGAGGTCGATCGCGAGGAGCGCACGCTCACCGTGCGCGACAACGGGATCGGCATGACCCGCGAGGACGTCGTGGGCCTGATCGGCACGATCGCGAAGTCCGGCACGGCCGAGTTCCTGGACAAGCTGAAGGAGGCCAAGGACGCCGCCGCCTCGCAGGACCTGATCGGCCAGTTCGGCATCGGGTTCTACTCGACGTTCATGGTGGCCGACAGGGTGACCCTGGTGACCAGGCACCCGCGCTCGGCCGAGGGCGTGCGCTGGGAGTCCACCGGCGAGGGCACCTACACGATCGAGGACGTCGCGGACGCGCCGCAGGGCACGGCGGTGACCCTGCACCTCAAGCCCGCCGACGACGAGGACCAGCTCGCCGACTACACCTCCACCGCGAAGATCACCGAGATCGTCAAGCGGTACGCGGACTTCATCACCTGGCCGATCCGCCTCGCGCCGGAGGAGGAGGGCGGCGAGCCCACCACCGTCAACTCGCGCAAGGCGCTGTGGGCGCGGCCGGCCTCCGAGGTCACCGAGGAGGAGTACGCCGAGTTCTACCGGCACGTCAGCCACGACTGGAACGCGCCGCTGGAGACCATCCGGATGCGGGCCGAGGGCACCTTCGAGTACCAGGCGCTGCTGTTCCTGCCCGCCCAGGCCCCGCTCGACCTGTTCATGCGCGAGCGCAAGCGCGGGGTCCAGCTCTACGTCAAGCGCGTCTTCATCATGGAGGACTGCGAAGAGCTGATGCCGGAGTACCTGCGGTTCGTCAAGGGCGTGGTGGACGCCCAGGACCTGTCGCTCAACGTCTCGCGGGAGATCCTCCAGCAGGACCGGCAGATCCAGCTCATGCGCCGCCGGCTGGTGAAGAAGGTGCTGGGCACGGTCAAGACGATGATGGCGGACAAGCCCGACGCCTACCGGACGTTCTGGCGGGAGTTCGGCGCGGTGGTGAAGGAAGGGCTGATCGCCGACACCGAGAACCGCGACTCGATCCTGGCGGTCTCGTCGTTCGCCTCCACCCACCACGACGAGGAGCCGACCACGCTCGCGGCCTACGTCGAGCGGATGAAGGACGACCAGCGGCACATCTACTACATGACCGGCGACTCGCGGACCGCGATCGAGCAGTCGCCGCACCTGGAGGCGTTGCGCGCCAAGGGCTTCGAGGTGCTGATCCTGACCGACCCGATCGACGAGATGTGGGTCGGGTCGGTGCCGGGCTTCGACGGCCGGGAGTTCCAGTCGATCGCCAAGGGCCAGGTCGACCTGGAGACCGACGAGGAGAAGGCCGAGGCCGAGCAGCGGGAGAAGGACTTCGCCGCGCTGCTGGAGTGGCTGACGACCACGCTGGACGAGCAGGTCAAGCAGGTGCGCCTGTCGTCGCGGCTGACCACCTCGCCCGCGTGCGTGGTGGGCGACACCTACGACCTGACCCCGACCCTGGAGAAGATGTACCGGGCGATGGGGCAGGAGGTGCCGCACGTCAAGCGCATCCTGGAGCTCAACCCGAACCACCCGCTGGTGACCGGCCTGCGGGCGGCGTTCGACGGGTCGGAGGACCACTCCGCGCTGGTCGGCACCGCCGAACTGCTGTTCGGCACCGCCGTGCTGGCCGAGGGCGGCGACCTGCCCGACCCGGCCCGCTTCGCCAAGCTGCTGGCCGATCACCTCCAGCGCTCGCTGTGACCCGCCGCCGTCGCCCCGGTCCGACCGGGGCGACGGCGTCCGGCTACAGCCGTTCGGGCGCGGTGATGCCGAGCAGCCCCAGGCCGTGGCCGAGCGTGCGGGCGGTCAGCCGGCACAGCGCCACCCGGTTGCCGCGCACCGGCTCGTCGGTCCTGAGCACCGGGCACGCCTCGTAGAACGCGGTGAACGCCCGCGCCAGGTCGTGGAGGTAGCCGCAGAGCCGGTGCGGTTCGAGGTGGTCGGCGACCTCGGTCAGGACCGCGCCGTACCCGTCGAGCTCCAGCGCGAGGGCGCGTTCGGCCGGCTCCGGCGGCACCGAGGCGTCGACCGCCGACTCCCCGGCCCGGCGCAGGATCGAGCTGATCCGGGCGTGCGCGTACTGGAGGTAGACCCCGGTGTCGCCGGTGAACGACACCACCCGGTCCACGTCGAAGGTGTAGTCCCGCACCCGCGACGTGGCCAGGTCGGCGTACTTGACCGCGCCGATGCCCACCTGCTCGGCGATCCGGTCGAGGTCGGCCGGCGCGAGGTCCGGGTTCTTCGCCGCCACCACGGCCCGCGCCCGCCGCACGGCCGCGTCCAGCAGGTCCGACAGCCGGACCGCGCCGCCCGCGCGGGTCTTGAACGGGCGGCCGTCCGGACCGAGGACCATGCCGTACGCGGCGTGCTCGGCGGCGACGTCGCCGGTCAGTCAGCCCGCGCGGCGGGCTGCCTCGAACACCAGGCGGAAGTGCAGCGCTTGACGGGAGTCCGTGACGTAGACCAGGCGGTGGGCCCCGAGGTCGCGCACGCGGTACCGGAGCGTGGCCAGGTCGGTGGTGTCGTAGCCGTAGCCGCCGTCGCTCTTGCGCACCACCAGCGGTACCGGGGTGCCCTCGGGCCCGGTCACCTCCTCGGAGAAGACCACCACCGCGCCGTCGCTGTGCACCGCGACCCCGGCGGTGAGCAGGTCGTCCACGGTGCCCGCCAGCAGCGGGTTGTAGAACGACTCGCCGACCGAGTCCGCCGGCGTGAGCAGCACGCCGAGCTTCCGGTAGAGCTCCCGGAACGCCTTCTCGGACTCCGCGACGACCTCCCGCCACGCGGCGACCGTCTCCGGGTCCCCGGCCTGGAGCTGCACCACCCGCGAGCGGGCCCGGTCGGCGAACGCGGGGTCGGCGTCGAACTCGGCGCGCGCCGCCCGGTACAGCCCGTCCAGCGCGGACACCGCGGAGGTGTCGCCGTCGTGGTGCCACGCGGCCCCGGGGTGTTCGCGCAGGTACTGGATCAGCATGCCGAACTGCGTGCCCCAGTCGCCCAGGTGGTTCTGCCGCACCACGTCCGCGCCGAGGAAGCCCAGCACGCGGGCCAGGCTGTCGCCGATGACCGTCGTGCGCAGGTGGCCGACGTGCATCTCCTTGGCGATGTTCGGCGCGGAGTAGTCGATCACCGTCCGCCGCCCGCGCTCGGGGCGCGGGAGGCCGGAGCGCGGGTCGGCCAACCGCGCCGCCACCTGCTCCCAGATCACCCGACCGGGTAGAACGACGTTGACGAACCCGGGTCCGGACACCCACGAGCCCGGCGCACCGCCCAGCGCGTCGACGAGCTCGGCCGCGAGTGCACCGGGCCGGACGCCGACCCGCTTCGCCAGCGAGAGCGCCGCGTTCGACTGGAAGTCCGCGCGGTCGGATCGTCGCACCACGGGATTCGCCCCGGCCAGTTCCGGGCGAACCCGGCCGATCGCCCCGGCCACCGAACCGGCGACCTGGTGGAGCGGGCGGTCCGCGCGGGGGCCGGGGCGGGTGCGGCGGGCCGCTACCCTGGTGCCGTCGTGGAACCCGTGTCGTCCCAGGGAGAACATGAGCGACCAGGAACGATTACCCGGCCGGTTCACCAGGGGCTGGGCGGTGGTCACGACGGCCTGCGCGCTCGGCCTGGTCACGGTCGTCGGCGTGGTCGCGGACCTCGCCCAGGTCGAGGGCTGGCTCGCCGCCGGCGGGCCGCCGGTCGTCCGCGTCGCCGCCGGTTTCGTGCTGCTGGTGGCCGGGTCGGTGCTGTGGAGGGAGAAGCTCCGGCGCGGGTGGGCCACGTACGTCGCCGGCGCGGTGGCCGTGCTGTGCGTGGGCGCGCTCGCGTCGGCGAACGTCCTGTGGCCGGCGGCGGTGCCGGCCGACCCCGAGCCGGTCCTGGTCAAGACCGGGTACCGGCTGACGCCGTCGTGGAACCCGTTGACCAACAACGGCGACAAGGTCGACCTCGACACCGCGTGCCCCGGGTGGGGCTCGACGAAGGCCAAGGTGGGACCCAAGCGGTGCGGTGAACTGGCCGACCTGATCGCCGAGACCCACGGCCTGCACGCGCCCGACAACGCGCCCCGGCTCACCCTGCTGGCGCAGGGCGAGCCGGCTTCCTACGCGGTGTGCCGCGCCAAGCGCGAGGGCGTCGGCACGATCCGCCTGCCGGACCTGCGCGCGGGCGTCGAGCTGTGCGTGGTGACCGACAAGGACAACGTCGCCGCCGTGCGCGTCGACTCGGTGACCGCCGGGGGTGAGGTGGTCCTGGCTTACCGGCTCTGGCGGTCCTGAGCGCGCGAGTCGGTCCACGCGGTGGCGAGCGCCTCGCGGAAGGTCTCCACGGGCTGGGCACCGGACACGCCGTACTTGCGCTCGATCACGAAGAACGGCACGCCGGTCGCGCCGAGCCGGGAGGCTTCGCCCTGGTCGGCCCGCACCGCGTCCAGGTAAGCCTGCGGGTCCTCCAGCACGCCGCGCGCCTCGACCGGGTCCAGGCCGGCCTCCTTGGCGAGCGTGACCAGCGCCTCCGTGGTGAACAGCGACGCGCCCTCGGCGAAGTGCGCGGTGAACAGCCGCTTGGCCAGGTGGTGCTGGACGCCGTGCTCCCGGGCGAAGTGCAGCAGCCGGTGGGCGTCGAGGGTGCTGCCGACCTCGCGGTCGGTGCGGTAGCCGAGACCTTCGCCGCGAGCCAGCTCCGCGACCTCGCCGTCCATGGTCGCGCCGCGCGGGCCGTACTTGGCGGTGAGCATGTCGGTGACCCGTTCGGTCGCGCCCGCCGCGCGGGACGGGTCCAGCTCGAACGAGCGGTGCACGACCTCGACGTCGGCGGCGTGCTCGAAGTCGGCGAGCGCCCGCTCGAAGCGGGTGATGCCGATGTAGCACCACGGGCAGACGAGGTCGCTCCAGATTTCAACGCGCATGTGACTGATCCTCACAGCATGGGGCTGGGCGACACCCAGCTTACACTGTGGTTTCCACAGCACTAACTTTTACGCAGCGCTTACCAGGGGTAAGCTCCCAGGGTGAAGTTCGACGTCTTCGCCAAGGACTGCCCGTCGCGTGGGGTATTGGACCACTTGACCGGGAGGTGGGGCGTGCTGACCCTGGCCGGCCTGCGCCGGGGCCCGGCCCGCTTCAACGCCCTGCGCCGCCGCGTGGACGGCGTCAGCGAGAAGATGCTCGCCCAGACCCTCCAGGCCCTCGAACGCGACGGCTTCGTGCGGCGCGAGGTGCTCGCCGCCATGCCGCCATGCGTGAACTACTCGCTGACCGACCTCGGCGAGTCGACGGCGGATCACCTGCTCGCGTTCATCGGGCACGTGGAGGCGCACATGCCCGCCGTGCTCGACGCCCGCGCGAACCACCCGGGCTGACGGCCCCGGCCCACCGCGAACGGCGGGCCGGGCTCGTAGCGTCAGAACCGGACACTCCACGCGACTGTCAGAACTGGACGCTCCACGCGTCCAGGTAACCGACGTCCTGCGGGCCGACGTCCTGGAGCTTCAGCTTCCAGACGCCGTCGGCCACCTCGGACGAGGCGTTGACCGGGTAGGTGGTGAGGATGTTGTCCGCCGAGTCGGCGGACGAGCTCTTCAACCGGTAGGTGGAGCCGTCCGGGGCCACCAGGTCCAAGACCACGTCGCCGCGGTACGGGTGCTTGACGTCCACGGCCACCTGGAGCGCGGCCGGGGCGTTGCCCGCCTGGCCGGAGACGGTGACCTGGCTGGTCACGGCACCGCCGTTGTCCGGGATGTCGAGGTTGTCGGTGTTCTCGAACTTCCCGCCGGGCGGTGTGGTGCCGCCGCCGGTCTGCTGGTTGATCCACGCGACGTTCGCGGCGATGCCCGTGTACAGGGTCGTCGTGGCGCACTCGCCGTTGTTGTCGCCGGGACCGTGCGTCTCGCCGACCAGGGTCCAGTTGCCCCGGGTGCCGACCAGGGCCGGGCCGCCGGAGTCGCCGTGGCACGCGGAGTGCGTGCGGTCGCCGGACACGCAGACGTCGGTGGACGCGCCGCCGCCCGCCGCGCACCGGCTGGACGCCAGGACCGTCAGGTCGATCTCCTGGAGCGTGGACGGGTTCGAGCACGACGGCCAGCTCGTGCAGCCGTAGCCGATCAGCCGCACCGGGCTGCCCGGGGCGGGGTTGGCCGAGGCCATCGGGACCGGGGTCCGGGTGGACGCCTGGGACAGGTGCATCAGCGTCAGGTCGGTGCCCGCGCGGTTCACCCGGCGGTCGACCTGGCGGACCTCGCCGCCGGAGCTGCGGCTGTTCGAGCCGAGCCGGGCCGAGGTGGCGCTCCCGCAGTGCGTGGCGGTGACGATCCACTGCGGTGCGACCAGGCTGCCACCGCAACCGTTGCTCATCTGGGCGTGGAACGGGTAGACCTCGGTGGCGTTGTGGCCGCCGATGATCTGGACCTCCACCGGCGGGTCGTCGGGTGCGGCGACGGCGTCGTGCCCCGCACCGGACACCAGCGCCAGGGCCAGGCCGATGAAGGCGGCGCGGCTCAACAGGCGAGCGGTTCTCATGGGTCTGCCTCTCGATCGCGCGACAGGGAACCGTGCGGACACCGGGAAGGGCGGGTCCGGGCGGGCGATCCGGGGGCGCGTACCCGGTCGCCTCTGCACCATTGCGCGCCAGGGCCGGGGAAAGGTCATTCAGGCTGGGCATCCAGCGCGTTTATGGGCGGTCGCACAGCGTGGTCGACGCGGTGTCGAAACGCTGTCTGACCAGCGGTGACGTTGATAGGGGAAAGTTGTCGCGACAACCGGGTGTCCCAAGGGGCGAAACGAACTGTGAAGTGGTGAAAGGGAATTCACGGCGGAAAGGGACATAACCGGAAAACGGCGGGAGCGCCCCTGATCGGGACACCACCGCCGTTTTCCGCCGGCACTAGGAGATCGTGAAGTCGTCCGCGAAGATCGGCGGTTGGCCGTACCAGCCGTGCACGTACACCGTGACCGTGCCCGAGGACCCGGTGGTGAACGGGATGGACAACTGCGTCCAGTCGCTCGCCGACGTCCAGGCGCTGGCGGTCGCCCCGCCGCTCACCCCGACGAACGCGTAGTCGCCGCGCACCCACGCCTTGAGCGTGTACGCCTTGCCCGGCGTGAGGGTGACCGCCTGCGACGCCTGCCCGTTGCCCGAACCGCTGGGCGTGACCTGGAGCGCGTGCGTGCCGGAGTGCGCGGGGGTGCCGACGATCGCGCCGCCCGGGGCCGTCCACGGGGTCAGCCCGCCGTCCTCGAAGCCGCCGTTGACCACCGCGCCGCCGGGCGCGGTGCCCTTGACCCGCACCGAGAACGAGGCCGAGTGCGTGGCCGACGGGCTGGTGCCGGTGACGGTGAACGCGTAGTCGCCGGGCACCGCCGTGGCCGCCGCCGCCACGGTCACCGTCGCCGAGCCCCCTGCGGTGACGCTGCCCGCCGACAGGGTGGCGGTGAGGCCGGTGCGCGCCGGACCCGCGGTCAGGGTCACCGTCTCGGCGGTGCCGGAGGCGACCGCCGTGCGCACCGTCGCGGTGGCCGAGCCGCCGGGGTCGACGGCCGCCGACGACGGGGAGACGGCGAGCGTGAAGTCGTTGACCGGGTTCGGGGTCCCGCCACCGCTGAACGGCGCGAAGATGCGGGTGAACTCCCACGTGCTCTGCGGGATGCCGGAGCAGTGGTCCGCCGCCGCGCCGCCGGGGCAGCCGCCGTTGTCGCGCTGGAGCGCCCAGAACGACAGGGTGTTGATGCCCTTCGCGATCGCCCAGTCGTACACGGTGCGGGCGTCGGCGACGTGGAAGGTCTCGGAGGGGCCGTAGTCGTCCACGCCGATCATCTCGGTGACGCCGACCATCGCCCACCGCTGGGCTTCGGTCTTGCCCGGCCACAGCGTGGCGAGTTGGTCGACCAGGCCCTGCGCGGCGGTCTTGGTGTCCTCGGCCATCTGGTGCTGGCGGCCGTCGTAGTAGTCGAACGTCATCAGGTTCACGACGTCGATGCGGGCGTTGTTGGTGACCGCGTTGCGCAGCACCGCGAGGCCGCTGGGCGCGAGACCGGTCGGCGTGGTCGGCAGCGTGTAGGAGAACTGGATGGTGCGGCCGTTGGCGGCGGCCCAGTCCTGGGTCATCTTGATCGCCTTGTTGCGGCGGTCGATGCCGGCGGCGTTGTCCAGCGCCTCGACCTCGATGTCCAGGTCGAGCCGGCTCACGTCGTAGGTGGTGATGACGCTCTGGAACGCGGCGGCGATCTTGGCCACGTCGGTGCAGCTATCGGCGATCTCGGTGCCGGTGTGGTCGGCGGTGTACCCGCCGAACGACGGGATGGCGTCGCCGCCGTTGGCGCGCAGGGCGTTGATCTCGCTGCCGAACACGCTCGACGACACCGGCATCCCGGCGTCGCCGTTCCACAGCGGCGTGCACGACCCCTTGGCGGCGGTCTGGAGGAAGGCGAAGGTGAGGTACTTGGCACCGGACTGCTGGGCGAGGGTGGCCGGGTTCTCGCCGGTCCACGCCTCGAAGTAGGGCGCGAAGACCCGGGCGGGCAGCGGCGTGGCCGCCGCGGTGGCGACCGTCGGCACGAAGGTCAGGGAGGTGAGCAGGGCCACCAGGAGTACCAGGACTCTGGTCGGACGCATGTGCGCTCCAGCAGGGGGAGGGACGCGGACCCGGGTGGGGTCCGGCGGTGGCGGCCGGCCATCAGAATTGGACTAGACCACGAGGCTTGTCAAGGCATCCCGTGGTATGCGGCTTACGTCGTGAATTGTCCGCTGTCGTGCGGTAAGTCCACTGTTCTGTCCAGAGTGGACAGTCGTTTTCCCCGAGTCGCAGGGTCGTTCGGACCGGGGCACGTCGATGCGCGCCGGGGTACCGGGCGGCAGTGGCGCGGGACTCCAGGGCGCGGACGCGCCAGGCCGGTCCACGTGGACCGGCCTGGCGCGGAACCGGATTTCGGAAAGCGGTGGTCGTCCGGCTCGGCGCTCGTCCGCGCCGGGCCGGCGACCGCGCGGGATCAGCAGAGGTAGTTGCTGCCGTTGTTCGGCAGGAGGTCGTCCCGGACCCAGCCCTGCACCCGCGTGTCGACGTCGCGCAGGTAGGTCCAGGTGTAGTTGTCGTTGCCGGTGGTGTAGCAGTAGTAGTCCAGGCGGTGGCTCGGTTGGATGGACCCGCGCGCCGTGCAGCCGACGGCGGAGCCCGAGCGGATGCGCGCTCCGGCCGTCCCGCCGGTGATGGCGGAGATCGGGTCGCGGTTCTGCGGCGCGGGGCTGCCGCACGCCGCGTGCCGCGGTGCCGCCCCGTCGTCCTTGGGCGCGGCGTCGGCCGGTGCGGCGAGCAGCAACGCGGGCATGGCGAGCGTGGCCGCACCGAGTGTGATTTTGGTGATCCTGTTCATGTAATCCCCCTGAATGGAACGGTTGGAGCGCAACCGACCTTCCTCCCTGTGGGTGAACCTGACCAGGATGTTGCACTACGACGAAAGTTCGGGAGAACAATGGGGGCAGGGGAAGCTCACCCACGGGGGGATCCGTGCTGCGCCTCATCTTCACCACTGACGACCTGGTGCGCACAACCGTGGCACCGACCGCCGACCCGTTGTGGGAGGTGGTGCTGGGTGGTTCTCGACTGCGGGACCGGGATCACCCGCCCACGTTTCACGAGTGGGCACTGGAAGTGCGAAAAAAACTCGATTCCCGCAGTCCGGCGGTGCGCGTGCTGCACCTGCTGTCGCCCGCTCCGGACCTGCTCACACCGCCCGAGTCGGCCGCCGGTCTGGAGCCGGGACTGGCCGCGCTGCGCACCACACCGGAGGGCCGGGTCCGCTCGCAACTGATCCGCTTCGGGCCGTTGCCCGAGTGGGCGAAGCCGTTGGCGACGGGTGACCGGCGGGCGGTCGCGGTGCTCGCCGAGATGATGCGCTATCTGCATTCCCGGCTCGTCGCGCCGTATTCGGAGGTGATCCGGGAAAGCGTGAACGCGGACCGCGCGCGGCGCGCCCGGGACCTGGTGGACGGGGGCGTGCACGGCCTGCTCGCCGGGCTCGGTCCGTATGCCCGGTGGCGGTCACCGGTGTTGGAGGTCGACCACCCGGAGGACCGCGAACTCCCGTTGCGGGGGAGGGGGCTGCGCCTGGTTCCGTCGTATTTCGGGCGATTCCGGGCGTGCACGCTGGAAGACCCCGCCGCACCGCCCGTGCTGGTGTACCCGCTGGCGGACACCGACCGGTGGCGGGGTGCGGCGGCGCGCAGCCTGGACGCGTTGCTCGGGCCGACCCGCAGCGCGGTGCTGGAGTGCGCGCGGACCGGTGCGGGGACGACGGAACTGGCCCGCCGCGTCGGCACGTCGCCCGCCTCGGTCAGCCGGCACACGGGCGTGCTGCGGGCCGCCGGGTTGTTGCGGACCAGCCGGTACGGCACCCAGACCGTGCACTCCCTCACCGGGCTGGGGGAGTCGCTGCTCGGCGGCCACCCGGGGTAGGCCCGTCATTCGGGGTATTTACCCACGGTGCCGGGGCGGTCACGATTGGTGCATGGAGCCCTTACGGTTGGACCCCGCCGGCCGCGACATCCACGCCGAGGGTGCCCGGCTGCGGGCACGCGGACCAGTGACCCGGGTCGAGCTGCCCGGCGGCGTGGTCGCCTGGTCGGTCAACCGGATCGACCTGCTCAGGCAGCTCCTCGGCGATCCCCGCGTCTCCAAGGACGCGCGCCGGCACTGGTCCGCGTTGCGGGAGCGGGAGGTCCCGGACGACTGGCCGCTGCACATCTGGGTGTCCGTCGAGAACATGTTCACCGCCTACGGGACCGACCACCGCAGGCTCCGGTCCCTGGTGTCCCGGGCGTTCACGCCGCGCCGCGCCGAGGCGTTGCGCACCACCGTGGAGGCGATCGCCGCCGGGCTGCTGGCCGACCTCGCGGCCGGCCCGGTCGAGACCGACCTGCGCGCCGGGTACGCCAACCCGCTGCCGATCGAGGTGATCTGCCGGCTCATCGGCGTGCCCGACGACGCCCGCCCCGGCCTGCGCCGGGCCGTGGACATCATCTTCGACACCACCGCGACCCCCGAGGCGGCCACGGCCAACCGGATCGACGTCCACCGAATCCTGGAGGAGCTGGTCGCCGCCCGCCGCCGGGACCCGGGCGACGACCTGACCAGCGAGCTGATCGCGGTCCGCGACGAGGGCGACGGCCGGCTGACCGAGACGGAGCTGGTGGACACCCTGATCCTGTTCATCGCCGCCGGTCACGAGACCACCGTCAACCTGCTCGACCACGCGATCACCGCGCTGCTGACCCACCCCGGGCAGCTCGCGCTGGTCCGGTCCGGCGAGCGGAGCTGGCGCGACGTGGTCGACGAGACGCTGCGCTGGCAGGCACCGGTCGCGAACCTGCCGCTGCGCTACGCGGTGGAGGACTTGGTGGTGGCCGGCGTGCCGATCCGCCGGGGCGAGGCGATCCTGGCCTCCTACGCGGCGGCGAGCCGCGACCCGGGCCTGCACGGGCCCACCGCCGACGACTTCGACATCGCGCGTGCCGACAAGGCGCACCTGTCCTTCGGGTACGGCGCGCACTACTGCCTGGGCGTGTCGCTGGCGCACCTGGAGGCGGGGATCGCCCTGCCCGCCCTGTTCGAGCGGTTCCCGGACCTCGCGCTGTCCGTGCCGCCGGGGGAGCTGCGCCCGGTGCGGTCGTTCATCTCCAACGGCCACGACAGCCTGCCGGTGCGCCTGCGGCGCTGATCCCGGAGTCAGCGCAAGTGCTGTTCGAGGGCGTCGGCGATGGTGGCGGCGCTGACCCAGTGGTCCGCCGCGCGGGCGGTGTCGGGGAGGTCGACGGTGACCAGGGGCGGTCCGGTGAGCCGGAGGTCGGTGCCGGCGGGGTAGAGGCGCAGCGCGGTGCCGCCGGGGTGCAGGGGGAGCAGGGCCGGGGTGTCCCCGAGGGCGCAGGCCAGGGCGATGACCTGGTGGCCGTCCTCGGCGGGATCGACGCGGACCTGGTCGGTGCGGGTCCGGATGCCCTTGCCGGCGAGGTGGGCGGTGACGGCGTCGGCGAGGCCGT
This sequence comes from Actinosynnema sp. NPDC023587, assembly GCF_040640215.1. Taxonomy (NCBI): domain Bacteria; kingdom Bacillati; phylum Actinomycetota; class Actinomycetes; order Pseudonocardiales; family Pseudonocardiaceae; genus Actinosynnema; species Actinosynnema sp. NPDC023587. Next base: position 299,496 of record NZ_JBFABG010000005.1, on the reverse strand, counting down.
CGCTGGCCGCGATGAGGCGGGCGCGGCGCAGGACGTCGGTGTAGCGGGCGGTGTGCTCGTCGACCTCGCCGGCGGGTGCGGCGGGGGTGGCGCGGAGTTCGGCGTAGCGGGCGCGGGCGTCCTGCTCGACGCGGGCGGGGTCGACGGTCTTGGCCATGGTCGGGTGGTGCTCCTGCCTCGCGGTGCTCGGGGGTGACGACAGACTGTACGTCGCGGTTCCGCAAAAGTGCGGAGAGGGCTGCCGTGTCGACACCCCCTTTCGGGTGTACCTGTCCCTCTGTTCGGCCGATGGGGGTCGTCACCCGCAGTCAGCGCGTCTCGGTCGGACGCGAGGGGTACGACCACCTCCGCGATGTCGTCGGGACCGGGACCGGGGCCGGGGCTCGCCGAGCTTGCCGACGTGGTCATGAAGACCCCCGCCGCCCCCTCCCGCTGCCATCGGCCGCAGGGCGCGATGCGGGTGCGTGCTCCAGCATGGGGGCACTACCGCGGAGGAGGGTGCGTGCTGGAGGTCGTCGCCGTCGGGGTCCTGGCACTCGTCGTCATCGCCGCTGCGGCGGTGCTCGCTCCCCGGCTGGGCGTCGCGGCTCCGCTGGTGCTGGTGCTGGTGGGCATCGCCGTGGCCGTGGCCCCGGTGCTCGAAGGCGTGGAGATCGACCCGGAGTGGATCCTCCAGGGGTTGCTGCCGCCGCTGCTCTACTCGTCCGCGGTGTCCATGCCCGCCATGAACTTCCGCCGCGAGTTCCGGGCCATCAGCGGCCTGTCGGTGCTGCTGGTCGTCGCGAGCGCGCTGGTGCTCGGCGCGTTGTTCACCTGGCTCGTCCCCGACCTCGGGTTCGTGTGGGGCGTCGCGCTCGGGGCGATCATCAGCCCCACCGACGCCGTCGCGACCTCGATCATCAAGGGCACCGGCCTGCCCCGCCGCGCCCTGGTGATCCTCGACGGCGAGAGCCTGCTCAACGACGCCACCGCGCTGGTGCTGCTGCGCACCGCCGTCGTGGCCACCGCGGCGGCGTTCTCCTTCTGGGACGCGGTGGGCACCTTCGCGTACGCCATCGCGGTCGCGGTCGCGATCGGAGCCGTGGTCGGGCGAGGGAACCTCGCGGTGCGCCGGCGCGTGCGCGACGCGACGGTGAACACGATCCTGTCGTTCACCGTCCCGTTCGCGGCAGCCGTGCCGGCCGAGCTGCTCGGCAGCTCCGGCCTCGTCGCCGCCGTGGTGGCGGGCCTGATCACCGGCTCCCGGGCACCGCGCGTCCTGCCGCCCCAGCACCGGGTGTCGGACGCGCAGAACTGGGCGACGGTCGAACTCGTCCTCGAAGGGGTGGTCTTCCTCGGGATGGGGCTCCAGCTCTCCACCGTCCTGGGCGAGGTGCAGCGCGAGCACACCGGCATCGGCACCGCCGTCGGGATCGCGGCCTGCGCGCTGGCCGTGACCCTGCTCGTCCGCGCCGCCTACGTCGCACCGCTGCTGTGGGCGCTGGGACGGCGCGCGTCGCACGGGCAGGCGCTCCAGCCCCGCATCGCGGCGGTCGGCGAACGCCTGGAAGCGGGCGAACTCGTCCCGCCCCACCGGCACCTCGCCCGCCGTCGGCCCACCGAACGCGACCTGGAGCGCGTCGCCACGCGGATCCGCCGCTCGCTCGCCGACATCGACTACCTGCTCAGCCAGCCACTGGGCGTCCGGGAGGGCGTGGTCGTGGTGTGGGCGGGGATGCGCGGCGCGATCACCGTCGCCGCCGCCCAGACCCTCCCGCCGGACACCCCGCACCGGCCGCTGCTCGTGTTCGTCGCCTTCACCGTGGCGACCCTGTCGCTGCTGGTGCAGGGCGGAACGGTCGGCCTCCTGGTCACCCGGCTGTTCCCCGCTCAAACCGGTCCGGCGGATGCGCGCGAGCAGAACACCGAACGGCAGGAGATCCTGTCGCTGCTGCGCGACGCCGCCCGCGACACCCCGCGACGGGAAGGCACGTCGGACGCACAACACCGCCTCGCCGTGCTCGCCGCGCAACGGGAAGCACTCCTCGACGCCCGTGACGACGGCACGTTCGACGCCGACGCGCTGTCCACCGCACTGCGCAACATCGACGCCACGCAGATCACCCTGGAAATGCGCGGCACCCCGACCGGATGACCGCAGCGGGGTTCACTCGTCCGGTGGGGAGGCCGCGAGTCGGGCCGTGCGGGGGCGGGGTGCGGTGGACCATGGGACCGTTCTCGGCACCGCGTGGTCGGCCAGGCCGCGACGGGTGCCGGTCCACTGTGGAAGGACGTGCGGGGTATGTCTGCGCAAGCCGACCGGCGCATCGGGTTGTTCTTCGAACTCCTGGACGTGGACCGCAACGGCCGGATCGACGTGAACGACTTCGCGCTGCTGGCCGAGCGGCTCGTCAAGTCGGTGCCCGACGGCCGCCCGGAGGCGCGGGAGGCGCTCGTCGCGGCGTGCCGTTCGTTCTGGACGGCCCTGGCCGCCGAGTCGGACGCCGACGGCGACGCCACCGTGACCGTGGACGAGTTCCGGGCGTCGGTGTCGTCGCCGGGCCGGTTCGCCGAGGTCGTCGAGGAGTACGCGGACGCGGTCGCCGGGTACGGGGACCCGGACGGGGACGGGCTCGTGACGCGGGTCGACTTCGTCGCGATGACGGCGGCGGCGGGGTTCGACCGGGGGAAGTCCGGCGAGCTGTTCGACGTGCTGAGCGCGTCGTCCGACCGGGTGCCGAGGGAAGTCTGGTACGAGTGCATCCGGGACTACTACACCGGTGCCCGGGAGAACACGCCCGGCAACGTGGTGGTGGGCTGACCTCGCCCTGGGAGTTCGCCCTGGGAGTTCGCGCCGGGATGCTCGACGAGGCCCGGCGGCGGCTCGGTGCCGATGCGGACCTGAGGACCGGGCACCTGAACCCCGACCCGTGCCGGCCGCGCGAGAGCTGTTCCCCGACGACTTCTTACCGCTGGAGACCCGCGAGCTCTCTAGTTCTTCGTCCTCCACGCGGCATGACCGCCTGCCTGGATCGGGGCGGCGGACGAACAGGACACCCCCTAGCGGGCCGGGCGTTCGTAGATGATCTCCAAGCCGTCTTCCTCGTCCCACTGCTCGCCGTTCTCCACGAACCCGTACTGGGTCACGAGCCGGTAGGAGGCGACGTTGTCGGGGCTGATGGTGACCCGGACCGTGCGCACGCCGGGCTCCTCGGCGGCACGGCGCAGCAGGGCTTCCAGGGCGGCACGGGCGTAGCCGCGCCGGCGGTGCTCCGGCTGCACCGCGTAGCCGATCTCGACCACGCCGTCGACGTCGGGCGGGCCGTGGTAACCCGCCCGGCCCACGGCCAGGTTCCGCCGCTCGTCCCAGATGACGCCGGTCACCCACGCCGCGCTCGCCGGGTCCTCCTCGGCCTGCCGGTGCCGCATCCGCCACACCCCGCGCCACTCCGGGCCCGCGAAGTAGTCGGGCAGCGGCACGGGGGAGGCCGCGCTCGCGGTGGCCGCGTCGCCGTCCGCGAGCGCCCGGAACACCGCGCCGGTCAGGTGCACGACGCGGACGTCGGGTACGTCGGGGCCGCTCACCCGCGCCGCTTGGGGCGGTTGACCTTCATCAGGTCGACGTCCGTCGCCGACGCGCGCAGGTCGCGGAAGTCCACGCCGAACTCCTCGACCGCCCGCGCGGCGAGCCCGAGGCCGCGATCGCGCACCGCGCGGTCGTCGTCGCCCACCTCGGCGCGGAACTGGACGCGGTAGCTGAAGAAGTCCAGTGCGCGGTCGTAGGACAGCGCGCCCTGCTCGGAGAACCCGTTGGTGAGCACGCCGTGCCGGTCGACGGCGGCCAGCAGCCGGGCCCGCCCGCCCTCGTCGAGGTCGGTGAACCGGCCACGCACCATGACCCGGTAGGTGTGCTCCGCCATCTGCTCTCCACTGTCGCCGACGTGCTCCGGTGCCCCATGCTCGATCAAGCGGGCGCGCGCCGCAATCGGTTATGCCGCCGGATCACCGTCCGGTGGCCGCACCGCGCGCCGCTGCCGGACCGGGCCGCCGCCGGCATGGCGCATCAGCGCCGCTCGCCCCGAAGGTCGCGCGGCGATCCCGGGACGGTCGGATCGGCGAGGAAATCGCCCACCGCGCGGGCGACGCCGGCCGGGTCGTCGTCGTGGATCCAGTGACCCGCACCCGGGAACTCGACCAGCCGGGTGCCCGGCCGGCGGTCGACCATGTCCCGGGCGAGCCACCCCGGCAGCAACGGGCTCCGGCCGCCGTGCAGCACCAGCGCCGGGCACGTCGACCCGAGCCAGTCCGGCCACCAGTCGCCGACGCAGCCCTCCTGGACGGCCATCATGTCGTCCCAGTCGAACAGCAGCCGCCGGCCCGTGCCGTCCGCGACCGCGCTCGCCATGAAGTACGCGCTGTCCGGCACGTGCGCCTCGATCGCGCGGGCCAGGTCGTCGTGGGTCGGTGCGGACGCCGGCCAGCCCCGCACGTCCAGCACCGGGTGCGGGATCTCCGGGGGCCGCATCAGCGGGCCGACGTCCTCCACGACCAGCGCCGAGACCAGGTCCGGCCGGCGCGCCGCGAGCTGGTACGCGGTGATGCCGCCCGAGGAGTGCCCCAGCACCACGGCGGGGCCGAGCGCGAGGTGGTCGAGCAGGTCGGCCGCGTCCTCGACGAACGCGTCGCGCGCGTAGTCGGCGGCCCGCCCGCTGGACCCGTGCCCCCGCTGGTCGGGTGCGACGACGCGGGCCCGGCCCGCCAGGTCGGCGGCGAGCCGGGCGAACACCGCACCGCGACCGAACGTCCCGTGCAGGGCGAGCACGAACGTCCCCGTGCCGCCGAAATCGGTGTACGCCAACGCGAGCCGGTCCGCGCGCGTGAACATGACCCCCACCGGCCCCAGGGTAGGCCCGCCGTGGTCGGGCGGCGGGCCCACCCGTCACCACCCGGTCAAGCCGGGAGCCAGACCCCCCAGGACGAGCAGCGACAACGTGATCGCCACCGCGTAGTGCTCCAGCGACGTCAGGTCGCGTTCGCCGGTGTTCCCGCCGGGACCCGCGAACAGGCCGAAGTACCCGCGCAGCACGGTGATGCCGTTGACCGCGACCGCCACCACGAGCGCCGCCACGACGAACGGCGCGGGGTGGTCCAGCAGCCTGTGGACGTGCGCGAAACCCGGCAGCAGCGGGAACCCGGCCAGCACGAGCCCGAAACCCAGGTACGCCACGGCGAGCCGGGGCGTCCGGGCCAGATCGCCCGCCGGCGTGCCCCACGACAGCGCGCCCCGGCGGGCGGTCAGCGCCGCGACGGTCATCGCCAGCCCGGTCGACGCCACCACGGCGGCCGGCCGCGCCCCGTCGACCAGCACCACGCCGTTCACGCTGACCAGCAGGAACGCCAACGCGCGCGACGCGTCCGCCTGCACCACCGCGAACACCGCGCCGAGCAGGGCCGCGACCCCGCCCACCACGGCGGCGGCCGGCAGCTCCGGCACGACCAGCCCGAGCGGCAGCAGGAACGCCGCCACCACACCCATCGGCGCGCGGGCCACGAACCACGGGAACCAGCTATGAGCCGGCACCGCCGCCGCCCGGATCGCGACCCCGACCAGCACCAGCACCTCGCCGACCGGCGACGGGACCAGCAGACCGGCGGCCACCAGCAGCACGCTGGGCACGTGGTACACCGCGAACAACCGGCCCCGGACCGTCGACCACGCCACGGCGGCGGTCGCGGCCCACAGCACCGCGTGCACCACCGGCGCGTCCACGACGGTGAACGCGCACGCCAGACCGACGAGCACCAGGGCGCGCGCCAGCACCCGGGGCGGGTGCGTGGCGACCGGGCTCAACGCCGCCACCACCACCCCGGCCAAGCTGAACGCGGTGCACACCAGGCCACCCGGCAACGCCGCCGACGACAGCAGGAACACCGCCGTGGCCCCGAAAACCGCCTTGCGCCGGGCGGTACGAGGATCTGCTTCCCGCCCGACCAGCACGGCCGTGACGAGCCACCCCACGACGACCGCCGCCGTGATCACCGGGTCACCGCCAGCCGCCGCACGAGGGGTTCGTCGGCCTCGGCGCACCGCCGCACCAGCCGCACCAGGCCGCCCGTCACCCGGTCGACCACGACCGCGTCCAGGTACCCGCGCTCCAGCGCGAAGCGGTACAGCCACAGCCGCGCGGGCCGGGGGGTGAACCGTTCCCAGCGCCCGGCACCGCCGCCGACCGGTTCGCCCAGCGCCTGTTCCAGGTGGTGGTGGTCGTGCAGCAGGCTGGGGGAGCGCAGGACCTGCGCGCTGCGCAGCGCCGCGTGCCCCAGCAGGTGGACCAGCGCGAGCAGCTCCCAGCCCAGGCCGATCTCCACGAGCACCAGCCCGACCTGGGTGGTGGACGCGAACGCCAGCGCCGTCTTGATGTCGGTCTGCGCGCGGCCGACGAGCGTGGCGTGCAGCGCGGTGAGCCCGCCGACGACCGCGACCAGCACCGGCACCGCCGGGGCCGCCGACCACTCGGGTGCGGTGCGCAGCAGCAGGTACGGCCCGAGGCTGACCGAGATCGCGCCGTAGCAGATCGCGCTGGACGGCGTCGGTCCCTCCATCGCGCGCGGCAGCCACCCGCCGAGCGGGAACTGGGCCGCCTTGCCCATCGCCCCCCACAGCAGCAGCAACCCCACCGCGAGCGGCGGACCGCCGTGGTGCACGACCACCGCCGCGCCGACCAGCCCCACGTCGCACAGCCGGTAGGTGACGAACGCCCGCAGACCGTGCGCGACCGGTCCGCGCCGCTGGTGGAAGAACGCGATGAGCAGCGCGGACGCCAGCCCGGTCAGCTCCCAGCCGACGACCAGCAGGTCGAGCGTGCCCGCCAGCACCACCAGTTGCACGCCCGCCACGAACAGCGCCAGCAGCAGGTGGAACCGCCGGTAACCGGGGTCGCGGTGCAGGTACCGCCGGGAGAACGCGCCGATCAGCGCGCCCAGCAGCCCGGACAGCACGCCCACCGGCAGCGACAGCCCGTCGGCCACGAGCACCAGCGGGAACCCCTCGAACCACGTGCCCAGCGGCACCTCGACCGGTCCCGCCGTCGCCACCACGCCGAGCAGCCCGGCGGACGTCGCCGCCGACAGCACGGTCACCGCCGACACGGTCCGCTCGCCCAGCGGCAGATCCGCCCAGGACACCAGGCCCAGCAGCAGGAACGCGCCGAACGGCACCGCGACCGCTCCGATCAGGACGCCGGTCACGGGACCGGCACCGGCACGTCGGCACCGGCCAGCACGTGCGCGCACCCGAGGTGGTCGCGGGAGCCCGCGTACACCTCGACCGACCGCGCCACCACCGGGAACGCGGTGCGCTCCCGGACGTGCGGCTGGAAAGCCCCGTCCTGGAACACGAACACCGCGCCCTCCTCCGGCACCCACGCGGCGAACTGGATCCAGCCGCCGGACACCAGCCGCTCCAGCGCGGGGTTCGCCGCCACGATCGCGGACAGCCGCTCCGGGGCCGCCTCCACGACCAGCAGCAGCCGCACCGGCTCGTGGATCTCCACCATCTGCCACGGCAGGCCCGTGCGCAGGTCGGACGCGTGCCCGTCCATCACCCCGATCAGACCGGTGATGTTGTGCGGCAGCTTGGTCCCGCAGCCGTAGCCCGCCGGGTCCACGAAGCTGAAGTAGTACTCCAGGTTGATGCCCGCGCACACCGGGCCGACCGCCGCGAGCAGCGAGGCCAGCAACGCGCCGTCGGCGTCGGCGGCGGGCTCGTAGGAGGCCAGGAACGCCCGCCGGTCCAGGAACAGGCCACGGGTGAGCGCGCGCCGGCCGACCACGCACACCGCGTTGGTGGCGTGCCCGTACTCCGGGCGGGGCTGGCCGAGGTCGACCGCGTGGGTCTCGGCGTGCGCCAGGGCGTCGGCGACCGCCAGGTCCGGCGGCGCGGACCCGAACCGCCGGCACCGCTCGTGCGCGGCCAGCGCGCACGCCTCGGCGAGCGCGTTCTCGGCCGCCCGCAACGGTTCCCGGTGCCCGGCGGGCACCAGGTCCTCGTCGTAGTAGGTCATCGTGTCGTCGCACGTGTTGTGGTAGCCGCCGACGAACCAGGTCCCCTCGGGGATCACGATCCCGCGCTCGGCCAGGTCACCGCGTACGGCCGGGTCGTTGGCCATCGCGGCGAACGCGCGCGCGTTCGGCCCGCCCCGGCCGCCGCCGGTCGCACCGCAGTCGTGCGCGGACTCGTGCGGGTTGTTCAGGCTGGACGACCCGTGCCCGACGACCAGCACGACCGGCGCGAGCCCGCGGCTCAACCCGGTGGTGCGCAGCACGGCCGACACGATGTCGGCCCTCTCGGCGGGCGGGAACCCCAGCACCAGGCGGGTGGGCGCGGCCGGGGCGTGCCGGTGCGACCAGCGGTGCGCGGCGCGCGGGAACAGGCAGCGCCCGACCAGCGACGCGAGTCCCACCAGGCCCAGCGCCACGCTGGCCAGCCCGCCCCGGGCCAGGGTCCGGCTGCCGGCCGACACCGACCGGGTCCACCGGGCCCGGAACCGGCGGGGCTCGCGGCCGGGGTCGAGCGGCTGCTCCACCACGGCGTGCCGGGGCGTGACCACCACCGGGCACAGCGGGCGCGACCGGACGTCGGCCACGCCCCGGTAGTCCATGGCCACGCCGAAGAACCCGGCGTACCCGAACGTCTCCACCGAGGGGCAGCACTCCTCCAGGTGCCGGCGCACCGACTCCTCGCGCTCGTCCAGGCAGAACACCGCCTGGAACGCCGGCGTCCCGGCGGGCACCGCCAGCCGCTGGTGGGCGGTCAGCCCGTCCAGCACGCCGTTGCGGTGCCGCCGCTCGTAGGCGAGGTGCAGCAGCCGGCGGCGCTCCACCTCGTCGCAGCCGTCCACCACGCCGAGCCACGTCGCGGCCCGGTCGTGGTCGGCCAGCGGCACGTCCATCAGCCGGGCCAGGGCGAACGCCTCGTAGACCGGTTCCAGCTCCGGGCGCGGCGCGGCGACGTCCGGGGGACGGGCGGTGGCGAGCACGTGCCGGGTGGCGAACAGGTCGACGGTGAGGTGCACGGCCAGGTAGTCGACCAGGCGCGCGGGCCGGGCCGCGACCGGTGCGCGGTCGGGTCTGAGCTCGAACTGCCGCACCATGCCCGCCCAGCCCCGCAACGACAGCAGGGTCGCGGTGATCACCGCGCCCCGGTCCACTACGGACACCCCGAGCTCGTCCAGCGCCCAGGCGATCGTGCGCTCGGCCGACCAGCCGGCCTGGTCCCGCAGGCACGCGGCCAGGCCGCGCAGGAACGGGTCCGGCGGGCCGCCCGCGCGGCCGTAGAGCGCCCGGAACGCGGCCAGCAGCCCGTGGTCGCGCTCCGGCATCGACCAGGGTGCGACACCCTGGTCGAGGAACGCGGCGGTGAACCGGATCAGCAGCGGGTGCGCCAGGAGGTCCGGGTCGACGCCGGTCGCGGCGGTCACCCGGTCGCGCGGGCGCGGTGGGTCCGCCGGCGCGGCGGTCACCGGCGCGGCCCCGCGCAGCAGGTCCCACCTCGGGTCGGCGGTGTCCACCGCGTCGGTCTCGGCGAGCAGCCAGTGCAGCGCGGGGCCCCGGGGCACCTCGATGTGGTGGCGCAGGCGGATTTCGTGGAACCGCCGCAGGGTCGGCCCGCCGGGCACCACCGGCACCCCGTCGTCCACGACCTCGGCCGCGACCACGGCGTCCAGGTCCTCGGGGGTGATCCGGCCGGACGCCAGGAAGCGGTGGAACGCGGCCTCGCCCAAGTACGGCTCGGTGCCGAACACGTCGGCCGCGCGGGTCACCGCGTCGGTGAACGGCAGGTGCTCGAACGCGTGCAGCGTGTTGTGGTGCACGAACGCCTGGAGCGGGCCCTGTTCGGGCAGCAGCTCGGCGGCGCGCGCCACCAGGTCGGCGATGCTCATCGGGTCCGCCGGCGGGTCGCGTGGGGGTCGTCCGAGGCGGCGGTGAGGTCGTCCAGGCCCTCCACGGTGAGCGTGGCGGTGGGCAGTTCCCGGGCCAGCTCGTCCAGCCTGGCCAGGAACGTGTGGTCGACCAGCGTCACGTCCCGCACGTCCACGACGACCGCGGAGATCTCCGGCCCGGCCCGGCTGATCAGCTTGCGCACCGGCAGCAGCGCGGGGAAGATCGCCGCGCCGCGCACCCTGATCCGCAGCACCGACCCGACGGTGGTCGCCTGCGGCCGGGGCGCGAACGCGGGTAGCCGCACGCCGCGCGCCAGGTGCAGCACCAGCTTGAGCGCCAGCCCCGACGCCACCCCGACCAGCAGGTCGGTGGCCAGCGTGACGACCAGGGTGGTGAGGAACAGCGCGAGCTGGTCCCAGCCGATCCGGGCCACGTGCCGGAACTCCTTCGGCGAGGCCAGCCGGAATCCCGTGTAGACCAGCATCGCGGCCAGCGCGGCGAGCGGGATCGTCTGCACCACACCGGGTACCAGCGCCACGAACAGCAGCAGGATCGCGCCGTGGCAGACGTTGGACCAGCGGCTGCGCGCGCCCGCGTCCAGGTTGGCCTTGCTGCGCACGATCTCGGAGATCATCGGCAGGCCGCCGATCAGCGCCGAGGCGAGGTTGCCGGTGCCGACCGCGAGCAGGTCGCGGTTGACGTCGGAGGTGCGCCTGGCCGGGTCCAGCGCGTCGACCGCGAGCACGGTCAGCGTCGACTCGATGGTGCCGATCAGCGAGAACATCACGATGTACTGGATCGACGTGCCGCTGAACACCTGGGAGAAGTCCGGGAAGGTGATCGCGTCGAGCAGCGAGCCGGGCAGCCGCACCAGGTGCTCCGGCCCGAGGTGGTGGTCCGCGCCCAGGAACGTGTAGTCGTGCGGCCGGTCCAGGTGCAGCCACAGGCCGAGCGGGATCGCCACGACCAGCACGACCAGCGGGGCGGGCACGAGCGCGGTCCACCGGGCGCGCACCAGGGGCAGCCCGAACAGCAGGAGCAGCGACAGCGCGCCGACCAGCAGGATGAACGGGTTGGCGTGCACCAGGCTGTGCGGGATCTCGGCGAGCAGCCCGAACGGTGACTCGGCGGTCGGCTTCACCCCCAGCGCCACGTGCGCCTGCTTGGCGATGATGATCACGCCGATCGCGGCGAGCATGCCGTGCACCACCGACGGCGACATGGCGATGCCGACGCCCGCGGCGCGCACCAGCCCGAACGCGATCTGCACCAGCGCGGCGACGACGCCGACCGCCAGCGCCCGCCGGTAGCCCGCCACCAGGTCGCCCTGGCCCAGGTCGTGCACGCTGCCGACGGCGATCACGATCAGGCCGGCGGCGGGGCCCTTGACGGTCAGCGGCGCGCCGCCGAGGAGCCCGCCCAGGATGCCGCCGATGATGGCCGTGAGCACGCCCGCGATCGGCGGGAACCCACTGGCCACCGCGATGCCCAGGCACAGCGGGAGTGCGATGAGGGCGACCAGGAAACCGGACTTCAGGTCGGATTTCGGTGGTCGTCGCCGAGTCGCCGGGGCGGGCGGTCGACCGGTTTGCCTGATTCCGCGGGAATGGCCGGGCATCGGATTTGTCCTTTTTTGGGCGCGACAGGGACACCGCGGTCACCAGGTGGACAGCGGTGCTACCGAGGGATTCAGCGCCCGGCCGGCGGCCCGCGGGCCGCCCGGGTGTCGACGCGGCCGGCGGCCGGCGTCACGGGGACGGCGACGGCCGAGCGGACGTGGTCGCGCCGGAGCGCGACGGCGGGTGCGCCGGGTGTCGCCTCGTCCGCGAAGCCCAGGTCGGGGTGGGTGTGCGGGAGCGACAGCACTCCGACGGAGAGGTGCTGCCCGCTGGTCTCGCACCGATCGGCGTCGGCGTCCGCCTCGACGCCCGCCACCAGGAAGGCCCCGAGGAGCACCGCGACGAACAGGGCGAGAGCGCGCACGAAAACCCCCTCTGGAGAAGTCGGTGATTTCGCGGAGCGGTCGCGCGGAATCGCGGACCGCAATCCGGGCGAGCCGTTCGATCATCGGGGACGCGCGGAACAACCGTCAAGGGCCTGAAGTCGTCAATTGACAGTGGGCGGTCCGCACTACTGCGAGAGGCGTAGTCCGAAGGCGCGGTCATTGTTACGACATAGGGTGGCGCGGTCGGTTCCGGTGACCTGTTTCGTTTTCGGGTGTTCGGGATCACCCGCTCGGCGCAGGCCGTTCGGCGGCCGGGCAATGCGTCCGGAACAGCGGTGCGGGAGTTTTCCGTGGTCGGAAAAGGTATTCCCGGACGCCGGCCGGGCAGCGGCCGACGCCTTCCGCGTGCCGCCTGTCGAGACGGTCGGCACCCACACGGGGCAGTCGACCGGCGGCCGGCACCGGCCGGTGCGGTGCTACTTCCCCGGGCGGATCTCGACCGGGATCACGATCGGAGTCGAGGCCCGGCCCGCGTCGGCCGTCCCGGTGATCGACCCACTGGCCGATTTCGGTCCGGCCAACAGGCGGAACACGAACACCACCGATTCGCCGCCGGCCAGCTCGCGGTCGGCCGCGCAGGTCACCGCGCCCCGGCCCGCCGGGCAGCCCACCCGCCCCGCCCGCGCGCCGTCGAGACCGACCACCGGCCCGTGGCGCAGGTTGCCACCCGGCCCGACCACCTGGACGCCCTCCGGCAGGCCGAGGGTCAGCGCGGGTGCCGGCACGGGCGTCGCACCGGTGTTGCGGACGGTGATCGGCAGGTCGGTCGGCGGGCCGCCGGTGCTCAGCGCGACACCGGCGGGTGCGGTGGCCAGCAGCTCCGACGCGGTCGGCGCGCCGGTCGTGGTGGCGGTCGTCCCGGTGGACACCGGGGCGGGCTCCGCCCCGGTGGTCGGCGCGGTGGTCGTTGCGGGGGTCGTCCCGGTGATGGTCACGCCGGCCGATTCGGCGGTGGGGGAGGGGATCGCGGTCGACGCGGTCGTCGTGGGCTCCGCAGCCGAGGCGGGCCGGGTCGGCGTGACCGGTCCCGGTCCCGCGCCCAGGCCCCACACCAGCGCCGTCACCACCGCCGCCGTGGCCGCGCCGGCGACCACCCAGTGCGCCGTCGAGGCGGTCGCCGGCCCCGCCTGGGTGGTCCCGGCGGTGCCGGCCAGGTAGCCGCCCACCCCCGCGCCCAGCACCAGCGGCGCGACCACCGCGCGCAGCGCGCCGTTGACGTCGGCGAGCTCGGCGGCCAGCGACCGGCACTCCGGGCACCCGTCGAGGTGCGCCTCCACCTGGGCGCTCTCCCGGCGGTTGAGGCCGTGCCGGGTCCACGCGCCCAGCCTGGTCGCGATCGCCCGGCAGCGGCCGGGCGGGTGGTGCTCCAGGTGCGCTTGTAAGTAGGCCTTCTTGAGCCCCTCCCGGGCCCGGTGCGCGAGCGCCGAGACGCCGTTTCCGGTCATCCCGAGCAGCGGCGCGACCTCGGCGGGGGACTGGCCCTCGATCTCGGTCTGCCACAGCACGGCCCGCCACCGCTCCGGCAGGCCGGCGAACGCCTTGGCCACCAGGAACCGCTCCAGCGTCGCGACCGCCGGGTCGTGGAACGGCACCGAGGTCGCCTGCTCGACGCCGGACACCGCCGCGACGTCGTCGGCCAGCCGCAGCGGCTTGTCCCGGCGGGTCTTGTCGTAGGCGGTGTGCCGCAGCGCGGTGAGCAGGTAGGGGCGGAACGCCGCGTCGGGGCCGCCGCCGGCGCGCAGCACGTCGAGCACCTTCGCGAACGCCTCGGAGACCAGGTCGTCGGCCTCGGTGGCGGACCGGGACAGCGCGCGGGCCAGACCGCGGGCGGCGGTCACGTGCCGCTCGAAGAGCTGCCCGTAGTCCTGGATCGCGCCGGTGCGCACCGACGCGATCAGCTCGGCGTCCGAGGGCGGCCGGTCCGGCGAGGCGTCCTCCGCGTCGGGGTGGACGACCCGGTCGGGTTCGTCGCGCGGTGCGCCGGGGTCGGCGGTCGGCGACCGGTCCGGGTCCTGCTCGTCGTGCTGGCCGGTCACCGGGCGTCTCCCTCTCGGTACGGGGGGTGGGGAGTGTCGTCCGGGACGATATCGACCCCGGCCGTCGCGGGTGCGCGGTACTGGGGGAAAGCGGTGCGGGGCGGGGGCCGGGCGGCGGTCCCGGGGGTCCGTCGAGGACGCTCGACGCGGTGTCCCGGAGCCCGGCCGCACCCTGCCCCTTTTTCGTCTATGGGTGTAGACTAAACGAAATTTTCGGCCGCTACTGAGGAGTGTTCATGGGTGACGCGCCCCGCGTTCCGGTCCGGCAGTTGGGTCCCGGCGGCCCGCAGGTGCCGCTGTTCGGCCTGGGCTCGTGGAACACCTGGGACCGGATGGAGTTCGAGGACGCCGTGGCGCTCCTGCGGCACGCGGTGGCCGCCGGCGCGACCCTGTTCGACGTCGCGCACTACAACATGGGCCCGCACGCCGAGCAGGCCCGCACCGACATCATCTTCGGCGAGGCGGTGCGCGCGGCCGGCATCGCCCGCGAGGACTACCACCTGTGCGGCAAGCTGTGGCTGTGGGAATACCCCACCACGAGCTTCACGCAGCAGATGACGACCTCGCTGGAGCGCATCGGCGTGGACAAGGCCGACAGCGTCGTGGTCGGCGACTACATGTCCCCGCCGGACATCCCGTCGATCGTCACCGACGTCGAGGAGCAGATCCGCGCCGGCAAGTTCGACACCTGGGGCGTGAACAACTGGGTCGCCTCGGACCTGGAGACCGCGCTGGCCTTTGCCGACAAGGAAGGTCTCACGCCGCCGTCCTTCGCGCAGCTCAAGTACAGCATCGCCCGGCGCTCGATGGCCGAGGGCCCGTACTACGCCGAGCACTTCACCTCCGGTCGGCTGGTGCTCCAGGCCTCCGACGTGTTCGAGGGCGGCATCCTCGCCGGCCGCAAGTTCCCCGAGCGCAAGATCGGCGCGGACCCCGGTGGAATCCGCGACGCGATCCGCGAGGCGGCCGACCGGGTCGCCGAGGTGGCGGCGCGCTACGACGCGACCGCCGCCCAGGTCGCCATCGCCTTCTGCCTGACCAACCCGGCCGTGGCCAACGTGCTGTTCGGCGTGAGCAGGCTCGCCCAGTTCGAGGACAACCTCGGCGCGCTGCGCCTGGTCGCCGACCACGGCGCGGAACTCCGCGCGGAGCTCGACCCGCTGTGGACCGACCGCGCGGTCAACGCCGACGGGACCTGGTGACCACCCACCGGACGAGGAGCACCGGTCCCACGCCCCTCGACCCCGCCGTCGCCGAGCTGCTCGCGGCGACTCCCGCACCGCCGGCGGGCGCGACCGCCCGGACCCCGGCCGAGATCCGCGCCGCGTTCGCCGCGGTGCTCGTACCGCCCGCCGACCTGCCGGAGGTGCGGTCGGTCACCGACCTGGCCGTGCCCGGCCCGGCGGGCGAGCTGCGGGTGCGGCTGTACCTGCCCGAGGTCGAGGGGCCGGTGCCGCTGTTCGTGTGGATGCACGGCGGCGGCTGGACGCTGGGCGGCGTCGAGGAGAACGAGCTGCCCAACCGCCGGGTGTGCCGGGACGCGGGTGTCGCGGTGGCGTCGGTCGAGTACCGGCTGGCACCCGAGAACCCGTTCCCGGCCGCGCCGGAGGACTGCTACGCGGTGCTGACGTGGTTGGCGCGCAACGGTCACCGCCACGGCGTCGACGCCTCCCGGATCGCGGTGGGCGGCGAGAGCGCGGGCGGCAACCTGGCGACCGTCGTGGCCATGCTCAGCCGGGACCGGGGCGGGCCCCGGATCGCCGCGCAGGTGCTGGTCTGCCCGGTGACCGCGCACCCCGCCGACGACGGCCTGACCTCCTACGCGGAGTGCGCCCAGGGCTACGGCATGACGGCCGACTCGATGCGGTTCTTCTTCGGGCAGTACCCGTCCTCGCCGCGCGACCTGGACGACCCGTACCTCCTGCCGTCGCGGTCCAAGGACCTCACGGGCCTGCCGCCCGCGCTGGTGCTGACCGCCGAGTACGACGTGCTGCGGTCGGAGGGCGAGCAGTACGCGGACCGGCTGGCGCGCGCGGGCGTGCCGACCGAGTACAAGCAGTACGACGGCCAGATCCACGGCTTCTACGGCCTGTACACCGATCTGCCGATCTCCCCGGTTTCACACGCCGCCGTGGTCGAGTTCCTGACCGGCGTGTTCTGAGCCGACGAGGGCGGTCCGGCCCCGACCCGGTCCGCCCTCGTCGTTCCACCACTCCGCGCTCCCGGCCGGTGTTGCCCCACCGGGTGTCGCCCCGGATGTTGCCCCCGGGGGGTTCGCCTGCGGGCGTAGCGCCGACACGTGCACCGACACGCGTGCCGACAGGTGTGCCCGTCAGGCTTCGGCGAGACGGGCGAAGAACGTGTCCAGGTGCAGGCGCAGGAGCTTGCGGGTCGAGAAGCGCGGGCCCACCAGGCTCATCACGTTCGCCCCGGCGGTCATCAGCACGATCTCGTCGACCAACTGGTCGTCCGGCGTCGAGGTGAGGATGTCCCCGTCCTGCCGGCCGCGCCGGATGTGCTCGTGCAGGAAACCGCGCCACGTCTTGAGGTGTTCCTGGTAGCGGGCGTGCAGGTGCTTGTTGGACAACGACATCTCCCAGAACGCCATCAGCACCCGGCCCGCCGTCACGCGCTTGGCGTCCAGCGGCATCGAGCCGTAGCACATGGCGCGCAGCGCCTCCACGCCCGAGCTGTCGGTGAGCGAGCCGGAGATGTGCTTGTTCATCATCGACAGCGCGCGGTCGAAGGTGGCCTCCACCAAGTCGTCCTTGGTGGGGAAGTACCGCTTCAGCGCGCCGTTGGCGAACCCGGCGGCGGTGGCGATCTCCCGCATCGTGGCGGCTTCCAGACCACCGCGGACGATGAGGCCCCAGGTCACGTCCACGATGTGCTCGCGACGTTCGTCGTGGTCGATGACCTTGGGCATCCTGCTCCTCCGAGTGCGACGGGTTCGTCTACGGGCGTAGTGTATCCGGCTGGGGTCGGCCTCCCGGTGGGTGAAACACCCGCCGGGCACCGGTACGGTCAGGTGAGCGGGTAGTCCATCTCCACACCGTCCAGGACGACCCCGTCGGGCAACGGCAATGCGGCGCGGCCCACCTCCCGGAACCCGAACGACCGGTACAGCGGCACGCCGGGCAGCGTCGCCATCAGCACCAGCGACCGGAACCCGCGCGCACGGGCGGCTTCCGCGCACCGGGTGAGGATCGCCCGCCCCAGCCCGCGCCGGGCCCAGTCGCCGCGCACGAACATCGCCCGCACCCGCGCGGGCTCCGTCGCGGGGTCCAGCAGGCGGTCGTCCCCCGGTGCCGCCCCGGACCCGGTGTACAGCTTGTCCCGCGTGCTCCACCCGCCGCACGCGACGACCTCGCCGGCCACGTCGTGCACGAAGTAGGTGCGGTCCTCGATCAGCACGGTGTCGGGCACCGTCAGGTACCGCGCCGCCGAGTCGGTCTCGCGCCGGTCGTGGAAGTGCGGGAACAACTCCTCGACCGACCGGCGCATCAGCGCGGCGATCCGCGGCACGTCGCCGGGCACGGCCGCACGCAGGACTGGCGACACGTTCCCTCCCCGGAAAGACTCCAGGCGGTCATCCTAGGTCGCGTCCCGCCGAAAACCGTCCGATCCTCACAACCGGCTTCGGGTCGTCCCGAGGAGTGGTCGCGGCGGGCCGGGCCCCGGGTCGTGGCCCGCCCGACGCCGTCCGGACCCGGTCCACTGTGGAGGGACCTACACCGGGACGACCGACCGGGTCATGGTCCGCAGCACGGGCACCTGGTCCGGGTGCTCGGCGGCATCGAAGTCGCCGACCACCAGGATGCACCCGTCGTAGGTGAACAACATGGTGAAGAACGTGGTGTACGGGCCGTACCCGATCATCTCGTACCCGTTGTGCCCGCCGATCGAGACCTCGGTGACCGAGTCGGCGCGGGATTTCGTCGGGAGGTTGGCGAACCAGTCCTCGGCGTACGCCCTGCGCTCCTCGACCGGGACCGTGAGCAGGCCGGTGGCTCGCGAGGCGACCAGCTTCGGCACGCCCATGACGTCCGTGCCGTCGGTGCTGAGCCAGACCTCCTGGGGCCGCCACACCCGCTGGTATCCCGGTGCCGCGGTGACCTCGACCCCCGGGCCGGGCGGGGTGGTCCACCGGGCCCCGGACAACGCGGCCAGCAGGTCGTCGGCGGACAGCGGGTCGGACGGTTCGGCGGCGGCCGTCAGCCGCACCAGGTACCCGTCGGCGACGAACTGGACGGAGACTTCGGTGAAGGCGTCGGCGTCCGTCCCCTGCCGGCCGATGGCGGCGACCGCCGGGTGGCCGGCAGCGGTCGTGCGACGCGGAGGCTCGTACACCGTCCCGCGATCGGTGCCACCGGCTGCGGCGTACTCCGCTGCGGCCTCGTCCAGCGCCACGGCGGCGGACTTGCCCTCCGGCAGGAACGTGGTGGTGACGACGATCGTGGTCCGGTTGTCCGGCCGGCGCAGGCCGGGCAGGTCGTCGTCGACCTCCATGCCCTCGGGCGCGCGCAGGGCCACGCTGGTGCCCCGGATCGCCGCGAAGCCGTCGTCGTCGACCTGCCGCGCCGTCGCCGGAGCGGACTCGGTCGTAGTGCTCGTGGTCGTCGTCGGCGTGCTGGTGGTGGCGGGCGTGGCGGTGGGCGTGATGGCGGTGCCGCACGCGCCCGTCAGCAACGCGGCGAGCAGGACGGCGGGCAGTCTCGTGCGCGCGGACATTCCGGTGGTACCCCCAGGAGAAGACACGTCCGTTGTGGACGGAGGGGTGACGCTACAGGGAGATGATCTCCTGTCGCACTGACGAATCCGTCTGTGACCGGACAGGTGCGCACGGCAACCGACACGGTTCGCGGCACGCAACCGCCCGGTGGCGCTGCGGCCCTGACGACCCGGGGGACGTGTAGGTCGTCGGATACGGGATGAGCATCGAGGCGACGGCGGGTGCCGGTCCAGGTCATGCACAAGTCAGGCATTCGCCCTTGTATTTCAATGGCGGGTGAGAGTCCATGTGATTAAAGGTAATGCGGTAACGGAGGCGCTACACTGGGCGATCAGGCGTACCGGTGTGGCAGGCGGGAGGGCATTGGATGCCGAGGAAGGGTGAGGTGCGGACAGTCCTCGGGTTGCGCATCAGGGCTGGTCGGCTCAGTGTCGAAGAATTTGCGCAGCGCCTTGAAGAGTTCGCTCGGAGGAATAAGGAGGTCGGCACGCTGAGTCTTCGGCACGTGCACCGGCTCGTGGCCGGACAGTTGGCACCGCAACAACTGCGTCCTGCGACTGTTCGCCTGCTGGAAGGTTTTCTCGGCTGTTCTGTCGAGGAACTCCTTTCTCCGGCCGACAAGTCCGCGCAAAGTTTGCCCGTCGAAGTAGACACGGTCGGCGAGCGGCCGTGCGAAGTGCGGTCCTCAAGTGCTCTGGCCCGTGGATGTGCTCCAAGATCGCGAAGGTGCTGAAGATCGCCGGTGAGGAAGTGGCGGAACTCGTCGAACCTTCGGGTGCTCCTGCTGTTGGTGGCATTGGTGGCATCGGAATTCCGGTCTACTGGTCTGATGTCAGTTTCGCCGATAGTGGGTCGTCGACGCCTGGGGGTGGTTCCGACATGCCGGTCAATCGGCGTTCGTTCCTTTCTATCGCGGCGGTAGCGGCAGTGGATGTGGGCGTTGCTCAAGACCTTGCGGCGAGTATCGCGGGTGGTGACGCGGGACCGCTTACCGCAGTGCAGACGACGTACGGTGTGGACAAGACCATCGCATCAATGCTTGACCGTGCCACCAGGAGCACACTGCTGCGGTGGACCGAAGACCTGGGCAATCCTGTGGCGCGGGTCAACGCCACGGGAATTCTTGCAAAGATGCCTGATCAGGGTGAATCACGTCGTGTCGTCTCGATCCTGCGGAACGACGACGAGGTGCAACGGCTTTACTTGACCGCAGTGGCCACGCGGGTGTGTGCCATCAAGTGGGAACACGCTGCGAAGTTCGTCGAAAATCCCACCGACTTTCCGTTCGCCTCGATCGCGGTCGAGCGGTTCGCGCGCGAGGTCGTGAATCCGGCGGACGTCGGTGCGCGGTGGTGTTCCGCGAAGATGTTGCAAGAGTTGAGTCCGGTCGTCGGAAGGTAGCAGGTGTTCGTCCTCGAAGTCACGAATGATGAACTGATGGAATCGCTCACGAGGCAGTCGAAAGAGCGCGGCATCATGAATGCCGCGATTGTCAGCCTCATCGGCGGCGTGGACTCGTTCACGGTTTCGACCATGCCTGCCGACGATGCGGGCAAGGATCTCGTTTCCACGTACTCGCTGCCCGCCGAGATGCACGGCTCCGGTGAGATCAAGGACGGCGTGGTGCACGTTCACGCCACGATGGCTGTGCAGGGTGACCGCGCTGTGGCGGGGCACCTCCACCGCGCCCAGGTCGGTACCTGGTTCGCCCGTGCGTACGTGATCACGGTGGATTGATCGTGAAGGCACTGTGGGTGTGGTTGAACGAACCCGCACATGAGCCGCTGATCCCGAATACCAGGGCCCGACACCGCGAAAGCGATCTCCGTCCACGAAGACGCCATCAGTCTATCCACTGTGGACGATCGAGAGGTGTAAGCGCGCGACGATCTTGAGGCCGCACGCCTCGCCGCCTTGCCCGCCGTCGCCGCGCTCGACACCGCCGCCGAGACCGCTCCCGCCGTCCCTGACGGCCTGATCACCACAGGTCGTCGAGGGTTGCGAGGTGTTTGCGGAAGACTCGCGCATCCTTGGGCGGCAGGGCATGGGCGACGAGATGCAGGAGATGGCGCAGCTCGTCCGGATCGGGACAGCACTGCATGACTCCGCACCCGTACTGGGGGTCCCATTGTCGATGCGTCGGACGACAGGACGCTCAGGCCGCAGGGGGAGTGGCGTCTGGACCCGCTGTTGGGTAGCGGGGCGTCGTGCAGTCGTCTCCCGGTGGCGTCCAGGCCGAGGAACACCTGGTAACCGCTGGTCGTGCAGGATTTTTTCGACTTGTGCGGTGTGGTCGCGGGTCGGGCATCGCAGACCGGCAGCCATGGTACGACGACACCTACCGGGCGACCACGACTCCTTGATCAGGAGCTACTGAGAGGTAACGGGTGCACCGTGCCGACCGACCGCGAGGGTGGGCGCGGCGGCGGGAAGATCCGGGCGCGCCGGCCCTCGGGCGCGGGTTCGAGAACCGCTCGGCCCCTGCGCTAGGGTCGGACGGTGGCGGGGCAGGTCGAGGCCGAATTCCTGGCGGCCATCGCGCGGTTCGCCGGACCGGTTCGCGGTGTCGGCGTGGTGCTGTTGAGCGCTTTCGGCGTGTGCTCCTCCTCCGACGACGGACTGCCGCTCGCGTTCGCGTTGTTCGGGTTGATGGTCGTGGGCGCGGTCGCGGACTTCGTCGGTGGGCGGCTGGTCGCGCTGGCGTTCGCCGTGGTGCGGGTGGTCGCGGTGTGCGCCGCGCAGGGCGAACTCGGCGGACAGGCCGGTCTGTGGGCGCTGAACGTGCTGACCACCACCGCCATCACCCTCCAGTGGGAGTGGAACCCCCGGGTCGCCGTGCCGGTCACCGGTGCGCTGCTGGGTGTGCGGCTGTGGACGGCCGGGTTCGACGGCGCGGTGGTGTTGCGGGTGGTGCTGGAGTGCTCGTTGGCCAGGGTGGCGGTCCTGGTGGTCCGGCGCTCGACCCGGCGGGTCGACGAGTCGCGGGTTCGCCGGGCCGAGTCCGAGCGCGCCGAGGCGCTGGCCGCCGAACGCCGGGAACGCGAACGCGAGTACCTGGCCCTGCTGCACGACACCGCGTCCGCCACGTTCCTGGTGGTCGCGACCGAGGGCACCGACCCCGGTGCGGTCGCCGACTACGCGCGCCGGGACCTCGCGGTGCTGACCGGCACCGCCGAGGTGCGGGACAGCCTGGTGGACGTCGGCATCTCGCTGCGCGCGGTCGCCGACCGGTCCCCGCTGCGCGTCGAGACCCGGGCCGACCCCGCGTCGGTGCCGACGTCCGTGGCGTTGGCGCTGGTCAGAGCGGTGCGGGAGGCGTTGGTCAACGTCGAGCGGCACGCCGGCACCGGGCGCGCCGAACTGGACGTCGTCACCGCCGCCGACCGGGTCGTGGTCACCGTCGCGGACCGGGGGCCGGGCTTCGACCCCGACCGGGTGTCCGGGCACCGGCGGGGGATCAGCGGGTCGATCGTGGCGCGGATGGCCGGGGTGGGCGGGGTCGCGGCGGTCACGTCGGCGGCGGGCGGCACCACCGTGCGGTTGGCGTGGCCGGCGTGACGGCGGGCGAGCAGGTGTTCGCGAGCATCCGGCTGGCGCTGCTCGGCGTCGTCGCCGTGCTCCAGCTCGGGTTGTCCCTCCCGCCGCTGCTGGCGCACGACCACGGGCCGGGCGCGTGGGTCGCGTTCGGGCTGCTGGCGCTGGTGACGCTGGTCAGTGCGGGGTGGATCGCGCGGCGGCGACCGCTGCCGACGGCGGTGGTCGCGGGCGGTGCGGCGGTGGTGCTCGGCGCGTCGGTGGTGGCGACGGCCGCGCTGCCGGCGGACGCCCACTTCGGGGCCGCGCACTGGTCGTTCGGCCTGGTCGGGTGGCACCTGCTGGTGCTGCTCGCGGACCGGGTGCCCGCCCTGCTCGCCGCGTTCGGCGCGCACCTGGTCGCGGAGATCACCCAGTTCGTGCTGGCCGGTTCGCCGGACCGGACCGAGGTCGGCGCGGCGGGCGTGGTCGTGCTCGGCGTGACCAGCTTCCAGTTGGGCGTCCTGCTGCTGGCCCGGGTGCTGCTGCGCAACGCGCGCCAGGCCGCCGAGGTGGCCGTGCAGGAGGAGCGGGCCGCCACCCGGGCCGCGCTCGCCGAGCAGTGGGCGCGGGACCTGCGGGCCGGGTTCGCGGGCGGGCTGGGCACGACGTTGCCGCTGCTCGCCGACCTGGCGGACGGCGTGCTGGACCCGCGCGCCGAGGACACCCGGCGGCGGTGCGCGTTCGCGGCCACCCAGTTGCGGCGGCTGTTCGCCGAGCACGACGAGGTGCCCGATCCGCTGGTGCACGAGGTCGCGGCCTGCGTGGACGTGGCGGAACGGCGTGGCCTGGCGGTGTCGCTGGCGGTCAGCGGCGCGGTCGTCCCGGTGCCGACGGACGTGCGGCGCGAGCTGACCGGGCCGGTCGCGGCGGCGCTGTCGGCGGCCCGGGGACGTGCCCGGGTGAGCCTGCTGCGCGCCGACGGCGAGGTGCGGCTGGCCGTGATCGCCGACGCGGGACCGGTGGTCGACGCCGTGTCGGGCCGGGTCGACGTGCGGTGCGAGGCCTACGGTGGGCAGACCCGGACGGAGGCCCGATGGCGGACGAGTTGACCGCGGTGGTGGTGGACGACCACCCGGCCGTGCGCGCCGGGGTCGCGTACTGGCTGTCGTCCGGGGTGCCGCCGGTCCGGGTCGTCGCCGAGGGCGAGGACGTGCGGGTGGCGTGGCTGGACGAGGGCGCGGACGCCGACGTGGTGATCCTCGACCTGCACCTGGCCGGCCCGACGCCCGTGCTCGGGGACCTGCGGCGGCTGGTCGAGGCCGGCCGGCGGGTCGTCGTGTACTCGATGCGCGCCGACGACGAGATCGCGTTGCAGTGCCTGGAGCTGGGCGCGCTGTGCTACCTGACCAAGGCCGAGGGCGCGGAACACCTGGTGCCCGCCACCCGCGCGGCGGCGGCGGGACGCCCGTACACGCCGCCGTCGCTGGCCGGCGCGCTGGCCGGCGACCCCTCGGAGACCCGGCCCGCGCTGTCCGCGCGGGAGGCCGAGGTGCTGGTGGAGTGGTTCCAGTCGGAGTCCAAGGACTTCGTCGCGCGGCGGCTCGGGATCTCGGTCAGCACGGTCAACTCCCACCTGGAGCGGATTCGGATCAAGTACGCGCTCATCGGTCGGGAAGCGCCGACCAAGGCGGCCCTGGTGGCCCGCGCGATCCAGGACGGGTTGATCGGCGTGGACGACCTGTGACCTGCGTGTGGTGTGAACGACCGATAGCGCGGCTTCGGCATCCGGGCTAGTGTGCGAGCACACCCCCCGAACGATGAGGAGCCCTCCTTGAGGCACGCCCGTGGCGCTTTGTTCATCGCCGGTGCGGCAGCCCTGCTGCTGTCCGCCTGCGGGAGTTCGACGGACGGAGTCGCCATGCCCGGCACCACCACGTCCGCCGCGACCACCTCGGCCGAGGCCGAGACCACCACCAAGAGCAGCGCCGCCACCCCGACCGCGCAGCCGGCCGGCGATGTGACCGAGCCCGGCACCAAGCTCAAGGTGGGCGACCGCGCCGTCGTGCCGTACAAGTACGGCACCGACAAGACCGGCACCATCGCGATCACGGTCACCGCGATCGAGGAGGGGTCGAACGCTGACCTGGCGAAGTTCGGCGACAAGGCCAAGGGCATCACGCCGGTCTACATCCGGGTGACGGTGGAGAACGTCGGCGGCACGGACCTCGCCTACAGCTCGCTGAGCCTGCGCGCGCTGGGTGCGGACGGCAAGGGCACCGGCGTCATCATCAGCGGCGACACCGCCCAGTGCGAGTCGGAGTCCGCCGGCAAGGACTTCACCACGGCCGGCGCGAAGTACGAGACGTGCGTGTTGCAGGGGACCCGCGAGGGCACGAAGGCCCCGTCGGCGAGCTACGACAAGGGCGACGGCTACGACAAGTCCCCGCTCGTCTGGCAGAGCTGACCCACCCCTGATCCACCCGGCCGAGGGGCCCGGACCGAACGCGGTCCGGGCCCCTCGGCCGCGTTCGCGCGCGGAAGCGGGGCGTCGCCCGGTCGGCGGTGTGCCGCGTGCCCGGCGGGCTCAGCCCCGCGCGGCGGCGACGAACTCCCGCATCAGGCCGTGGTCCTTCACACCCCGGCTCGACTCGATGCCGCTGGACACGTCCACGCCCCACGGCCGGGCCCGGCCGACCGCCTCGACCACGTTGTGCACGTCGAGCCCGCCCGCCAGCAGCCAGTGCCCGTCCGGCCGGGCACCCTCCAGTGCGGCCAGGTCCCACCGGTGCCCGGACCCCGCGACGGGCGAGTCCAGCAGGAGCAGGTCCTCGCCGAACGCGCCGACCCGCACGTCCGTGCCGGCTGTCAGCGCCACCGCCCGGACCAGCCGCGTCCCCGCCGCCGCGACCTCCTCGAACGCCTCGCGCGGGTAGTCGCCGTGCAGTTGCACCGCGCCCACCCCGGTCTCGACGGCCACCCGGCGCGCCTGCGCCGCCGGCACCCCGCGGAACACGCCCACGGTCAGCACGCCCTCCGGCACCTCGCGCACCAGCCGCCGACCGGTGTCCAGGTCGACCTCCCGGGGGCTCGCGCTGAACACGAACCCGACCGCGTCCGCGCCGACCTCGACGGCGACCTCGACATCGGCGGTGGTGCGCAGCCCGCACAGCTTCACGTACATGCCGCCGACCCTATCGCCGCGCCCGCCGCGCCCCCCGCCGCGCGGTCCGGGTCACCGCAGGCGTCCGGCCCGCCGGCGTTCTCCGCACTTCTCGCGCCGGGGTTCTCCTCACCGTGGACAACGCCCCCCGCCGCCCCGCGATTTCGGGTCTCCGGTTGGGCCGATGGGGCACCGCCCCTCGGCACCGGGGTGAGTGCCGTTGTCCTGCCGGCCACCCGGTTCCTACGTTTCCACTGGGGAGTGCGGGGTTCCGCCCGGTTCGGTGAGGAAACGAGGCATGACCATGCGAAGAGGCAGGTCGAGAAAGTTCCGGATAGTCCTGGTGCCCCTGTTGGCCGCCGGTGTGACGGTGCCGGTCGCCACCCCCGCGAGCACCGACCCGCTCGCCGCGTCGACCGTGACGAAATCCGCGGCGACCGCGTCCACCCCGGCCGCCCACGGCGCGACGGCGTCCTGGACGCTCTCCTACGACAACAAGTCGCCGGCCGTCGGCGCGACGACGATCACCGACCCGATCACGGCCGGGCACACCTACGTCCCGGGCTCGCTGACGGCCCCGCAGGGCTGGACCCCGCAGTGGTCCACGAACGGGACCGCGTTCCAGGACACCGAGCCCGGTGCCGGCACCGTCGCCGTGCGCGCGACCAACCCCGTCGCCCGGCCGGACGGCACCTCGCTCGCCAGCGAGCTCACCCCGCCCGTCCAGGCCGCCGCCACGGCGACCGGCGGCGACGGGTTCACCCCGCTGCTGCACCGCACGCCGACGGGATCGTTGCAGGCGTGGAACATCTTCCACCACGCGGCGACCACCCAGGGCAAGGTCGTGTGCAGCGACCTGTCCACCGGCGCGCTGTGCGCCGGCGGCCCGTGGCCCCGGACGCTCAACACCGCGGTCGGCCCGTTGCAGGGCGCGACCAGCGGTGACATCGCCAGCCCGCTGGAACCGCAGTACGTGCGGGACCCCGGCAACGCCGCGCTGGTCTACTACGCGGCGGTCACCGAGACCTCGGTCGGCGTCGGCTGCCTCGACCTGGAGAACGCGGCGAACTGCGGCTACTGGCCGCTGCTGGCCACCGGCGGCTCGCCGGTGGCGGTGAACAACCTGGCCGGTCTGGTCGACGTCGGCGGCAACCTCTACGGCGTGGCCACCTCCGGCGCGGTGACGTGCTGGACGATGTCGTCCAAGACCGCGTGCCCCGCCCAGCCCTACGCGCCGATCGTGCCGCCCAACGGCTCGAACCCCGGTCTGCCCGCCTCGCTCTACCTCGGTGCGACGACCGTGGTGTCCGGCAAGGTGTTCGCCTCCTCGTCGCCGCAGGCGGGACTGGCCCCGGAACTCGGCTGCTTCGACCCGGCCACCGCTTCGGCGTGCGCCGGGTGGTCGTCGTCGCGCCCGGTCGGCCCGGCGGACAACTACGCCTACAACGCCTACACCGCCTACGACACGTCCGGCGCACCGGTCGGCGCGTGCGTCAGCTCGACCGGCGGCACGAACGTGACCACCTGCTTCACCACGGCGGGCGGCCCGCTGGCGTCCCCGTCGTCGATCACCGGACTGCCCGGCGGCGTGCTGGTGTTCAACCCCGAGGTCGTCGTCGGGCTCGACGGCCACACCCGTGGCTACACCGGCATCTGGGGCGGCCCGTACGCCGGCGCGACGATCTGCCACGACTGGACGACCGGCGCGGGCTGCGCGGGCTTCCCGAACCCGGCTCCGCACCCGACCGCGAACGGCGGTGCGACCCGCGACTACGGCTACGCCTTCGACTCGACCACCCAGTGCCTGATCGGCCTGGGTGACGCGGGCGTGCTGTTCTCGCTGGACCCGACCACGGGCGCGTCGCCGTGCGTGCGCAGCGGCGCGGCGGTCACCCTGACGCCCTCGTCGTTCTACTGCGACGGCGGCACGGGCCACGTCACCGGCTACCTGTCGGCGAAGCTGGAGGGCATCACCCCGGCGAACGTCGACTTCGCCGCGTCCAGCGTGTCCGTCGTGGACCAGAACGGCACGACCGTGCCCACGCCCGGGTTCGCGCCCGACGGCTCGGTCGACCTGACCGGTGTCCCGGCGGCCACCCACACGTCCCTGACCGTGACCACGCGGCTGGTCCTCACCAGCGGCGCGGACTTCGGCGGGGCCAAGCCGAACCTCGTCGTGGACTTCGCGGGCGACCCGCCGCAGGTGTGCTTCACCACCACCCTGGCCACGACCTGCACGGTGACCGACGTGGCGAACACGGCCACCGGAGTGGACGGGTCGGGGGCGTTCACCTCGAACACCGCGTCGGTGCCGATCGCGCCGGGACCGGCCTGCCAGCCGGTGGTGCGGGTGGACAAGGAGATCTGCGCGTCGCACACCCCGTCGCACTGCGGGCCCGGGGGAGCCGGACCGTGGGTGAAGCAGACACCCGTGGGCCTGCTCGGGGCGTTGTTCGGCACGGCCCGGTGGCGCATCACGATCACCAACGACGGCCCGGTGCCGATCGACAACGCCACCGTGTACGACCTCCAGGAGCCGTCCTGCGAGACGGCGGGCGGCACGTTCAGCCTGGCCCCCGGCCAGTCCAAGCAGGTGTACTGCTCGACGTACGCGGTGCTGACCCTGTTCCCGATCACCAACTACGCCAAGGCCCAGTACACACCGCGCAACTCGCCGCCGGGCACGCAACCGTCCTACTCGCCGTACTCGTCGGCGAAGGCGTGCGCCCTGCTCTGCAACCTGTGACCCGTCCCCGATCCGCCGCCTGACGGCCGGTCCGCGGCCCTGCACCGCGGACCGGCCTCGGCGTCGGGGGCGGTGCCACCCGCGTGCGGGAACCGTTGGCGCGTCTGCCCACCGGGTACCGCTGACCGACCACAGTGGCCGGACCCGCGAAATTGCGGGGTGCGGGTCCGGGCGGGGTGCCTACCATCGGTCGGATGATCCCCGTGCGCGGCCGATACGACTACCAGGTCGAACTCGTGGCGTACGACGACGGGGTCGTCGCGCGGTACGAACAGGACCGGGCGGCGGTGGTCGGGGCGCTCGGCCCGCTGGTGCGCGAGGTGGAGCCGATCGGCAGCAGGCTCGTGCCGGGCATCCGGTCCAAGCCGATCATGGACCTGATGGTGCTGGTCGGCGGGCGCGACGCGCCCCGGGCGGCGTCCCGCCTGGTGCGCCGGGGGTTCCACCAGATCCCGCTGGCCGAGCTGTCCCGCACCATGCTGCGCCGGTACCGGCCCGACACCGGCGAACCGGACCTGCACGTCCACCTGGTCGGGCCGGAGGTGTGGGCGGTCAGCCCCGAACGCGCGTTCTACCGGCTGCTGCGTGAACGGCCCGCCGTCGCGGCGGCGTACTCGGCGGTCAAGGACCTCGCGCTGGAGCTCAGCGGCGGTGACCCGCAGCGCTACGGCGCGGTGAAGGGGCGGTTCATCGAGTGGCTGGCGACGACCGTGGACCACGGCGGGTCCGTCGGTCGCGCCTGACCGCTCGGCGGCGGGCGGCCGGCGAGCGGTCAGCCGCCCCAGCCGTGGCAGACGAAGGGCATCAGCCACTCGTCCTCGGTGGCGTCGGCCAGCGCCCTGCCCGGCGGCACGCCCCGGGTCAGGGCCCGGTGGTAGGCGGTCATGACGTCGACCGCCGCGCGGTCGTCGACCCGGGCGACGCTGGAGACGACGGTCCGGCTGCCGCTGTAGAGCAGGGCGGCGGTGAACCCGAGGATCTCGTCACCGGTGCGCACGACCGCCTGGCCGACGTCGCACGAGGAGAGCACGACGTGGTCGGGCACCGTCGCGAGCTGGTGCACGTCGTGGGCCATCAACGGCCCGTCCACCAGGTCCAGCCGGGAGAACAGCACGTTCTCGTGCTCGTGGTGCCCGTGCGAGGCGATGTGCGCCAGGCCGCTGCGGTTGACCGCGTGCAGGGTGTTGGCGACGGTCGCGTCCGGTCCGTCCAGCACCGTGCTCCGCGGGTAGATCCGCGCCAGCCGGTCGACCTCGTCCGCCGAGTGCGCCAGGTCGGGGCCGCTGACCAGCAGCACCGGGCCGGGCGGGCGCACGACGCGCTTGGCGGCCACCCACGCCGAGGGGGAGGGGGTGACGGTGACCGGGCGTCCGCGCAGCGCGTCGAGCAGGCTCCACGGCATCGCCGACAACGCCCCGGTGGGCACCAGCACCAGGTCGCGGTCGCCGACGACGTCGAGCAGCGGGGTCAGCACGTGGTCGGCGACGACCGCGAGCTGCCGCCGGATCGAGGTGTGGATCACCCGCTCGATGGTGGCGGGCAGGCTGCGACCGCACGCGGCGTCCAGGTCGCTGCGCAGCCGGGCGATCGCCTCGAACACCGTCGCCGGGTCGCCCAGCCCGAGCAGGTCGGCCCGCCGGTCGCCGATCACCTGCGCCAGCAGCCGGTCGCCGTGGGTCAGGAAGATCACCATGGCGCTGCCGGCGTCCGCCAGCTCCTCCTTGACCTCGGCGAACCCGACCTCGGCGTGGCGCTCGCCGGACCCGTCGGTGCGCCAGCCCTTGGCCCGGATCTCGCGCTCGATGTGCCGGGCCCGGCGCAGCGCGTCCGGGTCGTGGTTGCCGTGCAGCTCGGCGGTGCGCGCCTCGATGGCGGCCTGGCGCAGCTCGGCGACGGCGTCCACGGTCCGCTCGTCGGCGGGCGTGCGGACCGGCGGGAACCGGAACGCCTGCGCGCGGGAGCGCTCCAGCCACCGGTAGACGACCTCGGGCCGGCCGTCCGCCAGCGCCGCCGCCAGGCCGACCCGGGCCAGCTCGCCGCCCAGCGACGTGGTGCCGGTCTGGAGGTCCAGGCTGCCGAACCGCGCCCGGTGCTCGCGCAGCAGCGCCAGCCCGGTGCGGGCCTCGGTGAACGTGCGCCGCCGGTCGCCCTCGGCGGAGCCGAGCTCGGCCAGCGCGAGGCGGCGCAGCAGCCGGTTGGCCAGCGGCGCACCCGGCCGGTCCTGCCCGGTGAGCTCGGCCCGCGCCCGGGGCACCCGGCCGCACGCGAGGTACGCGCGGGCCGCCAGCAACGCGGCCTCGTCGGCGTCGTTGCGCAACCCGAGCGACCGCAGCCGCCCGGCCAACCGGGACGCCGCGCGCGCCACCCGGGCCGTCCCGCCGCCGGAGGCGAAGTCCGCGCGCAGCACGGCCAGCTCGGCGACACCGGCCCACGTGTCGTTGTGCCGCCGCCGGAAGTGCAGCCGGGCACGGGCCGCCCACCGGCGGGCCTCGGCCGGGTCCCCGGCGGCCAGGCGCGCCCGCGCCATGGTCAGCTCGGCCTCGGCGTGCTCGTGGCCCATCCGCAGCTCGGGGACCTGCCGCAGGAACGTGTCCAGCTCGGTCGCCGCCTCGCTGGGCAGCCCCGCCGCCAGCAGGGCGCGCGCCCGGTCGCCCGCCAGCACCGCGAGCATCCCCTGGCCCTGCGCCGCGTACACCCCGGCCGCGATGTCGAAGTCCCGTAGCGCGCCGGGGATGTCACCGGTCAGCACCCGGCACTGGCCACGACCGTGCACGGCCTTGGCGACCGTGCGGGGCATCCCGTCGTCGGGGCCCAGCGATCCGCCGATCTGCGCGCACTGGTCGAGGTCGGCCAGCGCCAACCGCACCCGGCCCGCGATCTGGTGCAGCATCCCCCGGTTGAGCAGCACGCGGGCCAGCGCCGCCCGCTTGTCGGTGCGCCGCAACCCCTGGATCGTGTCGTCGAACAGCGCCAGCGCGTCGTCCAGGCGGCCGGACATCAGCAGCACCAGCGCCCGCTGCGACAGCAGCAGGTGGCGGTCGTCGGCCGACACCACCCGGTCGGCCTCGTCCAGCAGCTCCAGCGCGCGGGCGGTGCTGCCCTGCGCCACCTCGGCCGCCGCGAGCGTGCCCAGCATGCGCGCGGTCTGCGACGGGGTCGCCTCGCCCAGCCGGAGCGCGTCCCGGAGCCGGCGTGCCCCGACCGCCGGCCGACCGCTGTTGATCTCCTCGATCGCGCGCTCATGCAGGGTCCGCACACGGTCGCTCACCGGGCCTATAGTGTCATTGTCGGTGTGCTCACGGCAGCGGCCCGCCCGTCCGGTCGGATGACGAACTGAAGCAGACCCGAACGCACGCGGTCGAGCGAGAAGCGCCCTTCCGCGTCGGCCCGCGTCCGCAGGGGGCCGTCGGCGGTGCGCACCTCCACCGGGTGCGCGGCCGGCGGCGAGATCCAGCCGTCGATGCGCACCGTGCCGTCCCCCCTGGCCTGCACGTTCACCAGGAAGTCCAGCGTCTCGCCGGTGAAGGTGATCAGCCGGGACCGCACGTCACCGCGCACGCCCGCGACCTCGTGGTGCTCCGCGATCCGCGCCACCTCCAGCTCGACGTCCGCCAACTGGACGGCGAACCGCGCCCGGTCCACCAGGTCGGCGGGCACCGGGTCGAGCGACTCGTACATCCACCGGACCTCGCGCAGGATGACGGCGTCGAGGTCGTCGAGCTGCCCGCGCGGGCTGTCGGGGTCGGTCGGGATCACCGCCAGCTCCCCTCTTGGTCGGCGAGGAGCTGCTTGCGGAGCTGGGCCAGGCAGCGGCCCCGGGTGGGGCCGATGCTGCCGCGCGGCATCCCGAGCGCGGCGCTGATCTCCGCGTACTCCGCCCGGCGGACGAACGCCACGATCCGCAGCAGCTCGCGACAGCGGTGCGACAACCGGCCCACCGCCTCCCACAGCCGGGCCCGGCGGTCGGTGAACACCGCCTGCTCGTCGGGTCGCGGCCCGGGGTCGGGTAGCTGCTCGTCGGGCGCGACGCCGAGGAGCTCACGGCCGCGCTGCTCGTCGCGCAGGGTCCAGGACTCCCGCTTGGTCACGGTCACCAGCCACGAGGTCAGCGCGCGCGGCGAGTGGATGCCGGCCATCGCGCCGAGCAGCCGCAGCCACGTGGTCTGCACGGCGTCGGCGGCGCGTTCGCGGTCCAGGCCCTGCGCCCGCGCGACCTGCCAGAGCACCGGCGTCAGCACCTCGACGATCCGGCCCAGCGCCTCCCGGTCGCCGTCCCGGGCGGACACGAACAGCTCGGCGAGCCCCTCGTAGTCGTCGAAGGGCTTGCCACCCGCCGGGTGGCGGTCAGACCTCGTACTGCTCATAGCAGCGCTCCAGTGCCGCCCACGCCCGTTTGACCACCGTCTCCTGGTCGACGGCGGCCAGGCTCAGCCCGGTGTCCGCCGCCGCCACGTCGATCAGGGCGTTCGCCACCGCCGCCGCCGCCAGCGGGGTCGCGAACGACGTGCCGTCCCACACCGCGAACCCGCCGCGGAAGTCGTCCGGGTCCAGCCCGCTGCGCTCCGCGTCGGCCAGTTCCGGCTGGCGCGGCCCGCTCACGTCGGTGGGGAACGTGCTGACCACGCCCGCGCCGGTGGCCCAGCAGGTGACCCACGCGCCGTCGTTGGAGAACCCCGCCTTGGTGGCGTTGGGGTTCAGCGCGCCCAC
This sequence comes from Actinosynnema sp. NPDC023587, assembly GCF_040640215.1. Lineage (NCBI taxonomy): Bacteria > Bacillati > Actinomycetota > Actinomycetes > Pseudonocardiales > Pseudonocardiaceae > Actinosynnema > Actinosynnema sp. NPDC023587. Next base: position 266,673 of record NZ_JBFABG010000005.1, on the reverse strand, counting down.
GCTGATCACGCCGGGGCCCGCGCCGGGCAGGTCCGGCAGGTCCGCGAACGCCGCCGGGTAGAACCGCCTGCTGGTGGAGTTGTTGCCGGACGCGGCCAGCACCAGCACGCCCTGCCCGGTGAGCCGGCGCACGACGTCGGCCAGGTGCGTGGTGTAGACGTCGTCGGCGGGCGACTCGTCGAGGTAGCCCAGCGACAGCGACACCACGTCGACCATGTCACCCGGCCGGTCCTCGCGCCGCGCGCGGTCGACCCGCCGGGAGATCTCCTCCAGCGCGGCGATCACGTCCGACCCGTAGGCGACGCCGTCGCTGTGCATGACCCGGATGGCCAGCACGTCGGCGCTGGGCGCGGCCTGCCGGATGATCCCGGCGATGAACGTGCCGTGCCCGGTGTTGCTGTCGACGTCGCGGATCAGGCGGTCGGAGAGGACCGGGCTGTCCCAGTAGTCCAGCAGGCACGGCGCGGCGGTCGCGGCGGCGTTGTCCCGGATCGTCCGCTGGGCCTCGTCGAGCACGGAGATGAACCCGTCCGACGGCGGCGGCGCGGAGCGGTCCTCGATGCCGAACCACGGGTGCGGCCCGATGCCGGAGTCCAGCAGGGCCACCACGGGCCGGCGGGTGAGCCCGTCGCCGAGGTCGCCCCGGCGCGGCGGCTCGGCCGCCATCGCGACCGGCACGCGGGACGAGCCGGCCGGTGAGCGGCGGTAGGAGCCGTCCACCTGGTCGCTGTTGGTGTCCCAGGGCGTGCCGGTGATCGTGACGGCGCTGAACACCAGGTGTTCCAACGAGATGCGCCGCACCAGGTCCCGTTCGAGCGCGTCGTCGGCGGCGGCCCGCAGCCGTTGCAGCGCGGTCCACGAGTCGACGTCCTCGTCGCGGCCCGACAGGGCGCGCAACACCACGGGCCGGGCACTCGTGCCGCCCCTGGTCTCGGGGACCTCCAGGTCGTACCCGGCGTCGTTGAGCACCGCGCGCAGCGCGCCGAGGGCGGTCCCGTCGCACAGCACGTCGTCGGGCACGAGCAGCACCCGTGGCCGGTACGCGGTGGACAGCGGCCGGCTCCCGCCCGACGCGTCGGCCCGGTTCGGGTCGAGCACGCGGCCGTCGTGCCGGTCCAGCAGCTCCGCCGGCACCCGCAGCTTCACCGCCGGCTCGTAGTCGGATCCCCCCGCCTGTTGCGCGCCCAGCCGCCTTCGAATGAACTGGATCGCCACCAAATCCCTCCTGTCTCGCGGTTGACACCTTCCCCCGCTCCCACAAGACACGTGTGCCGTTCGGGCCTTTCGAATACTCCAGGACGGTAACGAAACGGTAACGGGCGATCGCGTCGAGCGTCCTTTCCAGGCTGAACGAGGAAGGTTCACGTCCGGTTCGCCGCCTGTTCCCGCTGGTTGCCGGGGTCGCCGCCGCGAGCACGACGGTCGCGACGACCGGGATCGCGGCGACGCCGAGCCGCTGGACGCCGCGCTTCCGGTGGACCGGTTCCCCACTGTGTGCCGAGCGTCGCAAAGATCGTCCGGTAAGGGTTATAGTCCTCCCAGACCAATTACAGGAGGGTTCTGTGGAGGTGTCCATCACCGACTACCCGGCGGGGGCGGCGCTGGCGACCGACCTGGTCACCACGTCGCCCGCGGTCCGGGGCGTCGACGCGCTCGCGGAACCGGACGCGCTGGCCGACCTGCTGTCCCGGCACGGGATTCGCGGGGAGGTGCCGACCGCCGACGACGTCTTCGCGGTGCGGCTGCTGCGCTTCGACGTGCGCGGCACCATCGAGACCGAGACCGCGGAGCAGGCCGTCGCGGGCGCGGGCGTGCTGATCGGGCGCGCCGCGCTCGGGCCCGTGCTGCGCCGGGACGATGACCGGAACTGGCAGTGGTACGTGCCGACGGCACCGGGCGCACCGCTGGCCGACCGGCTGGCGGCGGTGATCGGCGTCGCGCTGCTCGGCGTGGTCCGGTCGCTTGGCCACGACCGCTTCCGCGCGTGCGCCGCGCCGGGCTGCCGGGGCGTGTTCGTGGACGCCAGCCGCGCCGGCCGCCGCCGGTACTGCACGCCGGAGCTGTGCGGCAACCGCGTCAACGTGGCCAACCACCGCCGCCGCCAGGAGGTGACCCGATGACCGCGCCGCCGCTGACCGGGTCGATCCGGCTCCCCGACGGCTCCTGGGTCCGGGCCCGGGGCCTGCGCCACCCGCGTCCGGCCGGCCCGGTCCCCGGCTACGGCCTGTACCTGGGCTCGGACCGGCTCCGGGCCCGGCACGACGACGGCCTGACCTGGCCGCACGAGTGGCTGGACTGGCCGGACTTCCGGCTCCCGCGCGACCGCGCGCGGGCCGTCCGCCGGATTCGCGCCCTGCACGACCGCGCCCGCTCCGGCGAGGTGGTCGAGGTCGCGTGCAACGGCGGCGTGGGGCGCACCGGCACGGTCGTCGCGTGCCTGGCGATCCTGTCCGGCGTCGACCCGGCCGAGGCGGTCGCGTGGGCCCGGCGGCACCACCACCGCAGCGCGGTCGAAACCCCGTGGCAGCGGCGGTGGGTGGGGCAGTTCCCCGGCCAGGACGCCTGAGCCGGGTCCGGCCCTCCTCGCCGCCCACCACGGCCGTGCGCGGCTACCCCGTACGGCTGCCGGGCTCCTCGCGCTCGGTCATGGAAGGGGGAGGGGCGGGCACCTCCCGGTGAACACCGCGCCCGAAGGTGTGGCGGGCCCGGCAGGTGGTTCTCGCCGCGCTGCCCGGTGTGCCACGGTGGGAATCCCGGAACTCCCACCGGCGAAAGGACCACGCCCATGCGGGCCGAGCCATCCGCCTGCGCCCCGCCGGTGCGGGTCGGCACGTTCGCCGGACCGACCGCCGGGAACCGCGCAGGCCGCTGTGGGGACGCCCGCTGTGGGGACGCCCGCTGTGGGGACGCCCGCTGTGGGGACTCCTGCCGTGGGGACTCCTGCCGCCGGGACTTCCGCCGCCGGGACTTCCGCCGCGCCCGGACCCGGCGGCGGAGCGCAGGAGGGGCGGGCGGCTGAGGGGATCGGTCGTGAGCACGGGTTTTCCCGGCACCGCCACCGGCCGCGACGAGGAGTGGTTCGTGGTCCTCCCGGACGACGACAGCGCCGCCGTCGCGGTCGCGGCGCTGCGCGCGGGTCCGGGGCCGTTCACCCCCGTGCGGCGGGTCGACCACCCCTCCCGCAGACCGTGGCTGCTCGGTAGCTGGAACCCGCGCGACCTGCTGATCGGCACCGCCGGGCGGACCCGGGTGGCCGTGCTGGGGTGCTGCCCGGCGTCCCCCGCCGAGATCGCGGGCATCGCGCGGCGCACCACCCACCTCCTCGACCTGGACCGGGCGGCGCGCTCCCTGACCGGCAGCTCCCACCTGATCGCGAGCGTCGACGGCGCGGTCCGCGTGCAGGGCAGCGCCTTCGGCGTGCGCAGGGTGTTCCACGCCCGCCACGGCGACGTCGACGTGGCCGCCGACCGCGCCGACGTGCTCGCCCGGCTGCTCGGGACCGGTGTCGACGAACGGCTGCTGGTGTCCCGCCTGCTGTTCCCGGAGCCGCCGCCGGCCCTGGCGGGACGCCCGCTGTGGCACGGGGTGACGGCCGTCGCCGAGGACCACTGCCTGGTCCTGTCGCCGCGCGGGCGGGCCCGGACCGTGCGCTGGTGGCGTCCGCCGCAGCCGGTCTCGTCGCTGCGCGCGGGAGCACCCGCCCTGCACGAGGCGCTGGCCGAGGCGGTGGCCGCCCGGGTGGTGGCCAGGCGCGCGGTCAGCGCCGACCTGTCCGGCGGCGTCGACTCGACCGCCGTGTGCTCGCTGGCCGCCGGCCAGGTCGACCGGCTGCCCGCCTACAGCCTCGTCGGGGCGGACCCGGCCGACGAGGACGCCCACTGGGCGGCGGTCGCCGCCGCCGGGCTGCCCGCGGTGCGGCGCGTGGTCGTGACCGAGGAGGACCTCCCCGGCCCCTACACCGGCATCCTGCGCCCCGGGCTCGCCCGGGACGAGCCGCACCCGCACGTCCGCCTGCGGGCCGACGCCGTCGCGCGGGCCCAGCTATTGACCGCGCACGGCTCCCGCCTGCACCTCACCGGCCACGGCGGCAGCGAGGTGCTGCACGCGCCGTGGAGCTACCTGCCGGAGCTGCTGCGCCGCGACCCGAGAGCGGCGTACGCGCACGTGCGCGGGCACCAGGCGGCGCACGGCTGGTCGTGGTCGCGCGTGCGCCGCCTGCTCACCGCAGCGCGTGACGAGCGGCGCGTGCTGCCGGCCCTGGCGCGCGCCCTCACCGGCGCGGGCGACAGCCGGCGGGACGTCCTGCGGCTGCCCGCGTGGGTGACACCGGACGCGGTGGACGCCGTGCGCGAGCTGCTGCTCCGCGCCGCCGACGAGGTGGACCCGGGCGTGCGGGCGGGGGCGCTGGAGGACAACGTGCGGGTGGTGCGCGCGAGCGGCCGGTCGATGCGCTGCACCGTCCTGGCCGCGACGGCGGACGGGCTGCCGGTGGCCGCGCCCTTCCTGGACGACCGCGTGGTGGAGGCGTGCCTGGCCGTGCGCCCGCACGAGCGCACCACCCCCTGGCGGTACAAGCCGTTGCTGGCCGAGGCCATGCACGGCCTCGTCGCGGAACGGTCACCGTCGCGCACCGCCCGGGGCGGCACGGCCCCCGGGCACGTCGCCCTGCGGCGGTACCGCGCGGACCTGCTCGCCCTGTGCGAGGGCTCCCGGCTCGCCGCCCTGGGCCTGGTTGACGTCGACCGGCTGCGGTCGGAGCTGACCGGGGCCCGGCCCGCCGGCACGGCCCCGATCACGGTCGAGCGGACCATCGGCTGCGAGCGCTGGTTGCGCGACCTGGAGCCCGCCGGTCACGCCACCGAGATGACGGGAGCGCCCGGATGACCCCCCGGCTCGCGGACCCCGCGACACCGACCAGGACCGAAGACGCCCCGCGAACCGGTGCCGGGCCGCCGGACCACCGGACCGCCCACCCGGCACCACTCGATGAACAGGACCACACCGGATGACGGTCGTCGCGCCGCCCGCGCAGGTGCCCGTGGCAGTGGAGGAGCCCGCGCGCACCCGCGTGGGGGTGCGGCACCTGGTCGCCGCCACGCGCGGCCACCGCCGGAGCATCCTCGTCGCCCTCGCACTGACCCTCCTGGGTGCCGGCCTGGGCTTGATCCAACCGCTGGTGGCCATGCGGACCGTCGACTCGGTCGGCGACAGCGGCGCGGTCGGGTGGCTGCTCGCGCTGCTCGCGGTGGTGTTCGTGGCCGCCGCGGTGATCGACACGCTCGGGCGGTACTGGCTGGAGCGCACCGGCGAGGGCATCGTGCTCGACCTGCGGGTCCGCCTCGTGGACCGCCTGCTGCGGCTGCCGATGCGCGTCTATGACCGGCACCGCGTCGGCGACCTGCTCTCCCGCACCACCACCGACACCACGCTGCTGCGCGACGCGATCGCCTACGACCTCGTCGACCTGGTGTCCGGGGTGTTCGTCGTGGTCGGCGGGCTGGCGGCGATGCTGTGGCTGGACCCGCTGCTGTTCCTGATCGTCGCCGTCGTCGTCGGCGGCATCGGGGGGGTGACGCTGGTCGTGCTCGGCGGCATCCGCGACGCCACCGAGCACGCGCAGGACGACCTGGGGCGGATGTCGGCCGAGCTGGAGCGCGCGCTGACCGCGATCCGGACGGTCCGGGCGATGCGGGCCGAGGACCGCGAGAAGGAGCGCATCGCCGAGTGCGCCCGCCGCAGCTACCGGCAGAACCTGCGGGCCGCCCGGCTGGACTCGGTGTCCGGCCCGGCGGTCACGCTGTCCGCGCACGGGTCGCTGATCGTGGTGCTGGTCGTCGGCGGCACGCGCGTCGCCCACGGCCACCTCACCCTGGCCGAGCTGGTGGCGTTCCTGCTCTACGTCAGCTACATCGCGCTGCCCGCCGCCGGTCTCTTCGAGGTCGCCGCCACCATCCAGCGGGGACTGGCCGCGCTCCAGCGGGTGCACGACCTGACCGACCTGCCGGTGGAGACCGACCGGCCCGGCGTCCGGGACGCGCCGGCGGACCGGCGTCCGGCCGACCCGGACCGGCCCGCGCTGGAGCTGCGCGACGTCTGGTTCGGCTACCGGCCCGACCGGCCGGTGCTGCGCGGCGTCACGTTCTCCGTCCCGCACCGGGGCCACGTCGCCCTGGTCGGCGGGTCGGGTGCCGGGAAGTCCACGATCTTCGCGCTGGTGGAGCGGTTCTACGACCCCGACCGGGGCACCGTCCTCCTGGACGGGCAGGACCTGCACGCCGACCTGACCACCGCGCGGGCCAGGGCGCGCATCGGGCTGGTCGAGCAGAGCTCACCCGTCCTGCACGGCACCCTGCGCGAGAACGTCGCCTACGCCGCGCCCGACGCGCCCGACGAGGAGATCCGCCGCGTGCTGGCCCTGACCAACCTCACCGGGATGGTCGAGCGGCTGCCCGACGGCCTGGACACCCAGGTCGGCGAGCACGGCGGCATGGTCTCCGGTGGCGAGCGCCAGCGCCTGGCCATCGCGCGCGCCCTGCTCCCGCGACCCCACCTGCTCCTGCTCGACGAGCCGACCGCCCACCTCGACGCGGCCAACGAGGCCGCGTTCGCCCGCACCGTCCGGGAGATCGCCACCGAGTGCGCGTTGCTGGTGATCGCCCACCGCGACACGACCGTGCGGCTCGCCGACACCGTCGTCGTCCTGGACGCCGGCGAGATCGTCGCGACCGGGCCGTTCGAGGAGGTGGCGCACCGGGTCGCCGCCGTCCGCGACCCGTCCGCCCGCAGCGGGTCCTAGCCGGCCGAGCCGGGACCTCCGCCGCGACCTACTCGGAGCCGGGCCCGGTGGCGTCGATCGTCCCGAGCAGGAGGACGGCGTCGTAGTCGTCCCGCCGCGTCGGGTCGAGCGGGAAGTACGAGTGGTGGGTGGTGGTCCGGGGCTTGGCGTCGCGGGGGAGCTGTGCGGCGGGCACCAGCCGTGCCCGGCCCGGCAGCGCGGCCAGCACGCCCTCGATCGTGTCCGGGTCCGGCTCCGGGATGCCGTGGTGCGCCGCCGTGCCCAGGGCCGAGCCGATGACGGCGTAGTCCTCGCCGAGCCGGTGCGCGACGAGTGCGCCCGCGCTGTGCCAGCGCAGGTCCAGTTCGCCGAGCCGCCAGCGGGTGACGCCCCGGTGCAGGTGCTGGTTCTGCGCGAACACCAGCGTCGGCGTGCCCCGCGCGGCCAGGGCCAGCAGGTTGTCCGCCATCATCGTGTCCCGGATCGAGAGCAGGCGGGCCACGCGCGCCGGCGAGTCGCCCGCCATGCCCGCGTGGTAGGCGAGCAGCCCGGCGGCCGTGCGGGCGGCGAGTTCCGCGTCCCACAGCTCGTCGGGGTCGGCGGCCAGCGCCGGGACGTCGCCGGCCAGCACCCAGCGCAGGTCGTCGGTGATCAGCCGCAGCTCGCGGGCACCGGCGGACCCGCCGACCGACCGCGACGGGTCCATCGCGGCGGCGGGGTCGCTCCAGCGCTCGTCGTCGCCCAGCAGGCCGTCGATCCGGTCCCAGGTGGCGGGCAGGTGGTCCAGCCGCGCGTCCAGGAACCCGTGCAGGGCGGACAGGGCGGCGCGGGGGCTGTCCGCGCCCATCATCTCGACCGGCGCGTCGAACCCGAAGAACCGGACCGGCTCGTCGGCGGTGCGGTTGTGCGCCGCGAGCAGGCGGACCAGGTCGCGGTTGGCCGGCGAGGTGCCGGAGGTGTGGGTGAAGCCGTGCTCCATGACGTGGTCGAGGTCGCCCCGGCCGTGCCGGACGTAATCGTCGACGAGGGCGGCGTGCAGGCAACTGCTCTCGATGGCGACGGCGCGGAACCCGGCGTGGGTGACGAGGTGGGCGATCAGGGCGTTGCGGTAGCGGAGGAACTCGTCCTCGCCGTGCATCGGCTCGCCGAAGGCCAGCAGGCGGGGGAGTCGCGGCAGGACCCGTTCGACGGCCGGCCCGAACTCGTCCGCGCCGTCGACCCGGGCACCGACGGGGTGGATCATGGGTGGGTCTCCGTCCGAGAGGGGATGGTGCCACCGTAGCGTCGAAGGACCCGGGGGGACCGGGACGCGGGGCGCGGTGGTGGCGGCCCGGACCCGGCACGACGTGATCCCGGCAACCCGGAGGGACTCGTGGGCGAACAACGAGACCGCATGCTGCGCGGCGAGTGGTACCTCGACGAACCCGATCTGGTCGAGGACCGGCGGCGCTGCGCGCGGGCGCTCGACCGGTTCAACGCCACCGGCGCGGACGACGACGAGGAACGCCGCCTGATCCTGGGCGGGCTGCTCGCCGGGTTCGGCCCGGGTTCCGCCGTCCTGCCCCCGTTCCGGTGCAGCTACGGATCGCTGATCAGGATCGGCGCGAACAGCTTCGTCAACCTCGACGCGGTGTTCCTGGACGACGCCCCGATCACGATCGGCGACGACGTCCGGATCGGCCCCCGGGCGCAACTGCTCACCGCGCTGCACCCCGTGGAGGACCACGAACGCCGCCGCGCCGGCTGGGAACGAGCCGCCCCGATCACGATCGGCGACAACGCGTGGCTCGGCGGCGGTGTCGTCGTCTGCCCGGCCGTGTCCATCGGCGACGACACCGTGGTCGGCGCGGGCAGCGTCGTCGTCCGGGACCTGCCCGGCCGGGTGTTCGCCGCGGGCAACCCGGCCCGGGTCGTCCGCGCGCTCTGACACCGCCGCCCGCCGGGACCGGATCAGGTCAGCGGTAACTGGAAGAACACCAGGTAGAGGAGCACCAGCAGGCCGATCACCCCCACGATCGCGCGGACGAGCTGCCGCATCCAGTCGCCGAAGACCCTCCCGAGGCGGCTGCGGGAGTGGGAGAAGTACGCGTGGGCCTCGCTCGCGCTGTTGAGGCGCATGCCGACGAACAGACCCGCCCCGAGGACGAGCAGCACGACGAAAGTGGACACGATCAACCTCCGGATGACGATCGGCTGGACCGCGCCGCGCGGAGGACGACCGCGTGACCGCGTGACGACCGCTCGGGCACAGCCGGGAACACCGTCGGTCGGGGGTCGACGCGGTGGTCGACACCTCGCCTAGTCTGACCCGCGTCGGGAGGCGGTTATGCGTAATTTCGCGGTGTCGGGTCGAAAGACCCCCCTGCTGTCGGGTATCGGACATGCCGCGCGGTTGCGCTTCGGGGGCGGCGCGGCGGGTATCGAGCGGATGGAGGCCGCGCTGGTCGGCACCGCGTTCGCACCGCACCGGCACGACACCTACGCGATCGGGGTGACGTTGGCCGGGGTGCAGACCTTCGGCTACCGGGGCGAGCGGCGGCACTGCCTGCCGGGCGAGTGGCACGTGCTGCACCCCGACGAGCTGCACGACGGGGCGGCGGGCACCGAGCTCGGGTTCGGCTACCGGATTCTCTACCTGGACCCGGCGCTGGTGCAGGACGCGCTGGGCGGCCGGCCGCTGCCGTTCGTGCCCGATCCGGTGATCCGGCCGTCGCGGGTCGGCCCGGCCGTCGCGCACTGGCTGCGGCACATCGACGACCCGCTCGACGACGTGGAGGCCGCCGAGATCACCGCGTCGGTCGCGGACCTGCTGCGCGCGCACTCCACCGACCCGGCGCGGGGCCGGGCGACGCTGGACCTGGCCGCCGTGCGCCGGGTGCGGACGCTGCTGGCCGACGACTTCGCGCACCGGCACCGGGCGGCCGACTTCGAGCGGGTGTCCGGGCTGGACCGGTGGTCCGTCGCCCGGCAGTTCCGCGCCGCGTTCGGCACCAGCCCGACCCGGTTCCGCACCCTGCGCCAGCTCGACGCGGCGCGCCGGCTGATGAGCGCGGGCGTGCCGACGGCGGAGGTGGCGGTGGCCGTGGGGTTCGCCGACCAGAGCCACCTCACCCGGATGTTCAAGCGCGCCTACGGGGTGACGCCGGCGGTGTGGACGGCGGCGGTGCGCGGTGGCTCGGGTCGCGGGTCAGGCGCGGGCCCGGATGGCGTGCACCACGGCGGCCATGTCCGCGCCCCCGTGGCCGAGCGCCTGGGTCTCGCCGAACAGCGCGTGGCAGACGTCCAGCAGCGGTGACACGACGCCGGCCGCGCGGGCGGCCTCGGCGATCAGCCGGTTGTTCTTCAGCACGTCGGTGATCGACGCCTGCACGGTGAAGTCGCCCGCCAGCAGCTTCGCCGCCTTGGCCCGCGACACCGCCGACGCCATCGGCCCGGCGTCGAGGACGCGGGTGAGCAGCGCCGGGTCCAGCCGGTGCGCCTCGGCGAACCCGTAGGCCTCGGCCAGCCCGGTGACCGTGGTGATCAGGAAGAGGTTGACCGCGAACTTCATCAGCAGCGCGCCCGGCACCGGTCCGCAGTCCACCACCCGCGCGCACATCGGCGCGAGCAGCGGCCGGACCCGGGCCACGTCGGCGTCCGCGCCGGACAGCATCGCCACCAGCGCGCCCTGCTCGGCCGGTCCGCGCGAACCGGACACCGGGGCCTCGACGTACGCCCCGCCGGCGGCGGCCACGTCGACGGCGAGGGCGCGCGAGTAGTCGGCGGCCATCGTGCCCATCTGCACGACCGTCCGCCCGCGACACCGCGCGGCGAACCCCGCGCCGCCGCGATCCAGCACCGCGTCCACCGCCGCCTCGTCGGCGAGCATGAGCACCACGACGTCGGCCCGCGCGAACACCCCGCCCGGTTCGGGGGCGACGTGCGCGCCCGCGTCGGCGAGGGGAGCGCAACGGTCGGCCGTCCGGTTCCAGACGGTGAGCGGGACGCCCGCGCGGGCGAGGTTGAGCGCCATGGGCTGTCCCATGACGCCGAGTCCGATGAATCCGAGTTCGACCACGGGGGAGTTCTAGCCGCCGCCGGCACGGCCCGTCTTGAACGTTTGTGCGCGGTGTCCGGCCGGGAGGTGCCGCCGGGGGTCACGGATCGTGATCCGCCAGGATGGCTCGATGCGACTGCCACCCCGCGCCCCGCGGGCCCGTCGGTGGGTGCCGGTCCTGGTGGCCGTGGTCGTGCTGGTGCCGCTCGGCGCGGTCGGGCTGGTGGCGCTGGTCAACGCGCGGACGTTCCAGGTGTTCGGCGAGATCGTGCACCGGGTGGAGACCGACGAGAAGGTCCTCGCGCTGACCTTCGACGACGGACCCGACCCGGCGGGCACCCGGCCGCTGCTGGAGGCGCTGGCGGCCAAGGGGGTGCGCGGCACGTTCTACCTGACCGGCCAGGAGCTCGCCGCGCACCCGGAGCTCGGCGAGGCGATCGCCGACGCGGGTCACGAACTCGGCAACCACTCGTACTCGCACGAGCGGATGGTGTTCGTGACGCCGTCCCGGGTGGCCGAGGAGATCGAGAGGACCGACGAGCGGATTCGCGCGACCGGGTACTCCGGTGCGATCACCTTCCGCCCGCCCCACGGCAAGAAGCTGGTGGCCCTCCCGCACTACCTGGCAGAGCACGGCCGCAAGACGATCACCTGGGACGTGGAGACCGATTCCCGGTCCGACGAGGTGGTCACCGCCGAGGAGCTGGTGCGCCGGACCGTCGAGCAGGTGCGGCCGGGCTCGATCGTGCTGCTGCACGGCATGTACGCCGGTCGCACCGTGACGCGCGAGTCGGTGGGCCCGATCATCGACCGCCTCCACGAGCGGGGCTACCGGTTCCGCACCGTGTCGGAGCTGCTCGCGTCCCCGCCCGCGTGACGGGCGGTGATCATCCGGGCCGATAGGGTTGTCCCATGAGCGGATACCCGGACGAGGAGAGCCGTACTCTGCGCACGGCCGTCTACGGCGCGATGGTGCTGGTGTCGGTGGCCGAGGAGGGCGCGCTGGACCAGGAGAGCCACGCCGGCATCAGGGCCATGGCCGCCCTGCCGCCACGGGTGCGCGAGGCCGTCGACTCGGGCACGCCGGAACTGCCCGGTGGCTCGGTCGACGACGTGGAGCACGGCGTGCTGGAGGCGTTGCGCGGGTCGATGGCGTTCCTGGCCGCGCGGTCGCCGGACGAGGCCGAGGCGTTCGCGCTCGCCGTCGTCCGGATGTGCGAGCAGGTCGCGTCGGCGGACGGCCGGGTCGGCCGGGACGAGAGCGCGGTGGTGGGCCGGGTCCGCGCGGCGCTCGGCCGCTGACGGTCAGTCCCGCCGGGACGCGACCAGCGCCTCGATGCCGTCCAGCAGGCGTCGCGAGCCGAATTCGAACCGGTCGCCCGACCACGGTGCCCCGCCCGCCCGGGGGACCTTGAGCAGGCTCGGGTACGGGTGAAGTCGACCAGCTCGCCCAGCCGCCGGTCGCGTTCGGCAGTGTCCTCCGGCGTGGGGACCCGGCCTGCCGGTCAGCGCGGAGTCCAGCCACCGCAGCATGTTCGGGCCCGGCGAGGGCGCGGTGACCACCAGGTGCAGCACCCACGGGCGGGCCCGGAAGGCGACCCGGGCGGTCCGGGGTGCTGGTGGCCGCGCCGCTGGGCAGTCGCGCGTTCGCGGTGAGCCTGGCGTGGGCCCCGAGCCCGTACGTGATCGCCGAGGGGTCGGACGGGCGGGATGATCCTGGTGGGCGCGGTCGTCGTGCCCCGCGCCGTGCGCCGCCTGGGCGTCCCCAAGTTCCCGCCCCCGTCCCCGTCCCCGCAGGACCGGTCGACCTGGTCCGGACCTCCTACCTGGCACTGCGCGCCCGGTCCGCCCCGGCCGGGTGAGGCTCAGCCGGAGACCGTCCGCACGCCGTGCGCGCGGGCCGGGCCCTCCAGCCGGTCCTGAAGGCTGAAGAACAGGTCCGCGGCCCGGATGCCGATCCACTCCGGCGGCAGCAGCTCTTCGGGCAGACCGGGGTCCAGGTAGGGCAGTCGTCGCCAGTCGGTGAGCAGCCGGACGTAGTCGGCGAACGCCGCCCGCTCGTCCACCGTCCGCCGGCCCCGCCACCGCTCCAGCGACGGGCCGTGCTCGGTCAGGAACGCCGAGTACAGCGCTTCCAACTGGTCCAGGTCCCACCACCGGCGGACCTTGCCGGCCAGGTCGCCGAACGCCAGGTGGTCGGCCCGGAACAGGTCGGCGTAGCCGTGCAGGTCCTGGCTGCGCAGGATGTCGGCGGTCGGCTCGTGCAGGTGCGCGGGCGCGATCCACACGCCCGGCGCGGTGGTGCCGAAGCCCAGCCTGCTCAACTGGGACCGCAGCAGGTGCCGCTTGTTGCGCTCGGACTCGGGCACCGAGAACACCGCGAGCAGCCAGCCGTCGGCGAGGGTCGCCCGCTTGCGCCGGAAGATGCGGTGGTCGCCTTCGTCCAGGATGGCCAGTCCGGCGGGCGACAGGGCGTACCCCGCCGCCCCGCCGCGCCGTTCCGCCTGGAGCACGTCGCGCCGCTTGAGCCGGGAGATGGACGACCGGACGGCGGCCTCGTCGATGTCGAGCTCGCCGAGCAGGCCCACCACGGAGGCGACGGACAGCCATCCCGCGTGGTCGCGGGAGAACAGGCCGTAGAGCGTCACGATGAACTGCCGGGGCTGGGCCGCCTTCGCGTAGCTGTCCACGTCGGCGAACCCGACCTCGCCCGATCCCGTCGTCACCGCGTCACGGTATCAGTGCGTCACCGGGTGTGACCTCGTGCTGCGCCCGCTCCCGCACCTCCGCGCGGAGCTTGAACCGCTGCACCTTCCCGCTCGGCGTCCGGGGCAGCTCGGCGACGAACTCGATCCGCCGGGGGTACTTGTACGGCGCGATCACCGACTTCACGAACGCCTGGAGCTCGGCGGCCTTCGCCGGGTCGGCCGACGCACCCGACCGCAGCACCACGAACGCGTGCGCGATCGCCCCGCGATCCGGGTCGGGCGCGCCGACCACGGCGGTCTCGGCGACGTCCGGGTGGTCCAGCAACGCCGCCTCCACCTCCGGTCCGGCGATGTTGTAGCCGGAGGAGATGATCATGTCGTCGTCGCGGGCCTGGAACCAGAAGTAGCCGTCGGCGTCGCGCACGTAGGTGTCGCCGGTGAGGTTCCAACCGTCGTGCACGTAGTCGAGCTGGCGCGCGTCGGCGAGGTACCGGCATCCGGTGGGCCCCTTCACCGCCAGCCGGCCGGGCACGCCGTCCGGCGCGGGGTTCCCGTCGGCGTCCAGCACGGCCGCCCGGAACCCGGGCACCGCCTTGCCCGTCGCGCCCGGCCGGATCTCGTCGTCGGCGGCGGAGATGAAGATGTGCAGCAGTTCCGTGCCGCCGATGCCGTTGATGATCCGCACCCCGGTCTCCCGGTGGAAGTGCTCCCAGGTGGACGGTGGCAGGTGCTCGCCGGCCGACACGCACCGCCGCAGCCCGGCCAGGTCGGCGGCTCTCCCCGCCGCCAGCATGGCCTTGTACGCCGTCGGCGCGGTGAACAGCACGGTCACGCCGTGCCGCGCGACGACGTCCGCGAGCTCCTCGGGCGTGGCCCGCTCCACCAGGAACGTCGACGCGCCGAACCGCATCGGGAACACCACCAGCCCGCCCAGCCCGAACGTGAAGCCGATCGGCGGCGTGCCGGTGAACACGTCGTCGGGCTCGGGCCGGAGGACGTGCCGGGCGAACGTGTCGGCGCACGCCAGCACGTCGCGGTGGTAGTGCATGGTGGCCTTGGGCCGGCCGGTCGTGCCGGACGTGGGCGCGAGCAGCACCACGTCGTCGGACGCGGTGTCCACGCTCGCGAAGGTGTCCGGTTTGGCGGCGCAGCGCGCGACCAGGTCGTCCACCCCGGACCCGCCGTAGCGCACGCTCGGCACGCCCTCGGGCAGGTCGCCGGCGAACCGGTGGTCGGTGAGCACCAGGCCGGTCGCGGTGAGCGCGACCAGTTCGGCGATCTCCTTGGCGCGCAGCAGCGGCATCACGGTGACCGCGACCCCGCCCGCCTTCACCACGGCCAGCCACGCGGCGACGGTCCACGGGTTGTTGGGGCCGCGCAGCATCACCCGGTTGCCCGGCCGCAGGCCGAGGTCGTCGACGAGCACGTGGGCGATCCGGTTGCTGCGCGCGGCGAGTTCGCCGTAGGTCCAGGTCTCCTCGGCCGTGCGCAGGCACGGCCGGTCCGCGCCGAACCGGCGGATCGCGCCGTCCAGCAGCACCTCCGCGCAGTTGAGCCGGTCCGGGTAGTGCAGTTCGGGGAGGTCGAACACGAATTCGGGCTGCTGCTCCGGCGGCGGGAGGTGATCCCGGCAGAACGTGTCGACGTGGGCGGATCTGTGCATCGGCAGCACTCCTTCCCGGAGTGTCGGGACGCTGGGCGACGGGGGAGGGGTCAGGTGCGCGGTGGCGCGTCGGCGTAGCCGCCGGCCAGCAGGGTGCCCGCGCCGGGCGCGTGGGCGGGCAGGTCGAGCGCGCGCATGAGCTGGTGCGCGGTGGCGATCGACGCGGAGAGCACCGGCTTGCCCAGTTCCCGCTCGACGATCTCGACGGTCTCCAGGGACGGCATCTGCACGCACGCGGACAGCACGATCGCGTCCGCGTCCCGGTAGTCGAGCGCGGCGGCGATGGGAACCAGGTTCTTCGGGTCGTGCGCGGCCACGTCGAGGTTGTCGGGGATCTCCAGGGCGGTGTAGTCGGCGACCTCCACGCCCTCGTCCCGGATGTAGTCCACCACGGTCTCGGTGAGCGGCTTGAGGTACGGGCAGACCACCGTGATGGACCGCGCGCCGATCAGGTGCAGCGCGTTCACCAGGGCTCCGGCGCTGGTCACGACGGGTGCGGGTGCGCCGTTCTCGGCGGTGATCGCGGCCAGGTTGCGCTCGGAGGTGCGGTGGTAGCCCCGCCCGAGGCTCATGATCGCGACCAGGCAGGCGTACCCGAGGACGTCCACCCGGGCGTCGGACAGTTCGGCGGCGCAGCGGCCCGAGTCGGCGTCCATGGCGGCGAGTTCCTCCTTGCGCACGTGCTTCATGCGCATCCTGCTGGAGTGGAACGTGAACCGCTCGGGCGCGACCGCCTCGCGCGCCCGGAAGATGGCCGGGATCTCGGTTTCCATGGTCACGTTGGAGCTCGGCACGATCTGGCCGATCCGGAAGGTCCTCATCGGACGTCCACCACCGGGTTGCGCAGCGTGCCGATGCGCTCCACGGTCGCCTCCACCACGTCGCCGGGCCACAGCCACACCTGGGGCGTGCGCCCCGCGCCCACCCCGGCGGGCGTGCCGGTGGCGATCACGTCGCCCGGCTCCAGGGTGATGCCGGCGCTGATGTCGGCGATCAGCTCGGGGATGCGGAACAGCATGTACCGGGTGCTGGACTTCTGCCGCACCTCGCCGTTGACCTTCAGCGACAGCTCCAGCGCGTGCGGGTCGGGGATCTCGTCGGCGGTGCGCACGGCCGGGCCGAACGGCGCGTAGGTGTCCTGGCCCTTGGAGTAGAACCACAGCCCGCCCCGGCGCTGGTCGCGCGCGCTGATGTCGTTGAGCACGCTGTAGCCGAAGACGTGCTCCAGCGCCCGCTCGGCCGGGACCCGCTTGGCGGTCCTGCCGATCACCACGGCGAGTTCGCACTCCCAGTCGAGCTGCTGGGTGAGGTGACCGTTGTGCTCGATCGCCTCCTCCGGGCCGATGACGGCCGTGGCGGGCTTGGCGAACAGCACCGGCCGCTGCGGCAGCTCCTGCGCGGTGTCCAGGGCGCGGGCGGACTCGGCGACGTGCTCGGTGTAGTTGAGGCCGACCGCGATGATCTTCCCGGGCCGCAGCGGGGCGTGCAGCGCCACGGTGTCCAGCGGGTGCGTGACGCCGTCCGGGAGCGGACCGTCGAGCAGGGCCGCGACGGCGTCCGCCGCGTCCTGGCGGACGGCCTCCAGCAGCGTGGCGGGAGCCGGGGCGGACCGCGCGGCGGCCAGCGCGCCGACGTCGACGACGTCGGACTCCCGTTGCACGCCGAGGCGGTGGGTGCCGTCGTGGGTGGAGAAGGTGACCAGCAGCATGGGGTGTCCGTTCTCGGGTGTCAGGCGACCGGCTGGTGGCCGTCGTTGTCCGGGTAGGCCTCTTCGCGGAAGAACCCGAGGGCCCGCATGACCGGGAAGTCGTTGAACGAGAACAGGCAGGCGTCGTCGGACCGGCTGGCGTTGGCGTGCTCGTGCCAGGCCCAGGAGGGGACGCAGAAGATGTCGCCCTCGCTCCAGTCGATGCGCTGCCCCGCCACGACCGACGTGCCGCTGCCCTTGGCGGCGGTGTAGATCTTGGAGCCGACCTGGCGGTGCGCCAGCGTCGACTCGCCCGCCCGCAGCAACTGCATGTGGGCGCTCATGGTCGGCATGACCGAACCGCCCGTCAGCGGGTTGCTGTACTCCATGATGATGCCGTCGTACGGGGAGCCGTCGGTCGCCTCGGCGGCGTTGAGCAGCGCCTCGTAGGTGGTCTCCCACGGGTAGGCGAGCAGTGGCGAGTGGTTCTTGTGCCACGTGTCGCCGAACGGCCGCAACTGACCCGCGCCGTAGACGTGCAGCGAGGAGTTGGTGATCCCCTCCTGCTTCTGGAAGACGTCCGGGTGCACCTCGTAGAACCCGGCGTCCATGGCGTTGACCAGCGGGATGTCCAGGCCGTCCTGCCAGATGACCGGCCCGTCCTCGCCCTCGTTGCCGTGCTCGTGCCACGTCCAGTTGGGCGTGATGGCGAAGTCGCGGGGACCCACCTTGAGCTTCTGGCCGTCCACGATCGTCCACGCGCCGGTGCCCTCGATCACGAACCGGAGCGCGGCGGCCTGGTGCCGGTGGGCGGTCATCGACTCGCCGGGACCCATGATCTGGAGGCCGCTGTAGAGCAGGCCGACGGTGGCCGCGATGTCCCGGCGCAGCGGGTTGTACAGCGCGACCACCCGGCGGCCGGCGTCATCGCCGCTGACCAGCCGCAGCGCCTCCATCACCAGCGGGCGCAGCTCCTGGTAGCTCCACTTCACCGGCACGGACTGCGGCTGCGGGTACCAGGGTTCGATCTTGTTCGCGATGGTCCACAGCGCGCCGGCGTCGAGGCGCTCCAGCTTCTCGTAGTACGCGTGCAGGTCGGCGTTGTCGGTCACGCGGGCGCGGCCAAGCACGTCATCGCTGTAGGTCGTCACGGCAGCTCCTCGCCACTCGGCGCGATATCTCGTTGTCTTGACGGACGTCAACATTCCGCAATACGGTTCGCGGTGTCAAGAGTCCTGGAGGGGCAGCTATGGCGACACCGGATTCCCGGCCCGAGGTGACGATCGAGCGCCGCGTGGAGTGGCACGACACCGACGCCGCCGGGCACCAGCACCACTCCGCGATCCTGCGCTGGGTGGAGCACGCCGAGGCGGAACTGCTGCGCGGGCTGGGGCTGGCCCGCCTGTTCGGGCGCGCGCCCAGGGTGCGGCACGAGGTCAACTACCGGTCGCGGCTGTGGTTCGGCGAGACGGTGCACGCCCGGCTCAGGGTGGTCCGGGTCGGCCGGACCTCGCTGCACTACGAGTTCACCGTGCACGGCGAAGCGGGCGTGGCGGCGGACGGCACGCTGGTGATCGCGCACGTCGAGCCCGACGCGCCCGGCGCGACGCCGTGGCCGGACGACGTGCGGTCGGCCCTGGCCGGCGCGGTGGCGGGGGGCGGCCGATGAGGATCGCGGTCATCGGCGGCGGCCCCGGCGGGCTGTACTTCGCGGCCCTGGCCAAGCGCCTCGACCCCGCCCGGGAGATCACCGTGTGGGAGCGCAACGCGGCCGACGACACGTTCGGCTTCGGCGTGGTGTTCTCCGACGAGACGCTGGACGGCATCGCGGGCGCGGACCCCGTCATCGCCGAGGCGGTGGAGGCCGAATTCGCGCGCTGGAGCGACATCGACATCCACTACCGCGACACCGTGCGGACCTCCGGTGGTCACGGGTTCGCCGCGATCGAGCGCAAGCGGCTGCTCCAGCTCCTCCGCCGGCGCTGCGCCGACCTCGGCGTGGACGTGCGCTTCTCCACGCCCGCCCCGGACGCCGACGAGCTGCGCCGCGACCACGACCTGGTCGTGGCGGCGGACGGGGTCAACTCGGCGACCCGCGCGAAGTACGCCGACGTGTTCCGGCCCTCGCTGGACGAGCGCCACTGCCGGTACATGTGGCTGGCCACCGACCGGGTGCTGGAGGCGTTCACCTTCCTGGTGCGCGAGACCCGGTACGGCCCGGTCCAGGTGCACGCCTACCCGTTCAGCGCCGACCGCAGCACGTTCATCGTCGAGCTCACCGAGAACACCTGGCGCGCCGCCGGATTCGCCGGGCTGGGCCGGGACCTGCCGCCGGGGCGCAGCGACGAGGAGAGCGTGGCCCGGTGCGCCGCGCTGCTCGGCGACTTCCTCGACGGGTACTCGTTGCTGACCAACAACTCCAAGTGGGTCCGGTTCACCACCGTGCGCAACGCGACGTGGCGGCACGAGAACCTGGTGCTGCTCGGCGACGCCGCGCACACCGCCCACTTCTCCATCGGCTCCGGCACCAAGCTGGCGATGGAGGACGCGCTGGCGCTGGCCGCCGCCCTGGGCACCGCGTCCCGCGACGGCGGGGGGATCGGTCCCGCGCTGGAGCGCTACGAGACCGAGCGCCGCCCGGTCGTGGAGTCCACCCAGCGGGCCGCGCAGGCGAGCCTGGAGTGGTTCGAGACGATCGACCACGCCGTCGGCCAGGAGCCCGACCAGTTCGCGTTCAACCTGCTGACCCGCAGCCGCCGGGTCACCTACGACAACCTCCGGCTGCGCGATCCCGGGTACGTCGCCGCCCTCGACCGCTGGTTCGACACCGGGCAGGACGTGCCGACCCCGCCGCTGTTCCAGCCGTTCCCGCTGGGCGGCACGACCCTGCGCAACCGGGTGGTGTCCGCGCCGGTCGCGCTCTACCGGGCCTCGGCCGGCGTGCCGGGCGACGCCGAGCTGCTGCACCTGGCCGGGAAGGCGTTGGGCGGCAGCGGACTCGTGCTGGCCGGCATGACGGCGGTCAGCGCCGAGGGCCGGGTGACACCGGCCTGCGCCGGGCTCTACGACGACGGCCAGGTCGCCGCGTGGCGGCGGATCACCGACGCCGTGCACGAGCACAGCGGGTCCCTGCTCGGCGTGCAGCTCAGCCACTCCGGCCGCAAGGGCTCGACCGACGTGCCCGTCGCGGGCTCGTCGGGCGTGCCGCTGGACCGGGGGTGGGAGACCGTCGCGCCGTCGCCGCTCGCGTACCGGGGCCTGCCCGCACCGCGCGAGCTGACCGGGGGCGAGCTGGACGTGCTGGTCGGCGAGTTCGCCGAGGCCGCCGCGCGCGCCGACGCGGCCGGGTTCGACGTGCTGGAGCTCCAGGCGGGGCACGGGTTCCTGCTCTCGACGTTCCTGTCGCCGCTGACCAACCAGCGCACCGACCGCTACGGCGGCGGGCTCGACGGGCGGCTCGCGTTCCCGCTCGCCGTCGTGGACGCCGTCCGCGCGGTCTGGCGCAAACCCCTGCTGGCCAGGATCTCCGCCGTCGACTGGGCACCCGGCGGCACGACCGTCGAGGACGCCGTCCGCATCGCCGCCGCCTTCGCCGCGCACGGCGTGGACGCGATCGACGTGTCCAGCGGCGAGGTCGTGCCGCACGAGCGACCGGCGTACGGGCGCGGCTACCAGACCCCGTTCGCCGCGCGCATCCGGTCCGCTGCCGGCATCCCGACCATCGCCGTCGGCGGCATCTCGGGCTACGACGACGCCAACTCCGTCCTGCTCGCCGGCCGGGCGGACCTGATCGGCGTCGGCCGCGCCCACCTGCACGACCCGGCGTGGACCCTGCACGCCGCCGCCGACCTCGGCTATCGGGGCCCCGGCGCGCACTGGCCGCCGATCCACGCCGCCGGCCGCGCGAAACCGCCCTCGGCGGGCCGGGCCCGACCGGCGCTCGCGCTGCACCCCGCCGAACCCGAACCCGTGCACCAGCGCTGGCGGCCCGGCCGGTAGGGAACACCCCCAGTCAGGAGAACCCATGGACGACTTCCCGTGCTTCACCGCCGCCGCCGTGCAGGCCGCCCCGGTGTACCTGGACCCGGCCGCCACCGTGGCGAAGGCCGCGGCGATCATCCACGAGGCCGCCGGCCGGGGTGCCGAGCTCGTGGTGTTCCCGGAGGTGTTCGTCGCCGGCTACCCGTACTGGAACTGGACGATGAACCCGGTCGCCGGGTCCCCGCTCTACGAACGGCTGTACCGCGCTTCGGTCGACGTGCCCGGACCGCACGTCGACGTGCTGCGCGCGGCGGCGGCGGCCACCGGCACCACGGTCGTGATCGGGGTCAACGAACGCGGCCGGCACAGCCTGGGCGTGCTCTACAACACCGTGCTCACCATCGGCCCGGACGGCTCGCTGATCGGCCGGCACCGCAAGCTCGTGCCCACGTGGGCGGAGAAGCTCACCTGGACGCCCGGTGACGGCAGCACGGTGGTCGTGCACCGGACGCCCATCGGCCCGCTCGGCGTCCTCGCGTGCGGCGAGAACACCAACACGCTGGCCCGGTTCTCCCTGCTGGCGCAAGGCGAACTCGTGCACGCCGCCACCTACATCGCCCTGCCGGTCGCGCCCGCCGACTACGACATGGCCCAGGCGATCGCGATCCGCACCGCCGCGCACGCGTTCGAGGGCAAGCTGTTCTCGATCGTGGCCTGCTCCACCATCACCGACGAGATGATCGAGGTCGCGGCCGGCGACGACGTGGCGACCGCGCGCCGGATGCGCCGCCCGAACAGCGCCCTGTCCGGGATCTTCGGCCCGGACGGCAACCCGGTCACCGAACCGCTGGTCGACGACGAGGGCATCGTCTACGCCGAGATCGACCTGGCGCGCTGCATCCAGCCCAAGCAGATGCACGACATCATCGGCCACTACAACCGCTTCGACGTGTTCCGCCTGCACCACAACACGACCCCGACCGCGCCCCTGGTCCACGAGCCGGTCGCGCCGGGCCCGCTGCAAGGGCCGTGGACGCCGGACGAGTCGGAGCCGACCGGCTGACGCCCCGGGCACGACGGGGGCGGGACCGGGAGGAACTGCGGGTTGCCGAAGTGCGACGGCGGCGCGGGGCGCGCGGGCAGGTCCGCCCCGCGACCGGCGAGGAAGCGCGGGTCGCGGGGCGGACGGGGGACTTGTCAGACGGTCCCGGTGAACCGGTCGGCGAGGTAGGCGGCCTTGGCCGCGTCGTCGCGCTCGGAGTACAGGAAGCGCGACCACGCCGCGCGCTCGTGCAGCACCGCGCCGAGCTCCCAGACGCACACCACCTGGAGGTGCGGTCCCTGCTCCAACTTCTGGAACCCCTCGTGCTGGGTGACCTCGCGGTAGTAGACGCTGAGCCACATCTCGTTGTTGTTGCGCCAGGTGCAGACGATGACGAAGTGGAACGTCCCGCCGCACAGGTGGTGCACCACGAACCCCAGGTCGCCGGAGACGGCGAGACGACCCGCCGCGACCTCGTCCCGCAGGAACCGGTGGCCCTGCGCCCGCACGTCGGGGTCGACCACCGCGTCGGCCTTGCGGACCTCGTACCACTTGAGGTGGGAGTCCGACAGGACGACGTCGTGCTCGGGCAGCGCGACGACCTCCTTGGGGTAGTGGCGGTAGCCGTCTTCGACGCTGGTGAGCTCGGCGAGGTGGGGGAGATTCGTGGTCACGGCACGGGATCGTAAGCCCGGCGGGCCGGGCTAGTCTGCCCCGTTGTGAAACCGGACCTCAGCACGTTGCGCGCCGCCGTCGCCGAATTCGGCGGTTACTCCCAGCCGGACAGGTCGTGGGCGGCGCTGCTCGCCGCCACCGCCCCGGCCGTCGACCTGGCGCTGCCCGCGCACCGCGAGGCCGCGCACCGCTGGCTCAACGCGTGGGGCTGCCGCATCCGCTACCCGAAGGCCGGCGAGCCGCAGGTGTTCGACGAGGGCCTGGCCGCGTGGTGGGACCGGTGGCGCGGCGCGCTGCCCGCCGCGCGGACCCGGATCGGCGAGCTGACCGACGAGCGGATCGCGGAGCTCGGCGAGTGCTTCGCCGCGCTGGTCGCGACACCGGCCGCCACCACCCGCTCGCTCGGCCCGACCGCCGCGTCGAAGCTGCTGTTCGCCCTGCGCCCCAACAGCCTGATGCCGTGGGACGACCTGATCGCGCAGAAGCTGCACGGCGCGCGCGACCGGACCGCCTACGCCGCCCACCTGGCGCTGGGCCGGGGGTGGGCGCTCGACCTGCTCGCCGAGTCCGGCGCGGACGAACCCGAGCTGGTCGAGCGGCTCGGCCGGCCGGGCCGCTCGCTGGCGAAGCTCCTCGACGAGTTCTGCTATCTGGTGCACACCCGTAATTGGTCGGTCACGGTGGGCTAGCGGGTAATTGACCGGTCACCCTGGGCGAGCGGCCGATCGGCGGTGTCCGATGGCCGGAAAACCTGCCCGGACCCTCCCTCATAAGGGTTGGCTATGAGCCGGCCGGGATCGGTCGAATGTTTCTTTGACATGGCCCGGACCGTGCCTACTATCTGGTTACCCAGTCGGAGGGGAGTCCGGGGTGTGCGGTCCGTTGGGCGGCGAAACAGTCCGCCATACATTGTCTGATTTGCCCGCGAGGCGCATCGGGCAAATTTCACGTGGCACTTCCGGTCTTTTCGGGTCGAACCCGGTGGGCCGTCGGGCATGAGGGTCGGGGTGGTCGGCGGGGGTCTCGCGGGCGCGCTGCTGGCGTGGCGGCTGCGCGAAGCCTCCGACCGCGTGCGGGTCGAGGTCGTCGCCCTGGGCCGGTCGGTGGTGGACGCCTCGGCGGTGTCCGGCGGGCTGGTGCGTGGTTTCGAGGTCGACCCGGACGCCGGGCGGGACGCGGCGGACAGCCTCGCCGAGGTGCGGTCGGACGCCCGGCTGCGCGAGTGGAGCGGGTACCGCGAGATCGGTTCCTCCTACCTGCTGCCGCGCGGGGTCGACCCCACCGGGTCGGTGCGGGTCGTGGACGAGCGGCTGCCCGGCTCGGCCGAGGTCGTGGACGCGGCGGAGCTGCGCCGGCGCTTCGGCTACCGGGACCTGCGGGACGACGCGGTCGCCGTGGTCGAGCGGCACGCCGGCTACCTCTCGCCCGCCCGGCTGCGCGACAGCGCGTTGGCGTGGGCGGTGGAGCACGGGGTGCACGTCGTGCGCACGGCCGTCACCGGAGTGGTGACCGGGCCCACCCTGCGCACGTCGGACGGGTCCGTGCGGGAGTACGACGCGGTGGTCGTGGCGGCCGGCGCGTGGTCGCCCGGCCTGGTCGAGCACGGCGGAACGCTGCGCACCAAGCAGATCCAGTACGGCGTCCACCGGGTCGACCTGCCCGGCCTGGGCGCGTTCGTCGACGAGGACACCGGCCTGTACGGCAGACCTCGGGGCGACGGGACGTTCCTGCTCGGCCTCGGCTGCGACCGCTGGGACCTGGCCCCCGGGGACGTGCGGCCCGATCCCGGACTGGCCGACCGGGTGGCGGCCGAGGCGCGGCGCAGGTTCGGCGTGCCGGTGGAGGTCTCGCCGCCGGAACTCGTCGTGGCCTCGTCGGACTGCTACCACGCGTCCGCCGGTCTGCGGCTGCGCCCGGCCGGCCCCGGCCTGTTCACCTTCACCGGCGGGAGCGGTGGCGCGGCGAAGACCGCCGTGGCCGCGAGCCGGATCGCGGCGGGCGGGGTGCTGAACAGTTCGTGAACGACTCCTGACCGATGTGCCGGGCATTCCCGGACGAGGGCGGAAATGCTCTCGGTCGGGTTTCCGGCTGCCCGGAGAACGGACTTCCCGCAGTCGATAGGGTTCCCGTATCGGAGCGATTCGGGGGGTCCCGGAAAGCCTTGTCGGTTGCTGCCCGGTCACCTACGGTTTCGTCCGTCGAGCCGGCTCGGGCTCAATCAGACTGCCTGGCCCGGAATTCTTTCCGGTGCCGACGGACCGAATTCCCTCCCTACCGGGGCACAACCCGGTCCGTCTCGCGTGGCCCCGCCGTCGCGGTGCCACCCACTTCAAGGTTTGGGAGAATGCGTTGGACCACCGGGATGTAGAGCTGCTGGCGATCGGCGCGGGGCCGGCGAACCTGGCGCTGGGCGTGGCGTTGGAAGAACTCGCGCCCGACCTCGCCGCCCGCACCCTCATCGTCGAACAGCACGAGGACGTCGCCTGGCAGCGCGGGATGCTGCTGCCCTGGTCGCAGAGCCAGGTCTCCTTCCTCAAGGACCTCGTGACCCTGCGCAACCCGCGCAGCGAGTTCTCGTTCGTCAACTACCTGCACTCGATCGGCAGGCTGGACGAGTTCATCAACCTGGGCTCCTTCACGCCCTACCGGTTGGAGATCTCCGACTACCTGTCGTGGGTGGCGCGCTCGCTGACCGCGGTGCGGGTCGAGCACGGCCGCCGCGTCGTCGGCGTGGAGCCCGGTGACGTGGTCGCGGGCCAGGTCACCGGCTGGCTGGTGCGCTTCGCCGACGGCAGCACGGTGCGCTGCCGCGACCTGGTCGTCGGCGCGGGCCGCGACGCCCACGTGCCCGCCCAGTTCGCCACGCTGCCCCGCGAGCGGGTCATCCACAGCACCGAGTTCCTCGACCGGGTCGGCAAGCTCGACCCCGCCGCGCCGCACCGCGTGGTCGTGGTGGGCGGCGCGCAGAGCGCGGCCGAGATGGTCTGGTCCACGCACCAGGCGTTCCCCAACGCCCAGGTCACCATGGTGATGCGCTCGATCGGCCTGAACGGCTACGAGAGCAGCAAGTTCACCAACGAGCTGTTCTACCCGTCCTTCGTGGACACCTTCAACGCGGCCCAGCCCGCCGCCCGCGAGCAGCTCCTCCAGGAGATGCACCGCACGAACTACGCGGGCCTCGCCCCGGCGATGCTGGAGAACCTCTACCGCACGATCTACCTGGAGAAGCTGACCGGCGCGGAGCGGCTGCGGATGATCCCGATGACCGAGATCGCCAACGCCCAGTCGGACGGCGACGAGGTCGTGCTGACCCTGCTGGACCGCAAGACCGGCGAGACCGACGAGCTGCGCTGCGACGTGGTCATGCTCGGCACCGGCTTCGCGAAGCGGATGCCCGCGATGACCCGCGCGCTGGCGGCGGCGGTCGGCGTCGACGACAACTTCACCGTCACCCGCAAGTACCGGATGACGCTGCCCGCGTCGGTGGAGGCCCGGGTCTACCTCCAGGGCGTGAACGAGTCCACCCACGGCATCGCCGACTCGCTGATCAGCGTGCTCGCGATCCGCGCCGGCGAGATCGTCGGCGACCTGCTCGACGGTCGCGCGACGTCCGCACCGGACACCCGCCCCCGGTCGGCCGCCGAACTGCTGGCGACCGTGCCCCACCCCGCCTGAGCCACCCACCACGGAGGAATCGCGATCATGATGGAGATCCGCAAGCTCGACCGGGACAACCTGAAGCGGGACAACGGCCTCGTCGCCCAGCGGCTGATGCCGTGGTCGCTGGTCAACGCGCCGTTCGAGGGCTCCTGGTGCGTGGTGCGGCCGGGCGCGGAGTCCGGTGCGCACGGCCACCACGAGTACGAGATCTGGGTGGCCATGGCCGGCGAGTCGCACATCCTCACCGAGGCCGGCGAGACGCCGTTCGTCGCGGGCGACGTCGTGCACTTCACGCCGAACGAGCGGCACCAGGTCGTCAACCGCGGCGACGCCGACTTCGAGTTCTACGCGATCTGGTGGGACGCCGAGATGACCGAGAAGTTCGCCGCCCGCCACGAGGAGTCCGCGTGACCGGCCGACCCCGTCCGGCGATCGTCGTCGCCGCGACCCCCACCCCCAACGGGGACCTGCACGTCGGCCACATGGCGGGCCCGTACCTGGCCGGCGACGTCTACGCCCGCTACCTGCGCGCCAACGGCCGCCAGGTCATCTACACGACCTGCACCGACGACAGCCAGAGCTACGTGCTGTCCACCGCGCACCGCCGGGGCACCACGCCCGAGGACCTGGTGGAGACCTCGACCGCGAAGATCCAGCGCTCGCTGACCGCCATGGGCACGCTGATGCCCGGCCTGCCGCCGATCGACGACCGGTACCGGCGCACGGTGCTGGACTACGTGGCCGACCTGCACGCCGCCGGCCGGTTCCGGCTGCGCACGGTCCGCCTGCCCTACGCCAAGAACGCGGGCCGGTTCCTCTACGACGGCCTGGTGTCGGGCACCTGCCCGGTGTGCATGGCGGGCAGTTGCGGCGGCGCGTGCGAGAACTGCGGGCACCCCAACAACTTCGACGAGCTGGTCGACCCGAAGTACACCATCGACCCCGCCGACCCGGTGGTCTACCGCGAGCAGACCATCCTGGTGCTGCCCATGGAGGAGTACCGGGAACGGCTCACCAGCTACTACGCCGCGCGCACGCCGCGCTGGCGACCGCACGCCAAGCAGTTGATCGGCGAGCTGCTCGCCCGCCCGCTGCCGGACGTGCCGGTCACCTTCCCCGGCACGTGGGGCATCGCGGCCCCGTTCCCCGAGACGCCCGACCAGGTCCTGTACCCGTGGATCGAGGCGATGCCCGCGTCGATCTACAGCACGTGGTGGGCGGCCGGGAAGCTCGGCGTGCCGACCGGCGACACCGACCACCTGTGGCGGGCCGAGTCCGACGCGGAACTGGTGTACTTCCACGGCTTCGACAACGTGTACCACTGGGGCCTGGTGGACCTGGTCATGCTGCTGGCGCACGGCAACCGGTACGCCACGCCGGAGTCCAACGTCTGCAACGAGTTCTACGACCTGGACGGCGAGAAGTTCTCCACCAGCCGCAACCACCTGATCTGGAGCGCGGACCTGCTCGCCGAGGTGCCGCGCGACCTGGTCCGGTTCTTCCTGGCGCTGACCGCGCCGGAGTACCAGCGCACCAACTTCAGCCGGGACGCGCTGCACGCGGTCACCACCCGGCGGCTGATCGAGCCGTGGAACGCGTTGGCGGACGCCGTGGCGCTGGCGGTGGTCGGCGTGTCCGGCGTCCCGAGGACCACCGAGGACGGCCGGCGGCGCTCGGCGAACATGCTCGACCGGTTCCGGCTGTGCTACGAGCTGCCCAACTTCAGCCTGGGCCGCGCCGCGGAGACCGTCATCACCCAGCTCGGGCGGCTGCGCGCGCTGGCCGAGTCGGTGGACGGCAAGCGCAACGGGCACTCGCCCGTCGCGCCCGGCGACCTGCTGCTCGAAGCCCGCACCCTGCTCGCGTGCGCCGCGCCGATCCTGGTCGACGTCGCGGACGCGCTGTCGGCCGAGGGCGTGGACCTGGCGCTGGCCTCGGCGAGCGCCGAGACCGTGCCGCTGTTCCGGTTCCCCCGCCTGCCCGCCACCACCGCGCCGACCGGTTTCGCACCGGCGCTCGACGGCGCTCGATAGGAGGACGGCCGTGAAGCTGCTGACCGTGGAAACCCGCCAGTACCTCCAGTACTACCACTCGCGCTACCAGCAGGTGGAGGCGCTGGGCGCGGAGCTGTACGTCCTCAACGGCGAGGGCACCGAGGACTTCTGGCCCGCCGACCGCTACCGGCTGGTGGGCACGAAGAACATCGAGGACATGATCGCCACCGCGAAGCAGTGGCACGCGGTGGAGGACTTCGCCGGCGTCATCACCTTCTCGGAGGCGGCCGTGGTCGCCGTCGCCGCGATCGCCGAGGCGCTCGGCCTGCCGGGCATCGGCGTGGAGGCCGCGCTCAACAGCCGCAACAAGCTGCTGATGCGCCAGGCCCACGAGAGGGCGGGCGCGCCGATCCCGGGCTTCCGGTACGTCACCGAACTGGCCCAGGCGCGGGACGCGGCCCGCGAGTTCGGCTACCCGGTGATCATCAAGCCCACCCTCGGCGCGGGCAGCCACTTCGTGTTCAAGTGCGACGACGACGCCGAGCTGGTCGAGCACTACGAGCAGGCCGCCGCCGGCATCCGGGAGATGTTCTGGGCCAACTCCGAGGCCGACGGCATCGACCTCGGGCCGAACGGGCTGCTGGTCGAGTCCTTCCTGGACGGCAAGGAATACCTGATGGAGGCCGTCTCCTGGGACGGCGAGCTGTACCTGGGCTCGGTGGTGGACCGGATCACCGCCGAGGGCGGCACGTTCGACGACGACGTGCACCACGCGCCCACCTCGATGAGCGCCGAGGACCTGGTCGCCGTGCACGAGGTGGTCAAGGCCGGTGCGCTCGCGCAGGGGTTGCGGCGCAGCGTGATGCACGCCGAGGTCCGGTTCCACGACGGCAGGCCCCACCTGCTGGAGATCGCCGCGCGGGTCGGCGGCGGCGGGCTGGACATGATCGCCCGGATCACCGCCGAGCACGACCCGATCGCGGCCGTGGTCGCGATCGGCGCGGACCGGCGGCCGGACGTGCGGCACTTCCGGCCGACGGGCACGCACATCACCGCCATGTGCCTGATCTCCGAGGCCGGCGTGGTGGACCGCGTGGTCGTGCCCGAGGAGGTGAGCGGGTCCGACCGGGTCTTCCTGCTCAAGATCACCGCGAGCCCCGGCGACGAGATCAAGCGCCCGCCGGACGGCAACACCATCCTCGGCTTCCTCGGCACCACGGGCACCTCCGAGCAGGACGCCCTGGCCCTGATGACCGACTTCGCGTCGAAGATCCGGGTCGAGTTCCGCTAGACCCGCGCCCGGCGTCGCACCGATCGCGACGCCGGGCCCGCACCACCGACCTCGGCGGCGGCGCACGGCGCTGCCCGCTCGACACGCTGGGAGAGCACGGAAAGTGATCAACTACAACGGCAAGAGGTTCCGGCCGGTCGCGGACGGCGCGCCCGAGGAGAGCCGGGTCGCGGTCTACCACCAGGACGGCGACCTGCTGTGGGGCGAGTTCCTGGGCGGCAAGGCCCGCCGGGGCGCGCTTACCGGGACCGCCGGCGCGGACGGTTCGCTGGACTTCGCCTACTGCATGGTGCTCGACGACGGCGACGTGGTCTCCGGGCACTGCCGGAGCACGCCCAACGTGCTGTCCGACGGCCGCATCCGGCTGGACGAGGTGTGGGAGCGCTTCGGCGCGCACGCCTCCAGCGGTGTGTCCGTGATCGAGGAAATCCCGCAGGCAAGCTGAGACGACGAGGACACCGATGACTTCCGCCAGCACCATTCCCGCGCCGACCGCCGCCGGGGGCGCACCCCGCAGGGGCGGCGTCGTGACCTGGGCGTGCGCGCCCGGCTTCCCGCCCGCGGTGATCTTCCCGTTCACCCCGGCCGAGCGCATGGGCACCCGCAACATCCTGGAGTTCCAGGCGCTGATGTACCGCACGCTGTACTACTTCGGCAGCGACGGCACGCCGAACGTGGACTACACCCAGAGCATCGGCGAACCGCCGGAGTGGAGCGAGGACGGGCTCACCGTCACCGTCACGATCAAGCCGTGGAAGTGGTCCAGCGGCGAGACGATCTCCGCGGACAACGTGCTGTTCTGGGTCAACCTGATGAAGGTCAAGGGCGCGCGGTACGGCGAGTACGTGCCGGGCTACTTCCCGGACAACCTCACCTCCTACGGCAAGCTGGCCGAGGACAAGGTGTACTTCACCTTCGACAAGGTCTACTCGAAGCACTGGGTGCTGCACAACCAGCTCAGCACCATCACCCCGCTGCCCAGGTCGTGGGACCGCACCGAGGCCGGCCCGGCCAACGCCTCCGGCGACCTCGCGGACGTGGCCGCCGTCTACGAGTACCTGATGGAGCAGCAGGGCAACATCGTCGACGAGGGCAACGCGCACCGCACCAGGTGGGCCGACAGCCCCATCTGGAGCGTCGTCAGCGGGCCGTGGCGGCTCAAGAGCTACACGCTCGAAGGCATCGTCACGTTCGTGCCCAACGAGCACTACTCGGGGCCGAACAAGCCCTACCTGGACGAGTTCCGCCAGGTGCCGACGTTCTCCGACGAGGAGCAGTACAAGATGCTCCAGGCCGGGCCGGACGCCGAGCACGGCATCCAGGTCGGGTACCTGCCGCTGAGCTTCGCCACCGAACCCGCCGTCGACCCGGTGGTCGGCGGGCCGAACCCGCTGGCCGACACCTACACCATGCACCCGCAGACCGCGTTCTGCATCCGGTACATCTCGCTGAACTACAACAACCCCACCGTGGTCGGCAAGATGTTCGCGCAGACCTACCTGCGGCAGGCGTTGCAGAGCGTGCTGGACCAGGACACCGCGGTCCGGGACATCTACCAGGGCTACGCCTACCGGCAGAACGGCCCGGTCCCGATGTACCCGAAGACCGACTACGTCTCGCCGCGCCAGCGCGAGGGCGCGTGGCCGCTGCCGTTCGACCCGGGGCACGCCAAGGAGCTGCTGGAGGCCAACGGGTGGGACACCACCCGGACGCCCGCCGTGTGCGTGCGGCCCGGCACCGGGCCCGGCGAGGCGGGGGAGGGCATCCCGGCCGGCACCGAGCTGAAGATCCTGATGCGCTACGTCGAGGGCCGGCCCGCCCTGACCCGCGTGATGGAGGGCTTCCGCGCCGCCGCCGCCGAGGCGGGCGTCGAGCTGGTGCTCCAGGAGGTGTACGGCTCGGTCCTGGTGGCCGAGGACGCGCCCTGCAAGGCGACCGAGGAAACCCCGTGCCTGTGGGAGATGTGCTGCTGGAACGGCGGCTGGGCCTACCACCACCCGACCGGTGAGATCCTGTTCTCCACCGGCGCGGGCGGCAACTTCGGGTTCTACTCCGACCCGAGGGCCGACGAGCTGATCGAGCGCACGGTCACCACGGACGACCTGGACGTGCTCTACGAGTACCAGGACTACATCGCCGAGCAGGTCCCGGTGATCTTCACCCCGAACTTCCCGATCCGGCTGTTCGAGGTGGCGAACTCGCTGCACGGCTTCGGGCCGGTCAACCCGTACGGGATGATCAACCCGGAGAACTGGTACTACCTGGAAGACGAGGGCTGACGGTCCTCGCGGCCGGTGGGGGCGGCGCGGACCGACCGGTGTCCGCGCCCTCCTCCGGCTCTGCGGTCCACTTCGGACCCCTGTCACGTCCGAAGTGGAGTGTCGCTCCGGCGGCGCACACCGCCACCACCCGGGGACAGGCCCCCGGGACCAGCGCGGCCGAAGGCGTCCAGGGGCTGGTCCACCACCGGGCAACCGTACGTCGCAACGAGAGATGAGGCACCGCGTCATGACCGGCACCGAGGACACCCGCCCGCTGCTGCTGGTGGTCGCCACCGGTATGCGGACCTACCGCGAATACCTGCTGCGCTCGATCAGCGCCGAATACCGCGTCCACCTGTTCCTCACCGCGCAACCCGAGTGGGAGAAGGAGTACGCGGCCGGCTGGACCGTGCTGCCCAACACCATGGACGGTCCGGCGATGGCCGAGGCCGCGCGCGAGATCGCCGCGCGGGAGACCGTCGCCGGCGTCCTGTGCTGGGACGAGGCGCGCATCCACGCCGCGTCGTTCGTCGCGCGGGAGCTCGGCGTCCGCAACGGCGACCCGGAGGTCGTGTGGCGGCTGCGGGACAAGGGGCAGACCCGCGCGGCGCTCGACGTCGCGGGCGTCCCGCAGCCCCGTTCCATCCCGGTCAAGACCGTGGACGACGCCGCGGCGGCGGCGGAGGTGGTCGGCTACCCGGCCATCCTCAAGCCGCGCGGCCTGGGCGCGAGCCTCGGCGTGATCAAGGTCGAGGACGAGGCCGGGCTGCGCGCCCACTTCGCGTTCACCGTCGCCGCCGAGGGGCCGGAGCCGGTGGTGTTCGACACCGACCAGCCGGTCCTGGTCGAGGAGTTCGTGTCCGGCGAGGAGATCAGCGTCGACTCGGTGGTGCGCGCCGGCGAGGTGACCCCGCTGTTCATCGGCCGCAAGGTCGTCGGCTACCCGCCGTACGCCGAGGAGGTCGGCCACTTCGTCGACGCGGCCGACCCGCTGCTGACGGACCCCGTCCTGCTCAAGGCGTTGCAGCGCACGCACGAGGCGCTCGGCTTCACCGACGGCACCACCCACTCCGAGTTCATGCTCACCGCCGACGGCCCGAAGGTCATCGAGGTCAACGGCCGCCTCGGCGGCGACATGATCCCGTTCCTGGGCTCGCTGGCCACCGGCATCGACCCCGGCCTGGTGGCCGCCGCCGCCGTCACCGGGCGGCCGGTGGACCTGACGCCCACCCGAGGTCGCGTCGCCGGCATTCGGTTCTTCTATGTGTCCGAGGACGACACGACCATCGGATCGCTCGGTTTCGCGGAGAATGCCTTGCCCGAGGGGATCGAACGAGTCGTGGTGGTCGCCAAACCCGGCACCGTCGTCTCGCCGCCGCCCAAGGGCACGGTCTGGGGCCGCATCGCGTTCGCCGTCGCCACCGGCGAGACCCGCGAGCAGGTCGCCTACCGGTTGAACGCGGCCGAGGCCGCGTTCGACGTCACACCCGCCTGAACCCCCCGCAACCCCCGAGAGACGTGAAGTGATGGCAACGCAGAACAAGTCAGCAGGCATCTGGACCACGTTCGCCGAGTCGCCGATGGCGGTGAAGGCGGTCCTGGGCGGCGTCTTCGTCAACAAGGTCGGCGGCTTCCTCAACATCTTCCTGGTGCTGTACCTGACGGCCCAGGGTTACTCCGCGGGCCAGGCGGCCACCGCGCTCGGCGTGTACGGCGTGGGCAGCGTGATCGGCGTGCTGATCGGCGGCGCGCTGGCCGACCGGCTGGGCGCGCGCAACTCGACCGTGCTCAGCATGGCGGGGTCGGCGGCGCTGATCGCGGCCCTGCTCTACCTGCCGAACTACGCGCTGCTGATCGTGGCGATCGCCCTGGTCGGCGCGGTCGGGCAGGTCTACCGGCCGGCGTCCGCGACGCTGCTGTCCGAGCTGACCGACGACGACCGCCAGGTCATGATCTTCGCGATGTACCGGTTCGGCCTGAACCTGGGCACCACGGCCGCGCCGCTGATCGGCTTCGGCCTCTACCAGTTCGGCGGCGACAGCTACCACCTGCTGTTCTGGGGCGAAGCCGTGGTGGCGGGCGCGTACGCGGTGCTCGCGCACTTCGCGCTGCCGTCCAAGGCGGAGGAGAAGGGCCTGCGGAGCGACGCCGCGGCCGACGGCGCGCCGGCGGCGACGGGCAGCTACGCCGACGTGTTCAAGGACCGGCGCTACCTGGCGTTCCTGTTCGTGGTGTTCATCAACGGCCTGGTCTACGTGCAGTACATGGTGACGCTGCCGCTGGACGTCGCGCAGTCCGGCGTGCCGATCTTCTGGTACACCTTCGCCGTCGCCCTCAACGGCGCGGTGGTGATCCTGTTCGAGCTCGTGGTCACCAAGACCACGCAGAACCTGCCCGCGAAGATGGTCGTGGCGACGACCTTCGTGCTGCTGGGCCTCGGTGTCGCCGCGTACGGCCTGCCGCTGGGCCCGACCGTGATCATCATCGGCACCCTGCTGTGGACGCTGGCCGAGATCATCGGCGGCCCGGTGGTGTTCTCCTACCCCGGCCTGATCGCGCCCCCGCACCTCAAGGGCCGCTACATCGGCAGCTTCCAGTTCGTCTTCGGCCTGGGCTCGGCGGCCGGCCCGATCATCGGCGGCTTCCTGTTCCTGCAACTGGGCCACTCGGTGTGGCCGGTGCTCGGCGCGCTGGCGTTCGTCGGCGCGGTGATCGGGTACGTGGCCACCAAGGACACCCGCAAGAAGGACGAGCCCGCCGAGGTGCCCGCCGAGGAGCCGGTGCCCCAGAGCTGACCGGCCCGCACGCGCGGTCCACCGGGCCGGCACCCGTCGCGGTGCCGGCCCGACGTGTTGCCCGGTGGGCGCGCCGCGCCGATAGTGGTCGGCGTGGACCTCGACGACCTCTACCGCGACCTGCACCGGCACCCGGAACTCGGTTTCGCGGAGACCCGCACGGCGGCCATCGCCGCGCGGGAGCTCCGCGCCGCCGGGTTCGACACCACCGAGGGGATCGGTGGCACCGGCGTGGCGGGGGTGCTGCGCAACGGCGACGGGCCCACCGCCCTGCTGCGCGCCGACATGGACGCCCTGCCCGTCGCCGAGCGCACCGGGCTCCCGTACGCCAGCACGGTCGTCGTCGACCGGGACGGCCACCCGGTCCCGGTCATGCACGCCTGCGGGCACGACGTGCACGTGACCTGCCTGGTCGGAGCCGCCCGGGAGCTCGCGGCGACGCGCGACACGTGGCGGGGCACCGTGCTCGCGGTGTTCCAGCCCGCCGAGGAGCTCGGCGGCGGCGCGCAGGGCATGGTGGACGACGGCCTGTTCGACCGGGTCGGCAGGCCGGACGTGGTGCTGGGCCAGCACGTCACCCCCATCCCGGCGGGCGTGATCGGCCTGCGGCCCGGACCGGCGTTCGCCGCGGCGGACACCCTGAAGGTCACCCTCCACGGCGAGGGCGGCCACGGGTCGCGGCCGGAGGCGGCGGTGGACCCGGTGGTGATGGCCGCCGCCACCGTGCTGCGGTTGCAGGCGGTGGTGTCGCGCGAGGTGTCCGGTCTGGACACGGCCGTGGTGACGGTCGGCGCGATCAACGCCGGCACGGTCGCCAACACCATCCCGGACTCGGCCGAGCTGCTGCTGAGCGTGCGCAGCTACACCCCCGCCGTCCGGGACCGGGTGCTCGGCGCGATCGAGCGGATCGTGCGGGCCGAGGCGGTGGCGTCCGGCGCGACCCGCGACCCGGAGATCACCTTCGTGTCGGGCCACCCGGCCGTGGTCAACGACCCGGACGCGGTGGCGCGCACCCGCGTCGCGCTGGCCCGGGTGGTGACCGACGCGCGCGTGGTCGACCCCGGCCCGGTGACCGGCAGCGAGGACGTGGGCGTCTTCGCCACGGCGGCGGGCGTGCCGCTGGTGTACTGGCTGCTGGGCGGCGCGGACCCGGCCGCGTTCGCGGGCGCGACGTCGCTGGGCACGCTCCGCGAGATGGCCACCGGCCTGCCCGCCAACCACTCGCCGCATTACGCCCCGGTGATCAGCCCGACCCTGGAGATCGGCGTGGCCGCCCTGGTGTCGGCCGCGCGCACGTGGCTGCCGGTGACCGCCGGCTAAGGTAGTGGCATGGCGGGGGAACGCGAGGTCAAAGAGATCCGGATCGGTGTCTACGCCACCGAGGAGCAGGCCCGTGACCTGGTCGAACGGATCAAGCTGGTGCTGTGCCCGGAACCGGAGCACGCCGGGCCGTGCGCGGTGCCGTGGAGCGTCGGGCTGGTGCCGGGGGAGGCGTTGACCGACGACCACTACCCGGAGCTGGTGGAGCAGTTCCGGGTCGAGAACGGCTCGGGCTGACCTCCACCCCGGGGGAAGCCGGACGGTTTGGACCAGGTGGGTGCGCGTGGTCACGACCGCCGCATCCACCAGGCCGCCGCGTGCTCCTCGCCGGTGAACGCCGCCGACGGGTCCGGCAGGGTGCGCCCCGGGAATTCGGCGGCGACACCTCCGGCCGCCGCCCAGCGCTTCGGCGAGGTGGCCGGCCTGTCACTCGCCCCGGTCGTCGGTGCGCAGCACCCCGGCGAACGCGATCAGGCCGCACGCCAGCACGGTGACCACGATGAACGACACGGTCAACGAGGTGGCCTGCGCGATGCCGCCGATCAGCGACGGGGCGATCAGGCTGGACGTGTAGGTGACCGTCGCGACGCCCGCGATGGCCCGGCTCGGGTTGGTCCCGCTGCGACCGGCCGCCGCGAACGCCAGCGGCACCACGACCGCGATGCCCAGGCCCAGCAGGCCGAAACCGCCGATCGCCGCCGGCGGGTTCGGCGCGAGCACGACCAGCAGGCCGCCGGCGGCGGCGACCAGCCCGCCGGCGCGGACCGCGCGCACCGCGCCGATCCGGTCGACGACGGCGTCGCCCGCCATCCGGGCCACCGCCATGGTCAGCGCGAACCCGGTCGTGGACGCGGCGGCCACCCCCGCCGACGTGCCCAGCACCTCCCGCAGGTAGACGGCCGACCAGTCCAGGCTCGCGCCCTCGGCGAACACCGCGCAGAACCCGACCGCGCCGATCAGCAGCGCGGACTTCGGCGGCAGCGTGAACCTCGGCGGCGGCTCCTCGTCCTGCTCGGGGCGCACGTCCAGCACCCGCTGGACGGCGAGAAGCCCCGCGACGGTGAGCACCGCGGCGGCGACCAGGTGGTGCAGCGGTGCGGCGACCTCGAAGTGGGCGGCGGCGGTGCCGGCGGCCGAGCCGAGCAGCGCGCCCACGCTCCACATGCCGTGCAGGCCGGACATGATCGAGCGGCCGAGCCGCTGCTCGACCTCCACGCCGATGGCGTTCATCACGACGTCGGCGGTGCCCGAGCACGCGCCGAACACGAACAGCGCCGCGCACAGCGTGAGCAGGTTCGGGGCGAGCGAGGGCAGGACCAGCGACAGGGTCCACAGGGCGAGCAGGCCGCGCAGCGTCGCCTTGCTGCCGAAGCGGTGGCCCAGGCGCGCCGCGAACGGCATGGCCAGCGCCGAACCGATCGCCGGGAACGCCAGCGCGAGCCCGAGCCGGCCCGCGCCGAGCGAGGCGTGCTCCTGAATCCACGGCACCCGCGTGGCGAACGACCCCAGCACCGCGCCGTGCACGCAGAACACCGCCCCGACCGCGATCCGGGCCCGCCGCACCGCCTGCGCGCCGCCCACCACCTCTGCCTCGCCCACGTCCCCGCCCCTCCCCGAGTGCTGTCGTCCCACTACCGGCCGCCGGCCACCGTGCACGGCTGCTGTCCACAACTGTTGTCCACGGTCGCTTGTCGTCGCTCGCAGCGCGCGGACGGACGCGGTTCGTCGCAGATCGCGGACCCCGCCACGCTCGGCCACTACCCGCCACGCTCGGCCATGAACCACCAGCCGCCAACCGCCGGCCGCCGTCCGCCTACTGCCCGAACGAGTGACGGTTGCCGAAATTATCAGGAAGGTTTCCTGAAAGAAAGGCCACCAGCCCCAGGTCTGCGAGGATTCCGGAATGCCCGCATCACCGAGCGCCGCTCGTGCGATCAACGACCGGGAGGCGCTGCGCCTCCTGCGGTCCGGCCCGTTGACGGCCGGCGACCTCACCCGGCTCACCGGCCTGTCCCGCCCGACCATCGCCGACCTGGTCCGCCGCCTCGGTGACGCCGGTCTGGTCACCGTGGTCGGCGAGGTCGACATCCGCCGGCGCGGCCCGAACGCCCAGCTCTACGGCATCGTCCGGACCCGCGCCCACGTCGCCGCGCTCGACGTCCGCACGCACGGCGTGTCCGTGGTGGTGGCCGACCTGCTCGGCGAGGTGCTGGCCGAGGCGTCCACGCCGATCGGCCCGACCACCACCACCGAGCACGCCGTCGCCCGGACGCTCACCCTGCTCACCGACACCGCGTTCCAGGCGGGCGCGCCCACGCTGCACTCGGTGGGCATGGGCGTGCCCGGTCTGGTCGACCCGCGCAGCGGCGACCTGCGCGGCATCGCCGGTCTGCCCCGCTGGCACGGCGAGGTGGTGGCCGAACTGCGCTCCCGGCTGGACGGCCGGCTGCTGGTGGAGAACGAGACCAGCGTGGCCGCCGTCGCCGAGCACCGCCTGGGCACCGCCCGCGACCTCGACACGTTCGCCCTGCTCTGGCTCGGCCACGGCACGGGCGCGGCGCTCGTGGTGAACGGCGGCCTGCACCGGGGCGCGTCCGGCGGCGCGGGCGAGCTCGGTTTCCTGCCGGTGCCCGGCCAGGACTGGCCGGCGGGCGGCGGCTTCCACGGCCTGGCGTCGTCGGCGGCGATCGCGGAGCTGGCAGCCGGGCACGGGCTGGTCCCGTCGTCGTCGGACCTGGCGGGCGCGGCCGTGGTCCGGGACGCCGTGGCGACCGGCGCGGACGGGTTCCTCGACGTCCTGGCCGATCGGGTCGCCGTGGGCGCGGCCTCGATCGCGGCCGTGCTCGACCCGGGGTGCGTGGTGCTGGGCGGTGAGATCGGCCGCGCGGGCGGCGAGGAGCTGGCCTCCCGCGTCGCCGACCGGTTGACCGCCGCGTCGCCCATCGCGACCGTGGTGCGGCCGAGCGCGCTGGGTGGCGGGGCGGTGCTCCGGGGCGCGCTGCTGACGGCGTGCGAGTCGGCGCAGGACGACGTTTTCGCGGCGGTCTGACCTACTCCAGGATCACCGGGAGCGCGGTCAGCCGGCTGCCCATGATCCCGCCGGGCCCGGTGTGGCGCAGGTCGGCGAGCGGCACGGCCAGGCGGGCGTCCGGGTAGTCGTCGCGCAGCACGGCCACGACCGCGCGCAACTCCAGCAGGGCGAGCTGCGCCCCGATGCAGAAGTGGGGGCCCGCGCCGAAGGTCAGGTCGTCGTCCCGGGTCGGGTCGGCGTTGACGGCCGCGATGTCGACCAGCACGGGGGAGTGCGCGGGCAGGTGCTCGCCGGCCAGCTCGATCGCGGTGGCGGTGAACCGCCACAGCGAGTACGGGGCGGGTGGGTGCCGGCGGAGGGTGTCCCGGACGAAGTCGGCTTCCGCCGAGGCGCTCGGCCGGTCGGTGAGCGCGTGGGCGACGGTGCGGCCCAGCGCGGCGTCCGTGGTGAGCTGCCCGGCGAAGATCAGGCTGAACAGGTGGTAGCGCAGGTCGGCCCGCGTGGTGCCGGGCGGGACGCGGTCGCGCAGTTCGGCGGCGAGGCCGGCACCGTCCACCCCGTGTTCCGCCACGGCTGCCAGCTCCGCGATGGCCGTCGCCGGGTCGCCCCCGACCAGCAGCCGGCACGCGGCGGCGGCCCGGTCGACGTGGACCGGGGGGATGCCGAGCAGGTCCAGCAGGACGGTGAGCGGGTAGCGGGTGGTGAAGTCGGCCATCAGGTCGACCTCGCGGGGCAGCTCGGCGAGCAGCCGGCGGGCGGTGGCGCGCACGCGGTCGGCGTTCTCCCGCACCCGCTTCGCGCTCAGCAGCGGGGCGTGGGCCCGCCGGAGTTCGGCGTGCCCGGGTCCGTCCAGGGTGGTCAGCGACGGCTGTTCGGCGGCGGTCTGCTCCAGGCCGGCCCGCTGCGGGTCCCAGTGCGGCGGCGCGGACGCGGGGTCCTTGACGATGCGCGGGTCGGTGAGCACGGTCCGGGCGAGGTCGGCATCGGTGACGATCCAGACCGGCCCGCCCGCCGGTGCCTCGACGCGGACCACCGGTCCATCGGCGCGGCCCGGTGCGCGGTCGTCGGTTTCGGTGAGGCCGAGGTCGACGGCGGCGAAGTGGTGCACGAGATCCCCCGAGTTGGCTTCAGAATAAAGTAGCTTCATGATGAAGCTAAATCGAGGGTGGGTAGGTTGTCAACGCACGCGATCAAGGGGAGTGGCGATGGACGAGGCCGGCGAACGGGCCGCGCGACTGCTGGACGGGCTGCGGGCGTTCGGCGCGAACTACACCGAGTTCACCGGCCGCTTCGCGAGCTGGCTCGGCCTGCACTCGACCGACGCCGCCGCCCTCGCCGAGATCCTCTACGCGGAGGACCAGGGCGCTCCGCTGACCCCGACCAGGCTCAGCGAACGCCTGTCGCTGACCACGGGCGCGACCACCAACCTGCTCAACCGGCTGGAGAAGCTCGGCCACGTCGTGCGCACCCGCGAGCACGCCGACCGCCGGGTGGTGACCCTGCGCAGCGGCCCGGACATCGAGACGCCCGCGCGGGCGTTCTTCGGGCCCCTGGCCGGACACCTGGACGCCCTGGTCGCGCAGTACCCGCCGGGGCAACTGGACCTGGTCGAGGACTTCCTGGAACGCCTGCGCGACACCATGCGCACCGCGCTCGCCGACCCGCCCCCGGACCGTCCGGCGTCCGGCGGGACGACCTGACCGCACCCGGGACCCGAAGCGCCCGCCGGTCCGCCCGCTCGGCCGTCCGACGCCGCCGCGCGGCCGGTTCAGGTCACGTCACGACCTCCGTCAGCTCGTCGTCCCCGGCGAGGAAGCCGCCCGACTGGTGGTGCCACAGCCGGGCGTACGGGCCGCGTGCGCGGAGGAGTTCGTCGTGCGTGCCCTGTTCCAGAACGCGACCCTCGTCGAGCACGACCAGGCTGTCCATGCGGACGACGGTGCTCAGTCGGTGCGCCACCACGATCGCCGTGCGGTCCTCCATCAGCCGCCACAGCGCGTCCTGCACCAGGAGCTCGTTCTCCGAGTCCAAGGCGCTGGTGGCCTCGTCCAGCAGCAGGATCGGGGCGTCGCGCAGGATCGCGCGGGCCAGGGCCACCCGCTGCCGCTGGCCGCCGGACAGCTTCACGCCGCGCTCGCCGACCAGGGTGTCGAAGCCGTCCGGCAGCCGGCCGGCGAACTCCGTCACGTGCGCGGCCTCGGCGGCGCGGCGGATGTCGTCCTCGGTCGCGCCGGGGCGGGCGAACGCGATGTTCTCCCGCAGCGTCCGGTGGAACATGGCGG
Organism: Actinosynnema sp. NPDC023587; assembly: GCF_040640215.1. Classification (NCBI taxonomy): domain Bacteria; kingdom Bacillati; phylum Actinomycetota; class Actinomycetes; order Pseudonocardiales; family Pseudonocardiaceae; genus Actinosynnema; species Actinosynnema sp. NPDC023587. The sequence goes on along the minus strand of NZ_JBFABG010000005.1, from coordinate 225,472 downwards.
GTTCCTGGGGCACGTAGGCGATCAGGCTGCGCAGGTCGGCCTGCCGCAGGCGGGCGATGTCCTGGCCGCCCACCAGGATTCGACCGCCGTCGACGTCCATCAGCCGCAGCAGCAGGCGGGTCAGCGTGCTCTTGCCGCCGCCGGACCGGCCGACCAGGCCGACCCGGTGGCCGCTGGGGATTTCCAGCCGCAGGTCCTCGAACAGCGGCCGGCCGGGAGCGTGCGCGAACGTCACCCCGTCGAACCGGACGTCAGCGCCCCGGGGCCGCAACGGTTCCGGCGCGGGCGGGTCCACCACCGTCGGCGGGGTCAGCAGCAGCTCGGTGAACTGCGCGGCCTCGGTGAGCGAGCTCTCCAGCCGCCGGTAGGTTTGATTGAACTCGAACATGATCCGGGTGGCGTTGGCGAAGTAGGCGAAGGTCACCATGATCGCCTCGATGCCCAGCCGGCCGTCGGTCAGACTTACCGCGACCAGCAGGCCGAGCGCGTTGGTGAGCACCGACATCGGCGCGACCACCGTGTCGATGCGCAGGTTGCCGTAGTCCCACGACCGGACCGCCAGCGCGCGCTGCTCGGCGACGCGGACGCGGTGCTCACCGGCCTCCCGGGGTTCGGCGGCGAACGCGCGGACCGTCTCCATGTTGGTCAACGTGTCCGCGACGTGCCCGGACACCCGGGCGATCGCGGCCTCCCGGTCGTCCACCAGCTTCTGGCGGCGGCGCACCAGCGGCGCGATCACCAGGCCGGTCAACGCGATCAGGCCCACCAGGACGACCACCAGCAGCGGTTCGTAGCGCCACAGCACCACCGACGCGAACGCCAGCGGGATCACGTTGGCGATCACCGAGAACGCCAGCGTGTCCACGAACTCCTCGAACCGGGACGAGAAGCCCAGCACCCGCTTGGTCAGCGAACCCGCGAAGTTGTCGTGGAAGAAGGCCGCGTCCTTGGCCAGCAGCTCGTCCATGCCGTCCACGCACAGCCGCTCGATGCCCCGGCCGTCGGTGCGGTTGAGGCAGTGCAGGCCCACCCGCCACAGGGCTTCGGCGAGCAGCAGCAGGCCGGCGAAGCCCAGCACGTGGGGCAGCACGGTCGCCAGGTCGCTCGACCCGCCGGTGGCCAGCGCGCCCACCAGCGAGGCCACCACCAGCGGGGCCAGGTACTGCTGGGCGGTGTTGCCCAGGGCGGGCAGCAGCAGCCCCGGTATCGAGTTCCGCCGCTGGCGCACCAACTCCCGGTTGTAGTGGCGCAGCGCCAGCAGCACCGCCTTGCGGCGGGTCGGGGATGCACGATCGGCTCCGGATGCTCCGGGCACGGCCATCCGCGTCCTCCAGGACGTGTCAGCGGCTGGTACCCGTCCATGCTGCCCCAGTGCCCGTGGTCGGGGCGATCGATTATCCGGTCTGTCCTCTGTGGACAGTCTCGGGGGCGTTCGGCACCGTCGCCCACGAGACCGGCCTGGTGCGCCCCGCCGGGGCCGGGCAGGGGATGATCGGGGCATGGCGGTCAACAGGGTGGTGCCGGATCTGAGGAGCGCGTCGCTGCCGGACGCGATCGCGTTCTACACCGGGGTGCTGGGGCTGCGGGTGGTGATGGACCACGGGTGGATCGTGACGCTGGCCGACCCGACGCGGCCGGAGGTCCAGCTCAGCCTCATGACGCACGACGAAACCGCCCCGGTCGTGCCGGTGGCGTCGATCCAGGTGGACGACGTGGACGCCTGCTACCGCGCGGCGGTCGAGTCGGGCGCGGAGATCGTGCACGAGCTGACCGACGAACCGTGGGGCGTGCGGAGGTTCTTCGTGCGCGACCCGGACGGGCACGTCGTCAACGTCCTGGCGCACTGACCCCGGAGCGCACTACTGGGCCCTACCGGTCGCCGTGTGCTGTCAGACCTGCGCGTTCGCGCCGGCTCCCGCCGAGAGCGGCGGGAGCCGGTCCGGTGCTACGCACCCTGGGAGAGGGTGTGCGCGACCAGGGCGTTGGCGTGGCCGTGGCCCAGTCCGTGCTCGGTCTTGAGCCAGCCCACCAGCTCGCCGTGCCTGGTCAGCGGAGAGGACCGGATCAGGTCCTGCCACTCGGAGATCGGTTTGCCGTACTTCTTCTCGATCGACGGGAAGTAGCTCGCGGGACCGGTCACCGCCTCGCTCACGCCGGCTTCTCCTGCTCCTGCTCGACCTGCCGGTTCCAGTCCGTCTTGGTCGACTGCCACCCGTCCTCGTCCTTGCCCAGCCGCCAGTAGCCCGAGATCGACAACTGGTCGCGCGTCAACCCCCGCTCCAGCCGCAGGTGACCGCGCAGGCCCTTGACCATGTTCGCCTCGCCGTGCACGAACACGTGCGGCCGGCCGGGCGGGAACTCCAGCTCGCGCACGGCCGCCACCACGGCCTCGCCGCGCGGGCCGCCGGCGCGGTGCAGCCACACCACGTCGAAGGGCGCGTCCTGCTCGTCGTCCGGGCCCTCGACCTCGGCGAACACCCGCACCACGGCGTCGGCGGGCAGCGACTCCAGGGCGGCGGCGATGGCGGGCCACGCGCTCTCGTCGCCGGCCAGCAGGTGCCAGTCGGCGGTCGGGTCCGGTGCGTAACCGCCGCCGGGGCCGGCGAAGTGCAGCACGTCGCCGGGCTGCGCCTTCTGCGCCCACGGGCCGGCCACACCGGAATCACCGTGCGTGACGAAGTCGATCCACAGCTCGCGGGCCTGTTCATCCCAACGGCGGATCGTGTAGGTGCGGGTTCGCGGCCACCGCTCGCGCGGCATGGTCTCCCGAATGGTGTCCGGGTCGAACGGCTCCGGGTAGTCGACGCCCTCCTGCGGGAACTGGAGCTTCACGTAGCCGTCGGTGTACGGACCCACCGTGAACTCGGCCAACCCGTCCCCGCCGAGCACGACCCGGACCATGTCGGGCGAGATCTGCTCGGTGCGCACCACACGACCGCTCTTCACCCGGGATCGCTCGGCCATCGGTTCTCCTGCTTCTGTGCGTGAAAACACTCTCGGTGCCCACCGTACGTCGTGGCGTCCACCGTCCGGCGTAGCGCCCGCCCGTTCCGGCACTGCGGTTCCCGCCGAGAGTCTACGGTCGTAGGCTTATCGACGGTAATGCGCGGCCGGGGTGTTGTCGCCGGTCCAGGCCCGGCCCGCCGCCGGATGCCCCTCGGTCAGGCCCCGGCGCGGGTCGACGCGTCAGGCCGGCCGGACCACCCGGTCGGCCAGCCTCTTCGGCGCGGACGCGCAGAAGCTCTCCACCAGCAGTTCGCCGACCTCGTCCCAGTCGGTGCCGGCGTCGAGGACCAGGCCGATCGCGGTCGCCGACCAGCGGGGCTTGAAGAACGGGAGCGGCGCGACGCTCAGCGCGACCAGCTCCGGCCCGCCTGCCCGGAAGGTGAGCACGCTGCCCGCGTCCAGGCCCGACGCCTCGGCGTAGGAGGCGGGTTTGCCGCGGTCGATCTCCAGCAGGTGCGCGAAGGGCCGCTGCCCGACCCGCCACCGGGTACCGCGCCACGCCTGCTCCTCCGCCGCCTCCGGCAGCGCCAGGCACCTCGTCCGCACCCGCGCCAGGATCTCCTCCGGCACGTCCGGGTACTCCGCCACGTCAGACCTCCCCGCTCGTCCCGCCCGAGTATCCCGTGCGGACCGCGAATCCCGGCGGTGTTCGGACGATCCGGTCCGGACAGCTCGTCGCGGCGGTGCTTCCCGGTGGAGGAGGGTCACGGAGCGGTCAGCGCCGCGCGGACGCCACGACCGTCCCGTTCGGACTGCCCGGCCGGCCGCTGCCCGGTAAGCAGCCGGATCACCGGGCGGCACACGAAGACCTTGTTGTACAGCCGGTCGTCCAGGCTGGTGAGCAGCCCGAGCCCGACCAGCCGCCGGGTGATCTGGATGGCCGTCTTGACGGTGATCCCGTACCGGGCGATCAGCGTCCGGTGGGTCAGCACCGGAGTGGTGACCAGGTCTCCCGCGACCCGGTACAGGCTCGGCGGTGCGGGGGCGGCGGCCAGGTGCGCGCGGCGCATCCCGACGAGCTCGTCCACCAGGCCCACCTGCGCGAGCGCCTGGGCGCGCAGGCCGTCGGCGAAGAACCCGATCCACTCGTGCAGCGGGCCGCCGCGCACCACCGCCCGGATCTGTTCGTGGTACTCGTGGTGGTGCGTGCCGAGCCGGCGCGACAGCGGGAGGACCTGGTCGCGGAGCAACCCGGTGCGCACCATCTCCAGCGAGGTGAACAAACGGGGTACGTGCCCCTCGACCTCGGGGTAGGGGCGCAGCAGTTCCAGGTGCAGGTGGGCGAGGGCGATCCGGGCCACCCGGGACAGCGGGCCCGGCGCGCGCACGCCGTCGGCCCACGCGGCCAGCGCCGGCCGACCGGTGCCGCCCGGTCCGGAGCGGGTGAGGATCGCGCCGATCTCGCCGAGCAGCTCCGGGCCGATCGGCGCGCCCGCCGCGACCCGCTCGGCCCCGTGCGCGGAGGCGAGGATGAACCGGCCGACCGGGTGCCGGCCGAGCAGGTCGGTCAGCGCGGCCCGGTCGTCGGGCGCGCGGTGGGACAGCAGGTGGAACATCAGCGCCTCGACCGGTTCGTGGTCGTCGTCCGGTGGAGCGCCGGTGTCGCGCGCGTCGCGGATCCGACCGCACAGCACGAGCGTGGAGCGGTCCGCGATCCGTTGCGCGTTCCCGTTGAGGTTGCCCAGTGCGTGCTCGGCTTCGGCCAGCGCCCGGTGGGTCCGGGTCGGCAGTTCGAGGTCCGTCGGTAGCGGGTTCGGCAGGTAGGCGGCGCGCATCTCGCGCAGACTGGCCTAAGTGGAGTCACCGCATCAAATTCCGGAATGCGGCTCCGAAACCGGTTCCGGTCGTCGGTGAACGTGCATCTGCGCGTGCAGGTGCACATGCATTTATCGACGGGGGTGTTTTCCCTGTTCGGCGGGACGGGCGAGCGGGCGCGGCGCGGCGGACGTCGCCCGATCGCGTGTTCGTCGGGCGTGTGGGCCCCGGGCGCGCCGGCGCAGGTCGGAGCGGGTCCACGGTCCTGCCCCGGATACAGTTCACCCCTTCGTGTGACCTTTCGCAGTGGTGTTCCGGTTTTGTGGACCGGCGCTTGTCGCGATGGCGTCCGCAGGCCCGCGGAACTCGCCGGGGATTCCGTTTCCCGACCGACCGGGAACCGCCGCGCGCCACGAGTTGCCGCCCGTCCGTCCGAATTCACGGGTCCGCGCATTGCCGTCGGGGCGGTGCCCGTCCGCGCACGCCCGGTCGGCAGAGCGTGTCCGGCGGCGGCGCGACGGTCCCCCGAAACCGGCCCCCGGGATCACGGCAGGGTTGCGAAACAGCAGGTACGCGGTTTTTGTCGGTGCTCGTCGTTAGCCTCCGGGCAACAACTTCGAACACGACTTCGCAGGAGGAAATGTGGGCTGGCTGGACGCCGGGGCCGGGTACCAGGTGCGGCTGGGGGACGGCGGGCGCGTACAAGCCCGCAACGCCAAGGGCAAGCTGCTGTCCTCGGTGCCCGCGTCCCTCAAGGACGACCCGCAGGTGGTGCAGTTGCGCCAGCTCGCCGAGTGGTTGGTGCGGCACGGTGCGGAGTGCCTGTCCGCTGTGGACGGCTGGATGGTGCGGTCGCTGCCGGTGCCCGCCGCCCTGGTCGTCGAGGTGTGGCCGGACGAGGCGTGGGCGTCGGCGTTGCGCGACCTGGTGGTCGTGGCGGACGGCCAGGTCGGGTTCCTGCGCGACGCGGACGCCGAGCGCGGCCTCGGCGTGGTCACTTTGGACGGTGACACCGTGCGGCTGCGCCCGGAGTCGGTGTCCATCCCGCACCCGGTGCTGCTGGAGGACCTGGAGGAGCTGCGCGAGTTCGGCGCGGAGCTCGGCGTCGAGCAGAAGGTCCAGCAGCTCTTCCGGCAGACCTTCGCGCGCCGCCCGCACGCGGCGGGCAAGACCTCTGTGGACGATTTCTCCGGCGGCAGGTTCGAGCAGCTCACCCACGCGCTCGGCCGGTGCCGCACGCTCGGGTACCCGGTGCGCGGCGGCGACGCGGTGTACTCGGCGTTCGAGGACGGCCGGGTGGTCGAGGCGCGGTTCTGGATCGGCTCGGACTACCCCGAGGGCGAGACCTGGACCGGCGGGCTGAGCTGGACCCTGGAGGACGGGACGGGGCTGCCCCTCGCCGAGGTCGGTCCGGTCGCGTGGTCCGAGGGAATGCGCATGGCCTCGGCGGTCCACGCCGGGCGCGTCGTCGAGGAAGCGGTGGCCCAGTGAGCGAGTACGACGAGAAGGCGCTCATCGGCGCGGGCGCGGTGCTGCCGGGCACGACGGCCGTCGGGCAGGACCGCGACACGATCACCGCCCGCCAATACCGGCACGCGGCGCTGGAAGACCGCGTCGTGGTCCGCCTGGTACCCGCCGTCCTCGGCCGCGCCGAGGACCTGACCTGCGAGTACCTCGGGTTCGGCGAGCCGGCCAGGGTCGCCGACGTCGGCACCGGCCGGCGCGAGGCCCTGGGCTTCCCGGCGTGGGCGCTGGTGAACGACCCGGCCAACGCCCACCACGCGCTCAACCTGGTCAAGGACGTGGAGCGGCTGGCCCGCACCGCGAAGTCCCGGGCCGGCGCGGCCAAGGACGGCTTCACCGCGCTGGGCGAGATGCTCGGCCGCTCCGCACCGCACTTCCTGCCCACGTTCTACGAGCAGGCCGGCCGCATCTTCCTCCAGCACGGCAACCACACCTACGCCGCGACCATGTTCGGCAAGGCGCGCGAGGCGGAGGAGGTGCACGACCTCGGCGTCGACCCGGAGCGCATCCGCGAGGTGTTCCTGGAATTCGCCTTCGCCGGCGCGCTGACCGCGAAGGCGCTGTCCGCGCACTCCAAGGGCCTGGCCCGCAAGTACGAGCCGGTGGCCGCCTACGAGCTGTTCGTGACGCTGTGCGTGGAGCGCACGCGCGGCGGCCTGCCCCCGTACACCGGGATGCCGGAGGACCTGCGCCGGCTCGCCAAGGCCGCGAAGCGCGACCTCGCAGAGGAGGACGAGCGGCTGTTGCGCGCGGTCCTGGAGAGCTCCTCGGTCACCCGCGCGGGCCTCGCCTTCTGGAAGTCCTACCGGGACTCCCTGGTGCGGCTGGCGACGCGGGACGAGCAGGTCCGCGCCCGCCTGCTGACCTTCGTGCCCGCGTCGGTCGCCGTGCTGGACACCTGGCTGGAGATCCTGGGCGCGTGCGGCGCGACCCGCGAACTCGTCGAGCCCGGCGGCGCGGCGGACGCCGCGGAGTGGCTGGCCTCGATGATCGCGGTCCGCGCCAGTGGCTGGCGCGCCACCGGCCGGTCGACGGTCGTGCTGGACCTGGTCGAGGCGATGGCCCCGAGGCTCGCGGCGGAGGGTGTGCCGGTGCGGGCGCTGACCGCCTACCGGCAGGCCGAACTGGACCTGCTCGACGTGCTGGTGGCCCACGCCGTGCCGATCAAGTCGATCGACCGCGCCGTGATCACGGTGAACGTGGCGGGCTGGCTGGCCGACGACGCCGAGGGCCGCCGCGACCTCGCCGCGCTCGCCGCCGACGACTTCCTCGGCCGGGGCCTGGGCAACGGCCTGGTCGACTACTTCCGCGGTACCTCGCGCCAGGGCGTCGTCTCCGCCGACGTGCTGACCTCGGCCGTGTCCGTGCCCGGCCTGCGGCGCGCGCTGCGCGACTGGATCACCCGCAAGGCCGGGCAGCCCGCCGCCGGGCTGCCCGCGCTGGGCGGCTACCTGGACGACCTGGCCGTGCTGAAGCTGCCCGAGGCGTTCGCCGACGTCCCCGAGGCCGCCGACGCGGTGTCCGCGACCGATGTCGCCGCTGCTCTGCACCACACGTTGCGCACCGGCCTGCTGGACGAGCTGGGCTGGCCCGCGCTGGAGGAGGCGGTCGCCCGCCTGACCACCGAGAACCCGCCGAAGGGCGAGGAGCCGAGCCTGGCCGGCGAGGGCTGGCCGGCGCTGGTGCTGCGGCGCGGCGAGACGTTCGTGGTGGCCGGTCCGGACGGCGTGCTCGCCGAGCACGTGGCGCGCATCCCGGCCGACGACCGGCGCGCGTGGTCCTACCGCCCGGCCGGGTCCTGGTTCGACGGCAGGCTGCTGGTCCGCTGGCGCGGCGAGGACGAGGCGCGGGCGTACTGGAGCGACGCGCCCGACCACGTCTTCGTCCCGACGTCCGGCTCCGGCCCGTACCACCGGCCCACCGCCGGCGACCCGTCGATCGGCCTGCCCGACGGGTCGCGGTTCGCGGGTCGCCGCGCGGTGCGGCCGGGCGACACCCAGATCGACGACGGGCGTCCGGCCCACGGCGACGGCACGTCCCTGTGGGCCTGCTTCCACCGCGACGGCGAGTGGCGCTGGAGCGAGGTCGACCCGGCCACCGGCGAGGTCGGCCGGGCGAGCCTGCCCCGGTTCCTGGAGGACTTCGCGGCCGACGGCGCGAAGCTCGACCTCCCGCGCTGCGCCCTGCGGCCGGTCGTCGAGGGGACGGCGAACAGCCCGCTCGGCGCGGCCGGCGGACTGCACGGCTGGCGGCTCCGGACAGAGGCCGACGGCTCCTGGCTGGGTGAGGGCGTCGACGGCCGCCGGGTCCGGCTGCCCCGGGGCTCGCGCGCGCCGTCCGGGGTGCTCGACCTGCCCGGCAGCCGGTTGGTGCTCGCCACCAACGACAACGCGGCGACGCTGCTGGACGACGAGGGCGTCGTGCTCGGCGTGGTGGGCTTCGGCGACCGGCACCAGAGGTACGCGGCCGGCACGCCGCTGGTGCCCCCGCTGCACTGGTGGCACCTGCTGCGACCACGGGACGAGGCCGGTTCCGCCGCGTTGCGCGCCGTGACGCGCGAGGCCGTGGACGCGGTGCTCACGGCGGCCCTGGCCGAGAACGGCGAGAAGCCGAACCGCCGCAAGCGGCTGCTCGCGCTGGTTCGCGGCGAGCAGGACGACCTGGCCTCGGCCGTCGCGTCCGCCCTGCCCGGCCTCACCGATCCCGCGCTGCTCGCGGGCGTGCTGGACGTCGTCCGGCGGGCCGCGAGGCTGCTCAGCGGCTACCGGGACTACGCCGGGATCGCGGCGGAGGCGCGCAAGGTCGACTCGTCGGTCTTCGCCCCGGCCGGGCCCGTGGTGGTCGAGGACGACGTGACCGCCGCGCTGAGCTGGTTCGGCAACCTGCGCGTCAGCCGCAACCAGCTCCGCACCACGCTGCCCGAGCTGATCGCGGCCCTGGCCGGGACGGCGGCCCAGGCGAAGCCGGAAGCCCGCGCCCTGCCCGAGGCGGGCAACGCGGGGTGGTGCGACCTGCTGCCCGTGCTGGGTGCGGTCGCGCACCGCGCGGCGTCTCCGCTCACCCCGGCCGAGGTCCGCCAGGCGGCGGTCCTGGTGCTGCGGTCGGTCGCGGACAGCGGCCTGGTCGACGGCACCGGCCACTGGCGCACGGTCGCCGTGACGGTGCCGGTCGGCGACCCACCGCCGACCCACCGCGTCACCCCGGTCAAGGACGGGTTCCTCGCCCTGTTCTTCGAGCGGCGGCGGCGCGATGCGTTCAACCGGTACGAGGGCGTGCAGTTCACCCGCACCCCCGGCCGGTTCGAGCTGCCGCGCAAGTGGCAGCTCGAACGCTCCGAGGAGATCCGCCCGGCGTTCGGCCGCGCCCAGGTCGACCGGTTCCTCGCGGTGCTGGCCGAACGCGGTCCCGCGCCGTGGCACGCCGAGTCGGTGCCCGCGCTGGCCGCCGCGACGGGCCTGGGCACCGCCGAGGCGACCGTGGTGCTGGCCGGCATGGTCGGCGTCGACCGGTGGGACGCGCACTACCTGAGCACCGAGGACCGCAAGCTGCTCGGCTTGTCGCCGGCGGGCGCGAAGACGGCCAAGGAACGACTGCGCCGGATGGACGACCGCTTCCGCCGCCGGCTGCTGGCGGCCTCGCTGCCCGCCGACCCGGCCGACCTCTGGACCACGGGCCCCGACGCGGCGGCGGTCGCCGAGGTGTGGGTGGCCGAGCTCGGTCGGCGCAACCCCACCCCGGACGACGTGCTGTCCGACGCGGCGAAGCTGCTGCCGCTGACCACCTCGGGCGAGTACGTGACCGGTGTGCTCAACCCGGGCACCACCGCGTGGCTCACCGAGAACGCCGACCTGCGGGTCAAGGGCACGGCGCTGGAGGCCCGGAACTGGTCCGGGTTCACCGAGTCGACCTTGCGGACCGTGCCGGAGGTGCTGCTGTGGCTGGCCCAGCGGCTCCCGGCGGGCTCCCCGCTGCGCGCCGAACTGCCCGAGGCGCTGGCACTGGCCCGGCAGCGGGTGGCCGATCCCGGTTTCGCGGTCGACCTGGGCGGCTGGGTCGGCAACGAGCCGCTCCGGTCGCTGCTCGGTGTCGAACCGCCGGGTGTCGGGGTGGCCGTCGACCACCGGGGCTGGCTGCACCTGCTCGGCACCCACGAGGGGTTCTGCCGGGTGGTGGCGCGGCCGGGCCTGGTCGGGCCGGAGGACCGCGACGTGTTCCACGCCCTGGTCGAGCTGACCAGCTCGCAGGGCACCGGGCGTGCGCTGGAGCTGCTGGCCGACCCGGGCCTGACGGCGGCGTGCGCGGTGCCGCCGACCGGTGACCCGGAGTCCTACCACCAGGTGCCGGGCCCGGAGCTGGTGGCCGAGGTCGTCGCGAAGTCCGGGCTGGGCGAGGACGCGGCGCTCCTCTACCTCCAACTGCTGGCGCTGCCCGACCCGACCGACGCGAACGTGACCCGGTGGACCGGGTGGAAGCCCGCGCGGCTGCGCAAGGCGCGGGCGGAACTGGCCGGGACGGACCTGGTGCTGACCGCGAAGCGCGCCCGCGCGGGCCGGTCGCTGTTCCTGCCCGGCGGCTGGCTCGCGCTGGCGAGCCCGCACCTCCCGCTGGAGTCGTGGAAGGCACCGATGTTCGGCTTCACCCGCCAGCCCCACGGCGTGGTGGTGGCCCGCGAGCCCGTCGCCGCCCTGTTCGCCCGCGCCTGGCAGCGCGTGCTGGACGGCGACACGCCCGCCTACGAAGAGCTCAAGACCGGAGGACGCAGGTGACCGCCGCACGGCAGATCGACCCGGCCGAGGACGCCCACGCCGAGGAGCTGGCGTTTCTGGCCGCCTTCGACGACGGTCGCAAGCCGCCCGGCTGGCGGCTCACGCCGCGCGCCGTCGTCACGTTCATCGCCGGCAGCGGCGGCGACGCGCTGGCGCTGCCCAAGCCGGTGGCGGGCCTGCCGACCCGGCTGGCGATCAGCCCGAAGTTCGTCGGCGAGCGGGCGCTGGTGGAGCGCGCCGTGGTCACCCTCGCCGGCGAGCGCGGCCTGTTGCTGGTCGGCGAGCCCGGCACGGCGAAGTCGATGCTGTCCGAACTGCTCGCCGCCGCCGTGTGCGGCAGCAGCCAGCTCGTGGTGCAGGGCACGGCGGGCACCACCGAGGACCAGCTCCGCTACGGCTGGAACTACGCGATGCTGCTCGCCGAGGGGCCGAGCCCGCGAGCGCTGGTCCCGTCGCCGGTGTTCACCGCGATGCGGACCGGCGGCGTGGTGCGGGTGGAAGAGGTCACCCGCTGCCTGCCGGAGGTGCAGGACGCCCTGGTGTCGATCCTGTCCGACCGGCGGATCGCGGTGCCCGAGCTGTCCGGCACGGACGGCGCGACGGTGCACGCCGCGCCGGGCTTCACCGTGATCGCGACGGCGAACCTGCGGGACCGGGGCGTGTCGGAGATGTCGGCCGCCCTCAAGCGCCGGTTCAACTTCGAGGCCGTCGGCCCGATCGGCGACCTGGCCGCCGAGACCGCCCTCGTCCGGCGGCAGGCGAGGGCGGCGCTGGACCGCGTGCAGGCACCGTTCGCGGTGGACGACGTGGTGCTGGAGGTGCTGGTCACCGCCTTCCGGGACCTGCGCAACGGGGTGTCGGAGGAGGGCTGGGCGGTCGAGCGGCCCTCCACCGTGATGAGCACCGCCGAGGCGGTGTCGGTGGCGACGTCGCTGGGCCTCGCGGACGCCTACTTCCCGGGCGACCGCGACCCGCTGTCGCTGCTGCCCGGCCACCTGCTGGGCGTGGTCCGCAAGGACGACCCCGCCGACGCGGCCCGGCTGCTGGGCTACTGGGACGGCGCGGTGCGCCGCCGCGCCGAGAGCGGCGCACGCACCTGGCGAAGGCTGTGGGAGCTCCGTGACGTCCTCGACGCGTGACCCCGACGCGGTCCGGAACGGCCGCCGGCCCGCCGACGCGAACCCCGCGTCGGCGGGCCGCCCGCCGGCACCCGGACCCACCGCACCCGATCCCACGGCACCCGATCCCACGGCACCTGATCTCGCCGAGCCAACCACCGAGCCGGACCGGGCGTCCGGTCCCGCGCGCGGTGCCGGGTCGTCCGCAGCGGCCGTCGAGTCGTTCCTGGACGGTTCGGCGGAGGACGACCTGGCCGTCGCCGAGCGGTTGGCGGGCCACCGCGAGCCGTTCCTGATCGGGGTCCGGCACCACTCGCCGGCGCTGGCGGCCGTGATGCCCGAACTGCTCGCGGCGGCCGACCCCGAGGTGCTGCTGATCGAGCTCCCCGAGGAGCTCGGCGAGTGGCTGCCGCACCTGGCGGACCCGGAGCTGACCGCACCGGTCGCGCTGTCCGGTGCGCGGCGGGACGGGGGGAGCCTGGCGTTCTACCCGTTCGCGGACTTCTCGCCCGAGCTCGCCGCGATCCGCTGGGCCCGCCGCAACGGCGTCGAGGTGCGGCCGTGCGACCTGCCGCTGGCGGTCCGCGCCGGCGGCTACCCGGGCTCCCGTGCGGGTGCGTCGCCGCTGGCTGACGCCCTGCGCCGGGCGGTGACCGGGCGCGACGGCGACGACCTGTGGGACCGCCTGGTGGAGGCGTGCGCCCCCGGCCAGACGGCGGAGGCGGTCCGGCGGGCGGCGCTGCTGGTCGGCTGGGCGCTGCGCCGGGACGCGTCCGGCGGTCCCGGGGTGGACCGGTTCGACCTGCGTCGCGAAGAGTGGATGAGGCGGGCGGTCGCCCGCGCGGACGGCCGCCGGGTCGCCGCCGTGATCGGGTCGTTCCACGCGGCGGCCCTCCTGGGCGGTCCCGACGTGCCGGATGACGTGCCGGAGGTCGTGCGCACCGACGCGGACGTGGTGACCTCCCTCGTCCCGTACGGCTTCGCGCTGCTGGACGAGCGTTCGGGCTACCCGGCGGGCATCCGCGACCCGGAGTGGCAGCAGGCGGTGCTGGAAGCCCGGGGTGACCCCGCCGCGATCGAGCACGCCGCCGCGTCGGTGATCGTCCGGATCTGCTCGCGGGTCCGCGAACTCGGCCACCCGGCCGGTCCCGGCGAGGCCCGCGAGGCGCTGCGGCTGGCCGTCGACCTGGCCCGGCTGCGGGGGCTGCCCGCACCGGGGCGGGGCGAGGTGGTGGAGGCCGTGCAGAGCGTGCTGACCCACGCCGAACCGCTCGGGCGCGGGCGGGTCGTCGCCCGCGCCGCCGGTGACGTCCTGGTGGGCCGCCGGTCCGGCGTGCTCGCACCGGGCACGCCGCGCTCCGGCCTGGCCCCGGCGGTCGAGGCGCTGCTGACCGAACTGCGGTTGCCCGGTCCGGACGCGCGGGAACCGGCGGTGCTCCGCCTGGACCCGCTGCGCTCGGACCTGGACGCGCGGCGCGAGATCACCCTGCGCCGGCTGGCCGTGCTGGGCGTGCCCTACGCCGAGCGGACCGCGACCACGGGTGTCGGCGGCGGTGACGCGCTGACCACCCGGTGGACCGCGACCTGGACCCCGTCTACGGCGGCGACGCTGCCGGTGGCCGGGTTGTGGGGCGCGACGCTCCCGCAAGCCGCTCTCGGGCGGTTGCGGGCCCGGCGCGCGGAGCGGGAGCGGGCCGGCGGGCACACCCCGGCGGAAGCGCTGGCCGACCTGGCGGACGCCGCCGCGTGCGGCCTGCCCGACCTGGTCGGCGAGGTGCTGACCGACGTCGGGGCGGTGCTGCCGGCCGCCGGGACGCTGCGCGACCTGCTGGCGGGTCTGGACCTGCTCGACCGGTTGCGCGCCGGGCACGTGCCCGGCACCCCGCCGGACGTGCTCGACGGGCACCCGTTGCTGGCGCGGGAGCTGGAGACGGCAGCCGTCGCCCAGGTGGCGGGCCTGGCCGGCTCCGAGGACCCGGCGGACGCCCACGCGCTGGTCGAACTGGGCCAGCGGCACGACACGCACGGCACCGGCATCCGCCTGTCCTCCACCCTGCGGCACCTGGCCGACGAGGGCGTCCCGCTGATCGCGGGCGCGGCCGGCGCGGTCCGGGTCCTGCTGGGGCTCACGACGCCCGCCGAGCTGGGCGAGCGCATCGCGTCCTGGATCGACACCGCCACCACACCGGACCGGCGGTCGGTGCTCAAGCAGGGGCTCACCGGAGTCCTGGCGGCGGCGACCCCGCTGCTGGAGACGACGGAAGCCCTGGAACCGCTGCTGACCCGGGTGGAAGCGTTGGGGGACAAGGACTTCCTGCAACGCCTACCCGCCCTGCGCGGGGCGTTCACCTCGGTCGGCCCGGCGGCGCGGGCCCGCGTCCTGGCGGTGGTGGAGCAGCGCACGGGCGACCGCGTGGACGCGGCCGGCGCTCCGGACCCGGAACTGCTCGCCGTCTGGCTGGACGCGGAGCACACCGCGCTGGAAGCCCTGCGATGCCACGGCCTCGGCCGTCCCGCGCTGTCCACAGTGGACGACCCGACGACGCACCCGACCCCGTCCGGCAGTGCGTCGTCACCCGAGACATCGTCGGTCGACGCGTCGTCACCCGAGACATCGCCGGTCGGCGCGGCACCACCCAGCGCGGCACCACTCGACAAAGCCACACCCGACGCGGCACCAGCTTCGGCGGCGGGCGGCGTGGGTGACCCGGTCGAACCGGACGCGCCGGTCGCGGACGCGCCGGTCGAGACCGGTGCGGGTCCGCTCGCCGCGACCGTGCGCTGGCGGCTGGTCCTCGGCGCGCGCGGCGATCGCCCGGCCGGGGGCGCGCGGTACGCCGCCGCACTGGACGAGCTCTACGGGCGGGACCGGGGCGAGGGCGCGGCGACCGGCGGCGGGCTCGGGGCGGACCTGTCGTCGCCGTTCCCGGACGTCCGGGAGTGGTCCGACGAGCTCGTCACCCTGTTCGGGGACCGGGTGCGCGAAGAGGTCCTGGCCGCCGCCGCCGAAGGCGGCCGGCTCGAAGCCGCGCTGGAGATCGACGCGGGTTCGGTGCGCCCGTCCGTCGAGCTGCTGCGCAACGTCCTGTCGCTGGCCGGCGGGTTGTCCGAACACGCCTTGGCCCGTCTGCGCCCGTTGGTGGAGCGGCTGGTCCGGGAACTCACCGCGCAGTTGGCCAACCGGGTGCGCCCGGCGCTGACCGGCATCCAGTTGCCGACGCCGACCCGCCGCCCCGGCGGGAAGCTGGACCTGCCGCGCACCGTCCGGGCGAACCTGGCCACGGCCCGCCGCGATCGGAACGGCCGCGTGCTGGTCGTGCCCGAACGCCCGGTGTTCCGCACCCGGGGCCGGCGGTCGGCGGACTGGCGGCTGGTGCTCGTGGTGGACGTGTCGGGCTCGATGGAGGCGTCCACGGTCTGGTCGGCGCTCACCGCCGCCGTGTTCGCCGGGGTGCCGTCGCTGTCGACGCACTTCCTGGCGTTCTCCACGGAGGTGGTGGACCTGAGCGACCGGGTGGCCGATCCGCTGTCCCTGCTGCTGGAGGTGCGCGTCGGCGGTGGCACGCACATCGCGGGCGCGCTGCGGCACGCCCGCTCGGTGGTGACCGTGCCGGAACGGACGATGGTCGTGCTGGTCAGCGATTTCGAGGAGGGAGGGCCGGTGTCGTCGCTGGTCGGGCAGGTGCGCGAGCTCGTGGCGTCCGGGGTGACCGTGCTCGGCTGCGCGAGCCTGGACGACAAGGGCAGCGCGCGCTATTCGACGTCCGTGGCGGGCGCGTTGGTGGCGGCCGGGATGCCGGTCGCCGCGCTGAGCCCGCTGGAACTGGCCCGCTGGGTGGGGGAGAAGGTGCGCGGATGACCCTGCCCCCGGTGGCACCCGCCGTGGTGGCGGACGTGCTCGACGCGCTCCCGCCCCGGCTGCGCAAGCGGATCGACACCGCGCTCGACAAGGCGGCGACGTGGGAGGTGACGTCGTCCGACGACTCGGCCCGCGCCGAGCTGGACGCCGACACCGCCCTCACCTGGCACCTCGTCGGCGGTATCCTCGCCGATGCCGACGACCTGGTGTGCAGTTGCCTGCTCGCACCCCGCTGCCTGCACCGTGGCGTGGCGGTGGCGGCGGCCCCCGTAGCCGACACCGCGCCGCCCGACGAGCAGACAACGGCTCACGAGCAGACAACGGCCGATAACGGGGCAACGCCCGGCGACCGGACAACCCCCGAGGGCACGGCGTCCGGTCCGGCCGCCCACGACGGTCCGGTCGGTCGTGGCGGGCCAGCCGGTCCGACCGCCGGGGTGGCCGACGCACTGCCCGAACCCCCCGTCACGGTGGCCGCCGGCGAACGGGCGGCGGCGGCGTTGTGGGAGGCGTGCACGACGGTCCTCCGCGCGGGCGCGCAGGGCAGCGGCGCGGTGGTGCGGGCCGAACTGCTGCGGGCCGTGCACACCGCGCGGGTCGCGGGCCTGCACCGGGCGTCGGCGGCCGGTCTGCGGATCGCGTCGGCGCTGGCCGGGGCGCGGGCGGGGGACTCGACCTTCGACCGCGAAATCCTCACCGCCGAACTGGTGGACCTGCTGCTGCTGTGCCACGACCTGCGCACCGCACCCGAGGCCACGTCCGAACTGCGCGGCACCGCGCGGCGCGAGTACCGCCCGATCGGTTCGTTGCGGCTCTACGGGCTGTGCACCGAGGCCGTGGTCACCACGTCCGGCTACGGCGGCGTGGTCACGCACCTGGTGGACGACGCGGGCGGCCTCTGGACCGTCCCGGCGATCATGCCGGGCGGCCCGGAACGGGTGCGGGCCGCCGCCGGGGGTCCGGTGGCGATCGGCGAGTCCGGTCTCTCCCACCACGAGCTGGGCCGGCTGGGGCTGCTGCTGTCCGGTGGCACGGCCTCGCCCGACCGCAGGCTCGGCGCGGGCAAGGCGGTCCGGGCGGTGCGGGCCTCCGGGGCGGCGTGGGACGCCGACCCGCTGGCCCGGCTGTGGGCCGAGCCGGTGGCCGACCAGGTGGCCCGCGCCTTCCACGCCGGCACCCGGCCGGACACCCACCGGCCGGCCGGTGCCGACCTGCTGTTCGTGGAGGGCGAGGTGCTCGGCGCGGCGGGCAGCGCGCTCCGGCTGGCGACCGGCTCCGGCGCGCTCGACCTGATCGGCGACGGCGACCGCACCCGGGAGAACCTGCGGGTGCTGGCCACCGCCGAAGGGGTCGACCTGCGGGTCGTGGCCCGCCTGCGGCCGGACCGGCCGGGCACCGCCGTGGCGCTGGCCGTCGCCGGCGACCTGGCGCTGCCCTCGGGCCTGCACGGGCACGTCGACCTGGGCCTGGACCGGTTGCAGCGCTCGAACGTGGCGGGCGGCGCGCACGCCCTGCCGCCGCGCCCCGCGCCGGCCGACCGGGTGCCGCCGCCGTTGCGGCCCCTGGAGAACGTCCTGCACCGGGTGACGTTGGGCGGCCGGGCGGTGGCGGCCGTCGCGTCCGCCTCGCGCGACGTCACCGCGTTGTCCCGCACGGGCCTGACCACGACCGCCGAACTCCTGGCCGACCTGGCGCTGTCCTCCCGCGACCGGGAGCGCGACGCGTTCGGCCGGGTGGTGCGGGACGCGGGCGACGCGTTCCCGACCGCGTGGCTGCGGGCCGGCCTGCACGTCCGCGAGTTCACCCGCGCGGTGGCCCGGCGGGCGTGGCTGGACGTGGTGAGTCCGTCGTAGCGGGTCCGCCGCGACCCGGTCGGCGCTCGGCCCGCGTGCCGAGAGCCGGAGAGCCGGAGAGCCGGAGCGCCGGAGAGCCCCGAACGTCCCCTGTGGACGTCCCTGGAGGACGTCCACAGGGGACGTCCTCACGGGACTCACTGTCGGGTAACACGTCAGTGGACCAAACGTGGTGGCCCGGCTCCGGCTCGGTTTTCGGGACCACTCCGGGCAACCCCGGCCGATTTCGGGTGATCGTCACCGGAAGATCCACACCGGCTCATGCCAGGCGTTTTCCAGGTCAATCCGAATAATCCCGGGAATCGGCGGTTCAAACCACATTCCTCAACACGCCCACGGTCGGGGGTAATAGCTCCGCAGGGCCTCGAAGTTGATTCCACGCCAGACCGAACGGGTACCCGAACCAGTGAGGACAGGGCAGGTTCGGCCCGCCGGAACGTGCGCACCACCACGCGTCCCGCCCGTCTGACCTGCGTCAACAGTGAGGACTGGCACAGCCTCACGGTCGGCGACCGAGGTCGTGGAATCGTGCGGCGGAGGTTCGGCGAGGTGAACCATGACCATTTTTCCCTCCGAGGCAGTGGGCGCGCGGCAGATCCGTAGGCGGATGACCGGCGCGCTCGGCGCACTGGGCGTCGCGGCGGCGCTGATGATCGTCCCCGGTTCGTCGGCGAATGCGGCACAACCTTCCACGGCGGACGCCGGAACAGGCGCTCGGGCCGCCGGGACCGGGACCGCGCGATCGTTCTGGCTGCACCTGAACAGCACTCCGGTGAGTGATGCGATGGCGGCCTCCGAGGCGAAGCGGCACGCGTACATCGTGCTCAACGCCTGGGAAGGCGACCTGCTCAAGAAGCTCAAGGCGAGCGATCCGCAGGTCCAGGTGTTCGTCTACAAAGACCTCTCCTCGACCCGTGGCTACGCGTGCAAGAACGGCGTGGACGACCAGCACCTCCCGGCCGGGGTCGGGTACTGCGCCGCCGACCGCGACCACCCGGACTGGTTCCTCCTCGGTCCGGACGGCCGGCGGTTCGAGTACGGCGGGTACAGCGGGCACTGGCAGATGGACATCGGCAACACCGCCTACCAGGACGCCTGGGCGGGCAACGTCATCGCGGACAGCAGGGCGACCGGGTTCGACGGCGTCTTCATGGACAACGCGCTGTTCCCGTGCGACGCCTACCACTCCGGTGTCTGCCCGGCCAAGTACCCGACCGACGCCCAGTTCCAGGACGCCTACAAGGCGATGCTGGCCGCGATGAAGGGCCGGTTCGCGGAGGCGGGGCTGACCACGGTCGCGAACCTCTCCAACGCACGCCTGCACAACGGCGCGTGGGACGCCTACACCGAGCACCTCGACGGCGGGTTCGACGAGTGGTGGCTGGCCTTCGACAACACGAACCTGCTGCCCGAGTACGCCGAGGGCTGGAGCCGCCAGGTCGCGGAGATCACCTCCAACGAGGCGCGCGGCAAGATCACCTGGGTCCAGCCGCACTTCAGCCCGGGGCAGGACAAGCCGCAGCGCTACGCGATGGCCGGCTACTTCCTGGGCACGGGCGACAAGGCCGCGATCGCCGAGGTGGAGACCACGGACGACTACGGCGACCCGACCGCGCGCAGCCCCATGTACCGCTGGAACCTGGGCACGCCGACCGGCGCGTACCGCTCGGTGGCGACCAACGTGTTCCGACGGGACTTCACCTGCGGCACGGTGATCGTCAACGCGAACGGTGACCAGAGCAGCCCCGTGCGGCTCGGCCTCGGCGCGGACCTCACCAACGAGCGCGGCTCGCGGGTGTCCACCGTGACGCTGGCGGGCACGTCGGGAACGGTGCTGCGCAAGACCTGCGGGTAGCCCCGCCGAGCGGTGGTGGCGGGCTACCTTGATCAGCATGGGTTCCGACATCACCGGACTGCACCACGTCGGGCACGTCGTCCGAGACCTGGCCGAGGCGCTGGCCCTCTACCGCCGCCTCGGCTTCGTCGTGCCGCCGCCCGCCTACCCGGCGATGGCACCGTGCGAAGGGGCCGCGCCGGAGCCGTTCGGCGCGGCCAACACGCACGCCGACTTCGCCCGCGACTTCGTGGAGCTGGCGACACCGGTCGATCCGGGTGCGCGTCTGCCCGACGACGCGACACTCGTCCCGCTGCACGCCCCGCCGGACGTGCTGCCCGTCCTCCTCGAACGGATCGCCGCCACCAGCGCCAACCTCGCGACGTGCCTGGACCGCTTCGAGGGCCTGCACATCCTGATGTTCTCCTCCTCCGACGTGGACGGCACGGCCGCGCGGCTGACCGCCGCCGGCGTGCGCCACGGCGGCGTGAACGCGGTGCGCCGCCCGGTCCGGCCCGACCTGGTGGAGACCGTCCGCTACCTGGAGGTCGACGGCGAGCGGGCCGGTGTGGTGGCGGAAGGCCGGATCGGCGTCGTGGCCGACCTCGACCCGGAGATCCAGGCGACCCGCGTGCCGGCGCACCCCAACGGCGCGGTGGCGCTGCTGGAGGCCGTGCTGTGCGTGCCCGTCGCCGACCTGGCCGAGGTCGAGGCGCGCTACCGGCGCTACCTCGACGTCGACCCGGTGGACGAGGGCGTCACGCGGGTGTTCGCCGTGGGGTCGGCGCGGCTGACCCTGGTCGCGGACCGCGATCTCGGTGCGCTCCTGCCCGGCGAACGGGCGGTGGCGGTACCGGCGCTGGTGGCGTTCACCGTCGGCGTGACCGATCGGGCGGTCACCGCCCGCTACTTCCACGAGCACGGGCTCCCGTTCGAGATAGCCGATTCGGGTGACATGTTCGTGCCGGCCCGGTCGGCGCTCGGAGCCGCCGTAATCTTCCGTCACATGGCCTGAGAGCAGGGCGCACCACCCTGCCGAACTGCGGAGCAGGAGCACGGAGCGGTTTCCGGCGGCGTTGTCGGCCGGTGGTGGTGCGCATCTGCTCCAGGCACGGAGTCGGCGTCCGGGTGCGCGCGGCGGTGTTGACTGGCAGTGACCTTCCCGGGTGAGCGGGTCGCTCGACCCGGGGACGGCACGGCCGGCCAGACGGGCGCGAGGGGAGCGGCATGGGTGATCCGGACTTACGGCCACCGCTGTCGGGTGGCGGCGCGACTCCACCGTTCGAGGTCTTCCTCCCCCCGGCGCGAAGCCGCTACCACGACGGCACGGCGGCCGGGTCGACCCCGCCGCGCCGGTGTCCCGCCGACCGGGCGCTGCGCCTGCTGGTGTCGGGGCACGACCGGGTGGCCGCCGTCCGGTGCGCGGAGGACGCGCTCGAAGACGACGTGTGCCGGCGGGACGCGTGGTGCGTGACGCGGGCGCTGACGACGTTGATCTACGGCGGTGAGCTGGTGGCCGCCGACGAGCAGGGCCTGAGGCTCGCCGACCGGGACGGGACGACGGGCGTGGTCACGTTGCTGCGCGCCCGGGTGGCCCGGCTGTGCGGTGACGTCGACCGGGCGCACCACCTGCTCGGCGCGCTGGCCGAGTCGGCCGCCGGACCCGGCATCCGCCTGGTGGCGGCCGGCTGGTCGGTCGAGCTGCTGGCCGAGTGCGGGGACGTGGGCGGCGCGCGGGCGCTGGCGGTGCGCCACGGGCTGGACCGGGCACCGGCCGAGGCCGCCGGGTGCCGCCCGGTGCTGCTCGCCGCGCGCGGCGCGGTGGCGATGGCGGCGGGCCGGTTCGCCGACGCGGTGGCGGACTACCTGGTGTGCGGGCGCGAGCTGATCGCCCGGGGCGTGGTGAACCCGGCGGTGCTGCCGTGGCGCAGCGAGGCCGCGTTGGGCGCGCACGCCGCCGGGCGGCGCGGGGTGGCGTCCGCGCTGGCCCGCCAGGAGTACTCGGCGGCGGTGTCCTGGGGCGAGTCGCGGACCGTGGGGCGTGCGCTGTCGGCGGTGGCGATCGTGGCCGCCGACGGCCGCGACGTGGAGCTGCTCGGCGAGGCCGGGCGGTTGCTGGAACTCGCGCACGCGTGGCCGGAACTGGGCCGGGTCGGCTACGAGCTGGGCGTGCGACTGGCCGGGCGCGGTGAGGTGGCGGCGGCCCGCCACCAGCTCGACCGGGCCCGCGCGCTGGCCGGCCGGGTGGGCGACGTGGACCGGGCCGCTCAGGCGGCGCGGGCTTTGGCGGACCTCGCGCCACCCCGCCGCCGGCCGCTGACCCGGCAACAGGCGCGGATCACGCGACTGGCCGTCGCGGGCTACTCCGACGAGGAAATCGCGGCGGCACTGTCCCTCGCGCTGCGCACGGTCGAATCCCACCTCTCCAGCATCTACGACAAGTTCGGGATCACCGGGCGGGACGAACTGCGCGCGGCGCTCGGCACCTGCGCCTGAACGTCCGGCCGCCCCTGGCCGCAGCGGTGGGGGGGGGGGGGGGGGGGCCCCCCCGCCCCCCCCCCCCCCCCCCCCCCCCCCCCCCGCAGCGCCCCCCCCCGCGCGCGGGCCCCCCCCCCCCCGCCCCCCCGCCGCCCCCCCCCCCCCCGGGGGGGGGGGGGGGGCCCCCCCCCCCCCCCCCCCCACCGCTCAGCCCCGAGCCGCCGGTCACGCGTTGGCGAGTTCGCGGTCGACCTCGACGGGGGAGGGCACCTCGGGCCGGCGCGCCCGCCACCGCAGGACGCCGGCGCAGGCGACCGCGCCGAGCAGGCCCAGCAGCGCCAGCGCGCCGCCCAGCGGCAGGCCGGGCGGGGTCCACCGGAGCGCGACCCGTCCGGCGTCGACGTCGGCCGGCAGGTCCACCACCAGCAGCCCGGCCGGACCGGACCGGGCGGTCAGCTCCCGCCCGTCCAGCTCCACCCGGTACCCGGGCCACGCCAGCCGCGCGAACACCAGCGACCCCGCCCGGCCGCGCGGCTTGGTGAACCGCACGGCCTCCTCCCGGTCGTCCGGCGCGATGTCCTCGACCACCCGCACGCCGGCCGTGGCGTGCGAGAGCCGCCCGTCCGGCCACGGCAGCGGCTGGTCACGGGTCAGCACGGTCTCCTTGCCCGACCGGAACGACACCCGCCACCCCTCCGGCGGCCGGGCGTCCGGCCGGATCTCGTTCTCCACCACGACGCTGCCCACCCGCATCAGGTCGGCCAGGGTGCGCCCGTCGAGATCGGTCGGCGCGAAGATCCGGTCCAGGCTGCCCGCGCACGTGCCGCCGTGGTAGACCATGCACGTCGCGTTCGCGAAGTCGCGGAACTGCATCCCGGTGTACGACCCGACCGACGACAGCCCGACGACCAGTCCGACGTTTCCCGGCAGCACCGTGCCCACCGGGAACGTGGTGCCCTCGTGCGGCGGGGTCTGCGCGCGCAGCTCGGTGATCGACCGGGGGTGGTTGTGCACCGCCACGTCCCCGTTGAACGGGAACCACGCGGTCTGCGCCACGAGCCCCGCGGCGACGCCGGCCACCAGCACGCCGTACACGGCCGCCACCCGCCGCCGCCGTGCCAGCCAGATCACGAGCACGACCCCGACGACCAGCAGCCCCAGCGCGACCAGGTGGTGCCGCCACTGCCACGGCCCGGCCGAGAACGTGAGGTACGCGGTGAGCGCCAGCGCGCCCCCGGTGACCAGCGCCCGCCGCCGGAAGTGGTCCAGCCTCGGCCCGCCGGTGAGCAGGACCGCGAACAGCACGCCGAGCGCCAGGTACACGACCTCCAGGTGCCGCAACGGGAACCGGAACATCCACAGGTTCGACGGCCCGACCGCGAACAGCAGGTAGGCCGCCGCCACCGCGAACACCGCCGCCGGCGGACGCCACCGCGCGCGCAGCCGGTTCCAGTGCAGCCACGGCAGCAGCGGCACGACGAACCACGCGAAGTACACCGACGGCGTGATCATCCGGATGCTGGGCCCGAACCCGCGCACCATCGGCTGGTGGCTGGCCATGCTCAGGTTCAACAGGTCGGACAGCCTCGGCATCAGCACGCCGTCGCTGCCGAACCCCTGGCCCGCCCGCGCGGTCACCGCCGAGCTGCCCAGCAGCGGCAGGTACACCAACGGCACCAGCAGCGCCACCAGGCCGCCCACCACGAGCAGCCGGACCAGCGCCGCCCGGTCGTGCGCGAGCCACGACTCGACCAGCAGCGCCGCCATCACCACGCACACGCCCAGCAGCCCGTACGGGTTGCCCGTGGTCACCGCGAGCGCCCCGAACAGGAACGCCCACAGCGGGCTGCCCGCGCCGCGCGCCACCCGCCGCGCCGCCCACCAGGTGAACGGCAGCCAGGTGAACGCCATCAGCCCGGCCGCCCAGGTCGCGGCGTCGTAGTAGAGGGTGAACCCGCTGAACGGCAGCGCCACCGCGATCGCCGCGGCCGGCCCGCGCCCCGCGCCGTACTCCCGGCACAGCAGGTAGGTGCCCAGCGCCAGCAGGACCAGGAACCCGGTCTTCACCACCACGGCGGCCACGGCGAGGTCGTCGAACCGCGACACCAGCACGAAGCTCGCGAGGTTGACCGGGTTCCAGATGCCGAACAGCGCCTCGGCGGCGAAGTTGCCGCCCATCCAGTTGTCGACGTCGAGCAGCGGCGGCCAGTCGCCGTCCAGCAGCCGCCCGCCCAGGTGGTGCCAGGTGGGCAGGAACTGGACCGCGCTGTCGTCCCAGACGTAGAACAACCGGTTGCGCAGGAACGGGATCTGGGCGATCAGCGCGACCGCCGCACACACACCGGACGCGACCAGCGGACCCCGCGCCGATCGTCGGACGAGCGTCGTCACGACGTCCGTTCCTCTTCCCTGACCAGTGGCGCGGCCGGCCCGGGACGTCCCAGGATCACGAGCTGCGCGATGATGAACGTGAACGGGATCGCCACCACCGCCGCGAGCAGCGGCGCGATCCCCTGGTCGACGTGCAGCCACGTGACCAGCGCGTACAGGCCCGCCGTGGTGACCACGAAGTTGGTCACGTTGGACAGCGGGAACAGCAGGAAGCTGCGCACCGACGGTGGCGTGCGGAAGGTGAAGTAGCAGTTGAGGAAGTACGACCCGACCATGGCGAGCACGAACGCCGTCACGTGCGCCACCAGGTACGGGAAGACCAGGCCGAGCAGCAGGTACAGGCCGTAGTACACGCCCGTGTTGACCACGCCGACGAGTCCGAAGCGGACGATCCGCCCGAGCCGCCCGGTCACCGCGTCGTCCGCTCGGTGAAGGGCCCGGCCACGACGTCGCCCATGATCTCCGCCGCGTGCTCGGCCACCTCGCGGCCCAGCGGCAGGGTCACCGGGGTCGGTCCGGTGCCGGCGGACTCCTTGACCAGGAAGTGCGGCCGGCGCTTGGACTCGGAGTAGATGCGGCCGACGTACTCGCCGATCACGCCCAGGAACAGCAGTTGCAGACCGCCCAGCACGAGCACGCCGCACATCAGCGTGACGTAGCCGGGCACGTCGACGCCGTGCCACACGGCGTTGACCAGCACCCAGATCGCGTACCCGAACGCGATCGCGGTGACCAGCGCGCCGAGGTGGATCGCGATCCGCAGCGGCTTGGAGTTGAACGACACCACCCCGTCGATGCCGTAGTTGAACAGCTTGCGCGGCGTCCAACTGCTGTTGCCGTTCCGGCGGACGACGTTGTCGTAGTCGACGACGGCGGTGTCGAAGCCGATCCAGGAGAACAGGCCCTTGGAGAACCGGTTGTACTCGCCCAGCGAGAGCAGCGCCTGGACCGCGCGCCGGCTGAGCACCCGGAAGTCGCCGACGCCGTTCTGCAACTCGACGTCGACCACCTTGTTGATCACCTTGTAGTACAGGTTCGACACGAGCTTGCGCACCGGGGCCTCGCCGCGCCGGGTGCGCCGGGCGATCACCTGGTCGTAGCCGGTGCCGATCAGCGCCACCATCCGCTCCAGCAGTTCGGGCGGGTGCTGGAGGTCGGCGTCCATGATCGCCACCAGGTCGCCGGTCGCGTGGCCCAGGCCCGCCAGCATGGCGGCCTCCTTGCCGAAGTTCCGGCTCAGCGCGAGGTACTTGAAGCGCTCGTCGCGCTCCGCGATCAGGCGCAGTCGCGGCAGGGTGCCGTCCGTGCTGCCGTCGTCGACGAGCAGGACCTCGAAGTCCCCGCCCACCGCCGGGAGCGTGCGCATCAGCGCGGCGTAGAGCTCTTCCAACCCGGCTTCCTCGTTGAAGCACGGGACCACTACCGATATGCGCACAAGTCCCCTCGAAACCCCTCAAGACACTGCTGTGCCGAACTGGCCCATCGACGTGGAATCCCACCTGTCAACGACGCTCCGCACCGCGGTTTCGTTGTCAGGCGTCGCGTTGGTCACCGTTTCTGCGAGGTCGCCTTCCTGTCGGTAGCCTGTCGGTCGCAGCAGGGGTGGAATGCGACTGGGGGCACTGGGTTCATGGCGCGTGCACGGCCGTTAGCACTGCTCGTGGCGTTGACGCTGGCGGTGTTGGTGGCCTGCGGGGACCCTACCGCACAGCCCGCGGGAGCCGGCGAGGTCGCACACCTCCAGGTGGTCGCGCACCACGATGACGACCTGTTGTTCATGAATCCGGATGTACGCGATGGTGTCCGTTCCGGAAACCGCCTGATGACGGTGTTCCTCACCGCGGGCGAAGCCGGAGAACCGGATGCGAACGACTACTCGGCGGCTCGTCAGGCGGGCACTCGCGCCGCCTATGCGCGGATGGCGGGAGCACCCGATGAATGGTCCGGCTCGGCCCTGGTGCTGGCGGGCGGGCGCACCGCCGAGCGCTACTCGCTGAGGTCGCGACCCCGGGTCGAGCTGGTCTTCCTCAACCTCCCCGAGGACGCCGACCCGCGTGCGGAGGGCGGCCGGGGCGCGCTGGGCCGGCTGTGGCGGGACCGGGGCGGCTGGGTGTCGGTGACGACGCTGGTGCCGACCGGCGGCCAGGTGTCGGAGCCGTCGCGCTACACCGGCAACGGGTTGATCAGGACGCTGGTCAAGCTGATGGAGGGGTTCCGGCCGACGGTGCTGCGCACCCAGGACGCCGACCCCGATCCCGACTACCCGTTCTGGCAGCCGCTGCACGACCACCCGGACCACGTGATGAGCGCCCGGTTCGCGGAGGCGGCGGCCCGGGTCTACCGGCGGTCGCCGGACCGCCCGGCGCTGTCGGTGGTCGGCTACCGGGACTACAACACCGAGACCGCCCCGGTGAACCTGAGCCCGGAGCAGCAGCAGGACAAGGTCGACCACTTCGCCGCGTACCAGCGGCACGACCGGCTGGCCCACGGCCCGGCGTCCTACGACCGCTGGCCGCGCCGGATGTACTACCGGTGGGACCCCGGCACGTCGTGGGTCGGCCGGGCGCGGGACGGGCGGCTGCACGCGTTCGCCGTGCGCGGCCGGGACGTCGTCGGGTGGCGGCAGTCGGGCGACGGCTGGGAAAGCCTGGCACCGGACCGCCCGGACGGCCTCCTGGCGGCCGGGCTGGCCGTCGGCACGGGCGTCGGCGGGCTCACCGTGTGCGGCCGGCGGCTGGACCACCGGGAGCTCGCCTGCCGCGACGACCGGGGCTGGGTCGGCGTGGGCAGCCCGGACCCGGGTGACGCGCGGGTCGGCCGGCCGGCCGTGGCCGCGCACCGGGACGGGCGGTTGGCGCTGTTCGTGCGGGACGCGCGGGGCGGGGTGAGCCGGGTCGAGCAGGACGGCGGGGGCCGCTGGGGTGCGTGGGACCGGCTCGGCGGCACCGACGTGCGGGACGGGGTGAGCGCGGTGCCCGGTCCGGACGGCGTGCCCGAGGTGTACGCGAGCACGGCCACGTCGGTGGTGCGGTGGTCGGGCGGTTGGGACGCGTCCTTCCCGGCGGTGGCACCCGGCGGTCCGCCGGTCGCGGTGGCCGGTGCCGGGGGGACGACGGTCGTGGTGCCGGTGGCGGACACGGGGGAGGTGCTGCGCGCCACCCGTTCGGGTGATTCGTGGTCGGCTCCGGTGCGCGGGCCGGGCCCGGGTGGTCCCGGTGGTCCGGCGGCGGTGGTCGCGCACGGCGCGGTGGTCGTCGTCGGGCGGTCCGGCGACGGCGGCGTGACCACGGACGCGTCCGGGACGTGGGCCGGGATCGGCGGCACCCCGTTGGACTACCCGGCGGCGGCGGTGGATTCGGCGGGTCGGGTGGTGGTGGTGCTGGTGGGTCCGGACGGGCGGCTGCACACGTCGGTCCAGGCAGCGGCGCGGGGCGCGTTCGGCCCGTGGCGGGCCACACCCTGACGGGTGGTCCGCCCGCGCCGACGCACCCGAACCCGGCGGCGGCCGGGTGGTCGCGGTCGGCGGCCACCCGGCGGAAGGGGAGCTCGCGGCGTACAGCCCGCGACTGCCGTGGGTGACCTGCACGGCACCCGGCGACGTGGTCAGCACCTTCCTCGACGGGCGGGTGCGACGGCGGCAGGACGTCGTGGAGTTCGGCGGGTTCGCGCGGTGGAAGGGCACGTCGATCGCCACCGCCGTGGTGAGCGGGATGGTCGCGGCGCGGACGGAGCCCGCCCCCGGCGGGGTGTCGGCGGACCGGGCGTCGGCCCTCCTGCTGGAGGAGGGGACGACCGTGCGGCGACCGGGACGGGTGGAGGTGCCGCGAGGTGCTTCCCCCCGCAACTACCATGGGTGGGTGACGTGGCGGCCGGGGGCGACCCGATGAGCAACACCGAGACCAGTCCCGCCGAGGTGGTGTGCGCGGCGACGGCGGGGTCCGGCGTCGAGGTCCTCGCACCCCGGGCCGTGCCGCTCGGCGGTCCGCGCGCGATGACCGTCCGCCGCACCCTGCCGCAGCGCGGCCGGTCCATGATCGGCGCGTGGTGCTTCGCCGACCACTACGGCCCCGACGACGTGTCCTCGACCGGCGGGATGGACGTCGCGCCGCACCCGCACACCGGCTTGCAGACCGCGAGCTGGCTGTTCAGCGGCGGGATCGAGCACCGCGACAGCCACGGCGTGCACGCCGTGGTGCGGCCGGGCGAGCTGAACCTGATGACCGGCGGCCGGGGGATCTGCCACTCGGAGGTGTCGCTGCCGGGGACCTCCGTGCTGCACGGCGTGCAGTTGTGGATCGCCCTGCCCGCCGCCCACCGCGACGCGCCCCGCGACTTCCAGCACCACCGCCCGGACCCGGTGCGGCTGCCCGGCGCGACCGCCCGGGTGTTCCTCGGCACGCTGGCCGGCCACACCTCGCCGGTGCGGGCGTTCACCCCGCTGCTGGGCGCGGAGCTGGTGCTGGAGCCCGGCGCGGCCCTCGAACTGCCGGTGGACCCGGTCCACGAGCACGGCGTGCTCGTGGACCGGGGCGAGGTGGAGCTGGCGGGCGTCCGGCTGTCCCGGGCCGAACTCGGGTACACGGCCCCGCAGGTGGGGACGCTGCGCCTGACGAACCCCGGCGGCTCGCCCGCCCGGGTGATGGTGCTGGGCGGCGAGCCGTTCGGCGAGCAGATCGTCATGTGGTGGAACTTCGTGGCCCGCGACCACGAGGAGATCGTCCGGTACCGCGACGAGTGGCAAGCCGGAACCGACCGCTTCGGCCAGGTCGCCGGCTACCCCGGGGCGCGCCTGCCCGCCCCGCCCCTCCCGAGGGGCCGCCTGCGCCCGCGCGGCAACCCGCCACTGCCCGGACGCTGACCCGGTCCCGGACGCCACCGACCGGACCCCGGGGGCGATCACCCGAAACGGCACGCGGGTGTTCCGATCCGCCGCCGCGACGAGGCGTGCGAGGAGATGTCGGACAGGGCTGCCGCGCCCGGCGCGGGCGAATCGGCCCACCGCAAGGACGGTGGTGGCCGGTCCGGCCACTCGCTGCGCGGGGTGCTGACGGGAACGCGGTCCGACGGGACCGGGGAGACGCGGGACCGACGCCCGCGACGTGCGCTCACAGCGCGGGGGCGTCGCCGCCCTTTCGTTCTGGCATGGTGGTGATGGTCGCAGCCGGCCGGCCGCCCCCGCAAGGCTTTTCCGCCGAGGTGTCCCGGGAGATCCGCTGTTCTCCGCCGACGAGGGCGGAATCGTGTCCTTTGTGGACGGTAGGTGGGGCGTAGAGTCCCGGCGGGACTGTCCGGGCGGAGGGGGACGTGGTGCGGATTCGGCGAGGGGGACCGGCCGACCTGGCCGTGCTGATGGCGATGCTGGACGGCGCGGTGGCGTGGCTGGACGCGTCCGGGCGCACCGGGCAGTGGGGCAGCGAGCCGTGGTCCGCCGACGAGAAGCGGGCCGCGCGCGTCGCCGCGCGGGTCCGGGAGGACGCGGTGTGGGTCGCCGAGGTCGACGGCGAGCCCGCCGGCGTGCTGACCCACGCGCCGCAGGCCCCGGAGTACGTGCCGGCGATCGACGAGCCCGAGCTGTACGTGCGGATGCTGGTCACCTCGCGCGCCTTCACCGGCCTCGGGGTCGGCGGCGCGCTGCTCGACCACGCCCGCGACCAGGCCCGGCTGCTGGGCGTGGGACTGGTCCGGGTGGACTGCTACGCGGGCGGCGACGGCCGACTGGTGCGCTACTACGAGGGCAACGGTTTCACGCGGGTGCGGGAGTTCCTGGTGGGGGACTGGCCGGGCCAGTTGCTGGAGGACCGGATCGCCCCGCCACGCGCCGACCACCGCGACCCGGACCGCGCCATTCACCCCGGGTGACCGGGGGCGGCGGTGACACCGGCCCCGGTCACCCGCTCACGTCACCGCCGGCCCTGCACCCGGTCCGCGACGATCATCAGGTAGTGGAAGCTGTTCTCGCGGTACGCGGTCAGGAACGACGATTCGACGCCCGTCGCCACGGACGACTTCTCCCGCAGTTCCCAGTACGGGATGGTGTGCGGCGTCAGGTCGACCACTTCGATCGGCACCAGGTTGTTCGCCGCCATCGCCTTGAAGTACGCGCTGCGCGGGTGGACGCTGCACGTGTACCGCTCGTCGATCTGGCTGACCGCCTTCGACCGGCCGCCGGTCAGGTCGTTGTAGCAGCCCGTGATGCAGACGTACCGACCGCCGTGGGCGAGCAGTCGGGAGAATTCGCCGAACAGGTCGAACAGGTCGACGTACATGGTCGTCTCATTGGTCCACACGCCGGTGAAACCGCCGGTCTCGAAACCGGTGTCGAGCATGTTCCGGAAGTGGAACCGGACCTGGTCCGCGACCCCCCACTTGGCGGCCTGGTTGTTCGCGAATTCGACCTGCTTCTCGGAAATCGACACGCCGTCCACCCGGCAGTCGTAGCGCCGGTTGGCCATGATGCTCGTGCCGCCGCGCCCCGAACCGCCGTCCAGCAGGCGGTCGTCCGGGCCGGTGCCCGCGAACCGGTCGATCAGGAAGTCGGCCTGCGCGGTCTCCAGGCGGTGCAGCTCGGCGATCACCCGGGCGTCCCGCGTCTCCTCGGGACCGGCCAGCACGGATTCGTCGTACGGACCGATTCCGTAGTGGTGGTGGTAGATCCCGTCGACCTCGCCGAGCCGGATGTTCACCGGGTCCCGCTCGGCGTTCCAGTACGCCGCGACGGACCGCTGGTAATCGGTGCGCAGCACGCCGGGAGCGACAGTGGTCATGGGCGGGTGTTCTCCTTTTACGCACGCGCCGGCGCGAACTCCATTGCCGGCGTATATGAATGCACCAGATTGCCGTGAGGCGGATTATTCCGCGGTCGCGACCGTGGTCGACGCTAGCATCGGCTATTTGACCGTGTACAGTCGCCCGAATGGGTAGGGCGGTGGGTCGAACAGGGTGACTGGTCCGGTTGGTACGCCGGGACGCGCCGATTCGGTCGACGCCGCGATTCGCGCGGGACGGACGGTATTCGCCGCGCCCGCGAGGCGGTGCGGGAACGCCGCCACCGCCGGTCGCCGGACCGGGACCGCCCGGACGGCCGCGTCGGTTCGTCACCCCGGGTAGTCGAGCCGGCTTCGGCAGGACGCGGACCCGCACGGTCCGTCACACCCGTTCGCCGTACCGGGAACGTCCGTCCGCCGACGGCCGGCACCCGTCAGGCCGCCCCGGCGGCGGTGAGCGGGAACGCGGGCGAGGACCAGTGGTCGAACAGGGGCGTGACCACCACGTCGGCGAACCCGGCGCGGGCGACCTGCACGGCCCGCGCCGTGGCGGGTTGCTCCCACGTACTCGGCCGGGCCGCGATCGCAGGTCTCGGCCAGTAAACCCAGGCGCTGCCCGGGGGAGAGGTCGGGGACCTCGAATTCGTCCACGGCGAGCGTCCCGACGTGCGGCGCGAGGGCGGCCGGCACGTCGTCGCGGACGTCGTGGGGGAGGGTGTGCAGCGCGAACGTCGACCGGGCCACGTCGACGCCGGCCCGAGCGGGAACCGACCCCCGCCGCCACCTCCCGCGCCCGTTCCGGCTCACCGGCGGTCAGCGCCCCCATGCGGAAGTGATCGTCATCCGCCCGGTCTCGCGGCCCGCCCGTCACGCGGGCCGGCGGGCGGAATCCGTCACGCCGGCCCGGTGCGCATCACAGGAAGGTCGTCAGCGCGACCGGCACGGCCAGGCCCGACAGGCCGTTGAGCAGGCAGTCGAGGTTGGGGTTGGCCACGCCGACGGTCTGCGAGGTGGTGCCGGCCAGGGTGCCGGCGGTCTGCCAGGTGGTCAGTTGCACGGTCCCGTCGAGCACGTTGGTCCGGACGGTGAAGTCGAACGCCGTCCGCTCGTCGCCGGGGGACCACTCGATGGTCCCCGAGCCGGTGATGGTGAGCAGCAGGTTGCACGGGATGCCGCCGAGGCTGGTGACGGTGCCGGAGACGGGACTGGCCGTGCCACCCGCCAGGTGCGGGTGGGAGCCGTCGGGCGACAGGCAGTTCGACAGGCTGGCGACGGCGACCACCGACGCCGTGGTCTGCACGGCGGTCAGGGATGGGCTGAAGCTGAGTTGCACGTTCACGGTGCAGGTCAGCGCGGCGACCTCGGCTCCGGCCGGCGGCGCGACCGCCGTGGCGGACCCCAGCGCGAGGAGGGACGCGGCGGCCACGGCCCAGGCCCTGAGCCGGTTCCGCGTGCTCGTTCCCAGATGTCTCGTCATGTGCCTGCTCCCAGGTCGAGGACGAACCAGCGGTAATCACTCGACCACGCACGGTCATCGGGCACAAGCGGCCGAAGGAGTCGCTGTCACCGGAGTCGCCGCCGGCGAATCCGCGAACGGGGTCAGGAGTCGTCCACGGCGTCGAGGTGCGGACCGACGAGGTCGTTGAGGTAGCCGGGAAGCGTGCCGGGGCGGGCGTCGCCGACCGAGAAGCGCGCGCTCCGCCGCTGCCAGTCGTAGTTGCCGCGCACGACCGACACCAGGGCGGTGCGCACGTACCGGTCGACCCGGTCGCGCTGCTCGGCGGTGAGGTCGAGCGCCGCGCAGATCCGGGAGGTGCGACCGCTCAGCCGCTGGAACGCGGCCAGGCGGTCGTCGACCATCCGCCGGACGCGCGCGACCGCCGGTCCGCGCCGCGCACCGCGTCGTTCGAGGAAGAGCACGGCGTTGAGGGCGTCGTCCCGGGCGCTCTCCTTGATCGTGGAGGCCACGTCGTTGCACAGGACGACGATCTCGGTGGCCAGGTCCCGCATCGCCTGGACGTGGTGGCTGTGCAACACCTCGTCCGGGATCTCGAAGTGCTGGGTGCGCTCGCACAGGTCGTACACGGGCGTGGTGCCGATGCTCGTCGCGCGCAGCCGGAGGTAGTCCTCCACGGAATCGCCGGGCATGGCTTCCCGCGCGACGGATTCCTCCAGGTTGCCGACGAAGTACCGCCGCCACTCGCGGGCCGCCCTGACCCGCCACGCCGCCGACATCCCCCGGCAGGACCGGTCCCAGAGATCCGCCCACGCGGTGACGACCGGGCCGGCCCCGGCCGGCGCGGGTCCGGCGGGTCGGGACGTCAGGCGCAGCAACTCCTTGCTGACCGCGACCGCTTCGGCGCGCAGGCCGCCGGGGTGGTCGAACTGGTCGTCGAACAGGAAGAAGAACCCCATGACGTCCGCGCCCAGGCGCAGGTCCGCACCGCGTGCGTCGGGGAAGAACCGGCCGGCCAGCTCGGTGAGCCGCCACCCGTCCACCCGCCGGGCGGCGGCGTCGCTGCGCAGCATCCCGTGCCCGCGCAGCCACGCCATCGAGTCCGGGTGCACGGCGGACACGTCCGGGCTGATCGCGCGGGGGAACGGGATGCGGAACTCCGTCTGCTGCGGTGTGACCGGTCTGCCCACCTGCGCCACCTTCCTCGGGTCGCCCCGGTCAGGATCACCGGAGCGGTTCGGGCGGGGCAACGGCCGACCAGGTGGTTGGTCGACCGGTCGGTCCGGCCACGAAGGGACCGCCGCGCCGGCTCGTCCGACACCGCTGCTCCATCGGTGCGACCCGGTGGAAAACGGGGGGCCGGTGCGGGATGGTCGAAGCGGCAACCACTGCCGCCGACGAGGCCGGGGGCGTCATGACGCGTGTGCGGTTCGTGCCGGGTGACCGCGAAGTGGACCTGGACCGCCTGTCCGCGTCCGACTACGCCGCGATCACCGCGTTGCGCGGCACCGTGCGGCGCGGTGATCGGGTGTTGTTGTGCGTGGACCAGCCCGATCACGACGAGATGTTCGTTCGCGAGGTCGGTGGTCGGTACTTCGCGAGCCACTTCGCGGGTGGCGGCCACGGCGCGCACGAGATCCGGCCGGAGCCCGACGAGCACAAGCGGCAGCGGGAGTACTGGCAGCGGGCCGGGGACGACGCCGAGTTCCGCAGTGACAGCTCGCTCCGCACGAGCGCCGGGAACCTCCTCGACATCGCCATCCACGGACCGACGCGCACGGGGGTGGCGGTGTCACGGCCCCGGGTCACCGCCGCCGCCGCGCGGCGCAGCACCGGGCGGTCGCACCGCGCCGGGTGGTTGTCGCTGTGGTTCACGGCGGCCGACCGCGATCCGAGGTGGCTGCACCGCGTGCCGTCCGTGGGCTGCAACCACATCGCCTGGGACGACCTGCCACCGCGCGGTTCGGCGGTGGCCACCGGTCTGCGCAAGGTCGGCGTCGCGCGGTGCACCGTGCACGACTTCCCGGTCTGCCCGGAGGGCAACCGCAACCACTGCGGGAAGGAGCACCCGACCCTCGTGCCCTGGCCCGGGGTGACGCTGGACCACGTGGCGTACCTGGTGCCGTCCGGGCGGGCGGTGCCGCTGGTTACCGTCAAGGACCGGATTTTCCTGGTGCCGCCGGAGGGGTTGGGGTTCTACGAGTCGGTCACCGGTCGTCCCGCCCGGTACCTGCCTGAAAAGGTCTCGCATTCCGCGCTGCGGTGCGTGGAATGCGACACCGCCCTGCACTGGATTCGTCCGGGCCGCGTCCGGTGCGAGCGCTGTTTTCCGATCATGCGCCTCGCGACTTCTCCTTACCCGCTCTGAGGAACGCGTCCGCGCGGGACCGCAGTTCGGCGCTGTCCGCATGAATCGGGTGCCCGCGTCCCACCTGCGGTCGCACCGCCGGGATCGCCCGTGTGCCGGGCGCACAGGGCCGTCGGAGCCAGTGCCCGCTGGGGCACACGGTCCCGCGCACTGCGGGGAGATGGCCCAAGTTGTTGTGCCGCAAGTGTTCCCGTCGCCTGCCGTCCTTCGGCCCACCGGGCGGTCGCGGTAACGGCCCGCCGCGCGCCACCGATGCCCGGCGTGAAACCGAGGCCATTCCGCCTCGGGGGAGAGGCGGGAAAGCCATGCCCTTGTCCGGTGCCTTACGGCACAGATCCACCGCGGTGTCGGCGCGACTGCTCGTGGTCGTCGTCGTCGCCGCTTTCCTGGTCCCGGTGGTGGCCGGGCCCCGCGCCGTCGCGGAACCGACGGCGGCGGCTCCGGCGGTCGAGATCACCGGGGTCCCCGCCGGGGCCGTGGTCGGCGCGCGCTACGCGTTCTCCGGCACGGTCGCCGAACCGGCGGCGGTCGCGGCGGTGGAGGTGTCCACGGACGGCGGCGCGTTGTGGCGGCCCGCCGGGTGGACCGCCGGCTCGGCCGCCTGGAGCGCCGCCTACACGCCCACCGCGTCCGGTCGGGCGCAGCTCCGGGTTCGCGCGCTCGACGCCGCGCGGAACCCGTTGAGCACCGCGTCGGCCACCCCCTCGGTCGCGCCCCGCGCGTGCCCGTGCGGGCTGTGGGGCGACGACGACACTCCGCGCGTCGCCGACCTGAGCGACGGCTCGGCCGTCGAACTCGGCGTGAAGTGGCGGTCCTCCGCGCCCGGGTACGTGCGCGGCGTCCGGTTCTACAAGGGGCCGGGCAACACCGGCACCCACACCGGGAGCCTGTGGAGCACCACCGGGACCCGCCTGGCCACCGGCACGTTCGTCGGCGAAACCGCCGCCGGGTGGCAGGCGCTGCTGTTCCCGTCGCCGGTCGCGGTCGACGCCGACCGGACCTACGTCGTGTCCTACCTCTCGCCCACCGGGCACTTCTCCGCCGACACCGGCTACTTCGCCCAGTCCGCCCGCCACCTGGAGCCGTTGACCGGCGAGCGGTCCTCCCTGGAGAGCGGCAACGGCGTGTTCCGCCCCGGCGGCGGCTTCCCCGACCGCAGCGCGGAGAACACCAACTACTGGGTCGACGTGCTGTGGGCGACCTCCACCGGGCCCGACGCGCGGGCACCGCAGCTCGTGACCACCACCCCGGTCGCCGGCGCGGGCAGCGTGGTGCCGCGCACGGGGGTGAACGCCGTGTACGACGAGGTGGTCGACCCGTCCTCGGTGGAGTTCGCGCTCACCGGACCGGCGGGCCCGGTCGCGGGCACGGCGTCGGTGACCATCGGTGGCGTGACCGTGCTGTTCGAACCGTCCGCCGCGCTGACCCCCGGTACGACCTACACGGCGCGGGTGAGCGCGCGTGACGCCGTGGGCAACCAGGCCCACTCGCACAGTTGGGCGTTCACCACGGGATCGCCGCGCCCGGCCGCCTGCCCGTGCACGGTGTGGGACGACGCCACCACCCCGACCGAGGTGTCCACCGGCGACACCGACGCCGTCGAACTCGGGACGAAGGTCCGGTTCGACGGTCGCGGCGAGGTGTCGGGCGTCCGGTTCTACAAGGGCGCGGCCAACACCGGCACGCACACCGGCTCGTTCTGGTCGTCCACCGGCCTGCTGCTGGCGACCGGGACGTTCACCGACGAGACGACGACCGGCTGGCAGACGCTGACGTTCCTCAACCCGGTGGCCGTGCAGGCGAACACGACCTACGTCGTGTCCTACTACGCGCCCCACGGCCGGTACGCGGTGGACGTCGACCACTTCCGCGCCCAGGCGTCCTACGGCGGCATCCGCGCACTGGCGGCCGGCGTGGACGGCGGCAACGGCGTGTTCCGCTACGGCGGCGGCTTCCCGTCGGCCAGCCACAACCGGAACAACTACTGGGTGGACGTGGTCTACCGCAGCGGCCTCAACGGCGACCGGACCCCGCCCACCCTGGTCTCCGGCACCCCGGGGCGGGACGCCACGGCCGTACCGGTCGGCGGGCCGGTGTCGTTGACCTACAGCGAGCCCGTCGACCCGGCGTCGCCGCAGGTGTGGCTGACCGATCCGGGCGGCGTGCGCCTGCTCGGCGCGTCGACGCTGTCCGACGACCAGCAGACGGTGGTCTGGAAACCGAACGGGCGGCTGGCCCCCGCCACGGAGTACACCGTGAACGCGCTCGTGGCCGACGTCAACGGCAACACCACCGCCACCACGGAGACGTGGTCGTTCACCACGGCGGCCGGAGCGGCCTGCCCGTGCTCGTTGTTCAGCACGGCGACCGTGCCGACGACGGAATCGGCGGGGAGCTCGGCGTCGTCCGAGCTCGGCGTGCGGTTCACGGCGGCCTACAACGGCCAGGTGTCCGGCGTCCGGTTCTACAAGGGCGCGGCCAACACCGGCACGCACACCGGCACCCTGTGGGCCGCCGACGGCACCCGGCTGGCCGTCGGCACGTTCGTGCACGAGACCGCGACCGGGTGGCAGACGTTGACCTTCGCGAGCCCGGTGGACATCCGGGCCGGACAGGTCTACGTGGCGTCCTACACCGCGCCGAACGGCCAGTACGCCCTGGGGTCGGGCTACTTCCAATCCCGTGGCGTCACCTCGCCGCCGCTGTCGGCCGGCCAGAACACCGGGGACAGCCCCAACGGCGTCTACGCGACCGGTGGCGCGTTCCCGACGACGAACTACGGCGGCAACCAGTACTGGGTGGACGTGGTCTTCACGTTCAGCGGCGACACCACGCCCCCCGCGCACCGCAGCCACACACCGCTCGACGACGCCACCGAGGTCGACCTCGACGGCCCGGTCACCGCGTCGTTCGACGAGCCGGTCGACCTGACCGACACCACCGTCACGGTCACCGACGGCGGCGGCGCGCGCCTCACGGGCAGGATCAGCCGCACCCCGGACGGGCACACCGTCGTGTGGACGCCGGACGCGCGCCTCTCGGCGAACACCCGGCACACGGTCACGGTCCGCGCGGCCGACGAGACGGCGAACCACGAGCCCGCGGCGACGACCTGGCGGTTCACGACCACCGCGACGCAGGCGTGCCCGTGCACGTTGTTCAGCGACGCGGCCGTGCCGGAACTGGAGTGGGAGCCGTTCACGTCCTACCACCACGTCGGGGTCAGGTTCCTGCCCACGGTGGACGGCACGGTCACGGGCGTGCGGTTCTACAAGACCGGGTGGAACGAGGGCACGCACACCGGGTCGCTGTGGTCGGTGGACGGCACGCGCCTCGCGACGGGCACCTTCACCGGCGAGACCGCGACCGGCTGGCAGACCCTGACGTTCGAGACCCCGGTGCCGGTGACCGCCGGTCGCTCCTACCTGGCGAGCTACACGCCCGACACCCACCCGGCCCGGAACAGGACCTACTTCTCCGGCCACCGGGTGGACTCGCCGCCGTTGACGACGCCGGCCGAGGAGCCGACCTCGTACGTCACGCTCGACCCGCAGGGCATGCCGGACACCCCGGCGGGTGCGGTGAACTTCTGGGTCGACGCGGTGTTCCGGCCGGCCGCCGGCTGACCCGGTCGGCTCGGGCCAGGCCCGGCGGACGCGATCCGGCGGCCCCGGCGGACGAACTCGTCCGCCGGGGCCGCTGCCGTCGCGCGGGGGTCAGGCGTCGATCGGCTTGACCTCGGACTCCGCGGTGACCGCGATCTTGCGCGGCTTCGCCCGGTCCGCGACCGGGATTCGCAGGGTCAGCACGCCGTGCTCGTAGTTCGCCCGGATCTTCTCCGCGTCGAGCCCCTCGCCCAGGAACAACTGCCGGCTGAACAGCCCGCGCGGGCGCTCGGACACCAGGTACTCGCGGTCACCCGAGTTCGCGCGCTCGGCGCGCACGGTCAGCACGTTGCGCTCCACGTCGAGGTCGATCGACTCGGCGCGGACGCCGGGCAGGTCGAGCTGGACCACGAACTCCTCACCGTCGCGGTAGGCGTCCAT
This sequence comes from Actinosynnema sp. NPDC023587, assembly GCF_040640215.1. NCBI lineage: Bacteria > Bacillati > Actinomycetota > Actinomycetes > Pseudonocardiales > Pseudonocardiaceae > Actinosynnema > Actinosynnema sp. NPDC023587. The sequence goes on along the minus strand of NZ_JBFABG010000005.1, from coordinate 186,254 downwards.
CGGCATCGCGGCGGGACGGGCGGAGGTCCCGTCGACGCCGAAGAACTGCTGGGTGAGCCGGTCGAGCTCGCGGAACGGGTCGGTGCGCATCAACATCGTCACGGGTTCCTTCCACACCAATCGGTCATGGGGCGCGGCGGTGGTCCCCGCCGCTCGTAGTTGCCAACGACCGACTCAACTTTGTTGTTCCCGACCGCGCGAGAAATTTCCGGCCGTCGACCGATCGCCTGGTGGGGCCGGCCCGGTGCCGACCGGCCCGGCGTTCGGGTGACAGGACCGCCGGCACACCCGAACGGACGTCGAAACGGCGGGCCGAACGGTGTCAACCTTGGTCCGTCCGAGACGGGCACGACGGTGCCCGGAACCGGAGGAGGCCCATGGACCACGCCGCCGCGTCCCCGATCCCCGTCGCCCGGGGAGCCGTGCCGTTCCTCGGGCACTCGCTGGCCGTGCTGCGCGGCCCGCTCGGCTTCCTGTCGTCCCTGGCCGGCCAGGGCGACCTGGTGAGCGTCTCGTTCGGCCCGGTCAAGGCGATCATGGTCGGTGATCCCGGCCTGGCCAACCGGGTGTTCCTGGACGACCGGACGTTCGACAAGGGCGGCCCGTTCAGCGAGCGCGCCCGCGAGGTGGTGGGCAACAGCGTCGCCTTCTGCCCGCACGCCCCGCACCGCCGGCTGCGCCGCCTGCTCCAGCCCGCGTTCCACGTCGACCGGCTCACCGAGTACGGGCGGATCATGTCCGAGCGGATCGACCACCACGTCGGCGGCTGGCGGGAGGGCCAGGTGCTCGACGTCCCGGCGGAGATGACGGTGATCACCACGAGCGTGCTGACCGCCACGATGTTCTCCGACGACCTGTCGCCCGACGAGTTGCGCCAGGTCCGGCAGGACGCGGACGTGGTGGCCGCCGACTTCATGTTCCGGGTCGTCATGCCGGACGCGGTGCTGCGCCTGCCCCTGCCGATCAACCGGCGCTTCGAGCGCGCCAACGTCCGGATGCACCACCTCCTGCGGCAGCTCGTGACGGCCCGCCGGGCCGGTGGCGTCGACCGGGGGGACCTGCTCTCGGCGCTGCTCGCCGCGTCCGACACCGAGTCCGCCGGCACGGACCGCACGCTGTCGGACGAGGAGATCGTGAACGAGGTGATGACGTTCCACCTGGCCGGGACCGAGACCACCGCGTCCGCGCTGGCGTGGGCGCTGCACCTGGTCGCCCGCCACCCGGAGGTCGAACGCCGGCTGCACGCCGAGGTCGACCGGGTGCTGGGCGGGCGCGCCGCGCGGTACGACGACCTGCCCGCGCTGGAGCTCGCCGGGCGGATCATCACCGAGACCCTGCGGCTGTACGCGCCGGTCTGGCTGCTGACCCGGCGGGTCTCGGCCGACACCGAGCTGGCCGGCCACCCGGTGCCCGTCGGCACCGTCGTGGCGTTCTGCCCGCAGCTCGTCCACCACCGGCCCGACCTGTACCCGGACCCGCACCGGTTCGACCCGGACCGGTGGGACGCGGCCCGCCGGCCCGTGCCGCCGCGCACCGCGTTCGTGCCGTTCGCGCACGGCGCGCGCAAGTGCATCGGCGACCGGTTCGGCCTCGTCGAGTCCACCCTGGCCCTCGCGACGATCGCCGCGCGGTGGCGGCTGGAGGACCTCTCGCGCCCCCGGGACCTCAAGCCCGGCCTGTCCTCGGTGATCCGCCCGCGCCGGCTGCGGATGAGGGCCACCGCCCGCGCGGCGGGGTAGTCCACCAATAGGGTTCCGGGTGTGCCCATCGCATTCGACACGACCGGCCTCCACCCGCAGGACCCGACCACCTGGGCGAACCCCGTGACCGGCGACCGGGTGAGCCTCCAGTACTTCGACCTCGTCCCGGACCTGCCCGCGCCGCTGGAGGACCTGGCGAGACTGAGGCACGACCTGGCGGTGGTCTACGGCGAGTCCGGCTGCCTGATCGAAGCGCACACCCTGCTGCTCGGCGGCGTGCCCGCGTTGTTCCAGGTGCTCAAGGTGCCCATCCCGAACCAGCCGGCCGGGCAGGTGTTCGTCGCCTCGTTCACCGTGCCGCGCGCCGGGTCGAGCGCGGTCCTGATGACGCAGGCGGTCGAGCGCGGCACGACCGGGGTGCGGGAGGCCGTGCTGGCGGCCCGGGTCGGGTTCGACCGGTGGCTGATGCCGCACCCGTACGCGCCGGAGGTCAAGGGGCGGCTGCCGTTCCACGCGGGCGACGACCCCCGGTTCGACCAGGAGTTCCCCGACCACCCGCTGACCCGGGTCCGGGCCTGGGCGCACCACGTGATCCGGACCGCCACCGTCGACCCGAGGTTCGCGGCCCTGCCGCCGTTCCCCGGCCCGGTCCCGGCCACCCCGCCGCCGGTTCCGCACCCGCCGGTTCAGCAGGCACCCGTCCCACCGCCGCCGGTTCCGCACCCGCCGGCCCCGTCACCACCCGCGCCGCAGCCGCCCGTCGAGCAGCCCGCCCCTCCGGCGACGTCGGCGGACGGGCCGGGGCCGGCGGTGGGCTCGACGCTCACCACGGTCGTGCCGGGCCTGCCGATCGGCGGCTACCTCCCGCTGTGGGTCGGCGCGGAGTGCACCTTCTGGCGGATGCACGACCCGGCCGAGGTGCTGGACCTCCTCGGTCGCGGCCTGCTCGCGCGCAGCCCGTGGGGCGAGAGCCGGTTCCGCGAGCTGGTGGCGCTCGACCCGGACTCCTCCAGCATCGTGCTCCTCGACCGCTACCGCGCCGACGACGGCGGCATCGCCGCCGGGGTGGCCGAGCTGAGCCGGGTCGGCGGCCAGGAGGCCAGCGACGGGATGACCCAGACCACCCTGGTCGACGCCTTCCAGTGGGTCGGCCGGATCAGCGCGGCGGCGGCCGGGCGCGGCGAGTGCCTCGCGGTCGAGCCCGGTCAGCACGAGGGCGACCTCCAGGAGCCCTACGTGCTGCTGGTCGAGCGGGAGTACGAGGGGCAGCGGCTCTCGGTCGCGCGGACCGCCCCCGCGCCGCCCGCCGACCTGCCGATGTGGGAGGGCCGGTCGGCGGTGAGCGGCCCGGCCACGCCCGAGTCGGTCGGGACCGGCGGCCTGCTCGCGATGTACGCGATGGACACCTGGGGCGTGCACCCGCTGCACCTGTGCCTCACCTTCGCCCCGGTGCCGGACCTGGTGCGCGCCGAGGAGTGATCAGGAACCGGGGCGCACCTCCGGGAGCCGGTGGGGATCAGGTCACGTGAGCCGGGCGAACCTCCGCAGTTGGTCGAGGTCCGGCACCAGCACGTCCCGCCGGTAGTGGCTGACCACCACGCCGGCCTTGCGCAGGTCGCTGAACGCCTTCTCGGCGGTGCGCGGCTTCATCCCGGCCATCGAGGCCAGTTCGACCTTGGTCAGCGGGATGCCCAGGGTCCACCCGCCGCGCTCCTCCCGCCCGTAGGAGCCGACCAGTTCGGTGAGCACCCGCGCGACGCGCTCGGCGGCGGTGTGCGACAGGAAGTCCCGGCGGCGCTTGTTGGCCCACCGGAGCTGGTCGTCGATCACGCTGATCAGCTCGACGAACATGTCGTTGCGGCGGTGCAGGAACGCCGTCAGCTCGGCGCTGGTGATCAGCTTCGCCACGACGTCGCCGCAGGTCACGACGGTCGCCGAGCGCGGCTTGTGGTCCAGCGCCGCCATCTCGCCGACCAGGTCGCCCGCGACCCGGATGGCCAGCACGGCGGTGTCCCCGGCCTCGTCGGTGACCTGGACCTTCACCACCCCGTCGAGCAGCAGGAACGCGTGCGTGTCGCGCGCGTCCTGCTCGATCAGCTCCCGGTCGGCGGCGTAGCGCACCACCGTGCCGACGGTGAGCAGCTCCTGGCGGGTGTGGTCGCGCAGCCGGCCGAGCAGGCTGTGGTCGGGCCACTGCGGGTCGGTGGCGAGCTGCGGGCCGGGCGTGACCAATCGGTTCGGGTGCTGGCGGGGCACCGCACCCCGGGTCAGCGGGATCGCGGGCTTGGACCGGGCGAGCAGCCGCGCGGCCTCCTCGACCGGCACGTGCACGTCCTCCAGCGCGCGCCGCGCGCCGAACTCGCCGGCCTGCGCCTCGCACGCCCGCAACTGGCGGGCCAGCAGCCGGGCCGCCGGGTGGGAGTTGCCGTGGATCGCGAAGGCGCGGCCGGCGGCGGTGCGCACGGTGTCGAGGGCGCGCCGGGCCTGGGCCGGCGCGCCCTCGACCCGGGCGACCTCCAGCTCGGCGGCGGCCAGGTTCGACTGGGCGACCAGGGCGTTGGGGTGGTCCGGGCCGAGCTTGGCGACCGCGAGGTCGGCCGCGCCGCGCAGGCTGGGCAGCACGAGCTGCGCTTGCGCCGCCGACCGCCGCACGCGGGCCAGCTCGAACTCGGCGGACGCCAGGTTGGCGCGGGCGACGAGGGATTGGGGGTGGTGCGGGCCGAGCGCGGAGACCGTCCGGTCGGTGGCCTCGCGCAGGTCGGCCAGCGTCTCGCCGACGCGGTCGGCCCCGCCCTGGTCGCGGGCGATCTGGAAGCGCGCGGAGCGGAGGTTGATCAGCACGGTCAGGGTCTGCGGGTGGTCCGCGCCGAGGGTGGCGGTGGTGCGGCGGAGGTCGTCTTCGAGGGTGTCCGGGTCGTCGCCGAGGTCGGCGAGCAGGTCCGGCGAGGCGGCGACGTGCTCGCCCACCGCCGTGGGCCGCCGCTCCGCGTGGGCGCGCGCGACGCCGACGCCGATCGCGGCGGCCAGCGGCGCGGCGACGGGCTCGCCGGACCACTTGCCGGCCTCGGGGCGGACGTGCCGGCCGGCCGTGCCGCCGGTCATGGGGGCGGCACCGCCGGTCCACGGCCCGGTGATGTGCTGCCCGACCAGGTCGGACCGGCCGCGCGCGACGGCGACCAGCGCCCGCTGGTCGCGCACCTTGGCGGCCTCGTCGCTGCCCGGGTCGACCAGGTCGAGCATCGCGTCGAGCAGTTCCTCGCCGGCGTCGGCGGAGCCGATCCGGGCCAGTGCGGCCACGCAGCGCAGCAGCCGGTCGACGTGGCGGCGGGCGGTGATGGCGTCGAGAGTGTCCGCGAGCTCGACCGCCAGGTGGCGCGCCTCCCGGCGATCCGGTGCGGACCGGGCCAGGACGGTTTCGAGTTCGACCACTCGGCTGTTCATTCCGGCACTCCAGGTGGCTGGTGGTTGCATCCGGGGGGCATGGGGGCCTACTCGTACTGCCGGCGTGGAATCGGTCCCCACAGCGCGGATATCGCGGTCTATGGCGCTTCGTTAGCCCGACCGGTGACATCGTTACGGTTGGAATGGTCGGACGTTCGCCGGGGGCCGCAATAATGCGGACGAAACACCCCGCTATTCACCACCGGGGTCTGATAAGGGCGGTCGGGGCGATTGCCACGGTCCGCATTGGTAGCGCTCCCACACGGTCTGCCCTGCACGGGGTCATTCGCCCAGCGCTGCGGTCACTTGCCGGGTCCGGCGAATGCCGAGTGGATTCGGCCCACCTGTCACTGTCCGTGAACCGGGCAGTCGGGAGTGCCGGCGGCGGACCTCGGCGAGAAAGCCGCTTATGAATTATTCATGGGTTCAGCATGTGGTTATCATGGTTGTTGCTCATGTTCGACGTGATCACCGGAGACCACCCCGACGGAGTAGTGCGCGGAGCCCCGGCGAAGTCGGCCACGCGGGTGCGCTGTTCATCGGACCGGACGGCGAACCCGCAGACGAGGTGGGGGCGGTCCGCCCACCGGTGTCCGGCTGCCGGCGCGTGGTCGCGTCCGATCGGGCAGACCCGTGCCACGGGAGGGCGCGGCGCTGCCCGCACGCCGGCGCGCCGCTTTCCGCCGGGTCACGCGGTGTCCACAGTGGACGCGACGACCGGTGGTCGGCCGGATTCGGCACCGCCCGGCCGTCAGCGCTCCGGAGTCGCGCCGAATTCGGCTCGCGGAGCGCGGCACGACGGGGGCCGGTGGTCGGCCGAGCGGGGCGCGGTCGCATCGGCGTCCACATCGGCCGGTTGCCGGGTGTCCTCCGGGCCGCGCGGCACTACCGTGGGGCCGGCCTGGAACCTCTCGCAGAGAAGGTGAATCTTGCTTACCACCAACTACACCCCCGGCGTGCCCAACTGGATCGACCTCGGCAGCCCCGACGTCGACCGGACGGTGTCGTTCTACACCGGGGTTTTCGGCTGGGAATTCCAGTCCCTGGGCCCGGACGCCGGCGGCTACGGCTTCTTCCGGCAGGGCGGCAGGACCGTCGCCGCGATCGGCCCGCTGACCGACGGCGACGCGAACGCGGCGTGGACCGTGTACTTCCACACCCGTGACGCCGACGCCACCGCGAAAGCCGTGGTCGAGGCGGGCGGCAAGGTGCGGGTGGACCCGTTCGACGTGTTCACCAACGGCCGGACCGCGCAGCTCAGCGACCCCGGCGACGCCGGGTTCGCGATCTGGCAGCCCGGTGACGTCGACGGCCTGGACCTGGTCACCGAGCCCGGCTCGGTGAGCTGGCTGGAGTTGCAGAGCCCGGACATCGAGGCGGCGCGGGCGTTCTACCGCGACGTCTTCGGCTGGACCGCCACCGACACCCCGGTCGCGGGTGGCCAGTACACCCTGTTCACCCCGGCGGACGGCGGCGCGAACAGCGAGATCGCCGGCGTCGCCGAGGTGCCGGAGGGGCACCCGCCGCACTGGCTGCCGTACTTCGAGGTCACCGACGTCGACGCGGCGGCGGCGAAGACCGAGGAGCTCGGCGGCACGGTCGTGCTGCCGCCGGTCGACTTCGAGGGCGTGGGCCGCCTCGCGTGGCTGGCCGACCAGCACAGCGCCAAGTTCGCCGTCATCACGAGCGTCCCGGCCTGACCTGGGACGGCCGGGGACCCGCCGCCGGGGTCCCCGGCGACTGTCGTAGCGCCGGGCGGGCACCCGGCGCAGTGCCTTGCTCTGCGTGACGATGTGAGACGCCTTCGCTACCCTTCGTGACCGCAATTTCCGGGGTAGTGCGTTCAGGGGAAGTTCCTTGGTGGTCGAGACCACCCGTTGCTAGCGTGCCGACGTCGCTGCCCGGCCGGGACGGACACCAGTGGTGCGTTACCGCGCACCACTGGGGATGTGCACCACATCTCCCCGACTTCTCCCTCCGTCGGGGACGTTCTCGACCACCCCTGGAGGCAGTCGATGACCGTCGCGCACGACGACCCGCACGTGGCCCGGCTCTTCGAGCGGATGGCGGCCCTGATCACCGACCAGGCCGGCGACCCGGCCGCGATCCACGAGCAGCTCACCGAACTGGCCGTGGCGAACGCGCCGGACGTGGCGCGGTACTGGAAGCAGGTCGGGACCGGGGTGGGCGTGCCGGACACCGCCTACAAGGACGGGGGACCGCACCTGTTCCCCGACGAGCCCGCCGTCCGGGTGTTCCGCACCAGCGGGACGACCGGGTCCGTGCGCGGCGCGGTCCGCTACTCGCGGCTCGGCCTGGTGCTCAAGGGGTTGGCGGTGACGGCCCACGCCCGCCGGGACCTGATCCCCGACGAGGTCAGACCGGTGGTCGTCCGGTTCGCGCCGACCGAGCGGGCCGCGCCGGACATGGCCATCGCGTTCGACATGGCCCGCATCCAGGAGGAGTGCGGCGACCCGGCGCTCAGCACGTCGGTGATCGGCGAATCCGGTGTGGACTACCCGCTGCTGGCCCGGACCCTCGACGCGGCGGTGGTCGAGGGGCTGCCCGTGGTGCTGATCGGCGCGAGCTTCGCCTTCGTCAACATCTGCGACCGGCTGGCGGCGGAGGGCAGGCGCTGGGAGCTGCCGCCCGGGTCGCGCATGTACGACGGCGGCGGGTTCAAGGGCAGGTCCCGCGTGATGCGCGTGGACGACCTGCGCACCGCCGTCCGCCGGGTGTTCGGCATCGAGCGCTTCGGCAACATCTTCGGCATGACCGAGCTGGCCAACCAGCACTACGACGCGGCGGACGTCCCGGTGGGACCGCTCGGCGAGCGCCCCAAGCCGTGGCGGCTGTGCGGCGGGCCCCGGGTGCGCGACCCGCGCACCCGGGAGTTCCTCGCGGCGGGGCCCGGCCTGCTGGAGATCACCGACCTGTCCCTGCTCGACCGCCCGCACGTGCTGCTCACCGGCGACGTCGGCATCGCCACGGCGGACGGCGTGGCGATCGCCGGGCGGATCTCGGGCAGCACCAGCCGGGGCTGCTCGCTGTCCCTGGACGAGATGACCGGAGGCCGCTGACCGATGAGCGTGTCCTGGATTCCCGCGCACGTCACCGGCGCGACCGAGCCGTTCACCCTGACCTCCGGGCCGCACGCGTGGTCCGGCCTGCGCCCGGTCGACTGGGCGGCGACCGGCGACGACCTGCGCCGGGCCCACGAACGGCTGCGCGAGCTGCCGGTGCGCCGGATCGTCGCCGCCGTCGACGTGGCCGCGCGGCGCTGGGCCGACCGCGACTTCCCGGAGCGCCGCGCGGCGGCGGTGGCCGTGGCGGCGGTGACCGGCATGTCCGCCGAGACCGTGGACCGCGCGCTGGACGCCGAGCTGGGCGCGCTGCGCGCGCCGTCGCTGTTCGCCGCCCTGCGGCGGGAGCTGGGCGACCCCGAGGTGCTCGACGGCTTCTGCGGCGGCACCACCGCGATCGGTCCCCGCGTGGTGCTGGCGGTGTTCTCCGGCAACGTCCCCGGCCTGCCCGCCCGGTCCCTGGTGCGGGCGCTGCTGGTGAAGGCCGCGGTGATCGCGAAGGTCCCGGCCCGGGAACCGAACTTCACGGCCGCGTTCCTGCGCACCCTGCACGAGGTGGAGCCGCTGCTCGCCGACGCGGTGGTGGCGACCTACTGGGACCGGGACGACGACACCGCGCTGTCCGCCGCGCTGGAGCAGGCCGACGCCGTGGTCGCCTACGGCAGCGACCAGGCGTGCGCGGCGATCCGGAGCAGGGTCGCACCGCACCAGGTCTACGAGGAGCACGGCCACAAGCTGTCCTTCGGCGTGATCGACGACGAGTACTTCCGGTTGCACGGTCCCGTCGAGGTGGCCCGCCGGATCGCGGCGGATTGCAGCGACTTCGACCAGCACGCCTGCCTGTCCCCGCAGGTCTACCTGGTCGTCGCCGAGCACGCCCGCGTTGTCGCGGAGCACGTCGCGCACGCGATGCGCGCCGCCGCCGGGGACTGCCCGCCCGGCGCGGTCGGCGACCACGACGCGACCGTGCTGCAACACCGCAGGCTCGTCGCCGAGTGGCGGGCGGCCAGCTCGCCCACCGGTGGGGTGTGGGCCTCGGACGGTCTGGAGTGGACGGTCGTGCTCGACGACGCGCTGCTCCCGCTCAGCGGCGCGGGCAACCGCGTCGCGCGGATCGTCGCGGTGCCCGACGTGACCGCCGCGGTGGACGCGATGCGCCCGTACGCGCGGCACCTCCAGAACGTCGGTTGGGGCGTGGCGGGCGCGGAGTTCCGGCGTGCGGCGGGGGAACTGGCCCGGCTCGGCGCGAGCCGGCTGGCCGAACCGGGCACCATGGGCCGCGCCGGGATGCGGTGGCGGCACGACGGGCAACCGCGCATCGCGGGCCTGCTGCGCTGGTGCGACGTGGAGCGCGGGAACCGGCCGACGACGGCCTCCGACGCCGTCGCGCGCTGACCCCGGACCGGGGTTCGACCACGGGTCCCCACCACGGGCGGGGACCCGGCCATCGCTGGGGAGGGACGACTATGTCCACATTGGACAGTGCGGTGCGTTTCAGGTTGGCGGAGCGGGACGTCCGGCGGATCGCGGAGACCGTGGAGTTCGTCCGCGACACGCCGACCGCCGAGGCGCTGGACGCCGTGCTGCCGGGCACGGACCTGGCCCGGCACCTGGAGTTCGCGCACGGCGCGTTACTCGTGGCCGCGCCGTCGGCCGACGCCGTGGTGGCGGACCTGGTGGCGCTGGGCGTGGTGCCGCGCGAGTCGTCGCCGAACGCCGTGGTGCGCGGCCGGTTGGCGCGGGAGCTGGGCCGCGACGACCTGGACGTGCGCGTCGTGCGCGGCGAGGTCGGAGGCGGGACGCGCGAACTGGAGCTCTCCGTGCTGTGCGGCGACGTCGAGGAGCTGTCGGGCCGGGAGGGCGGGGCGCACCTGGCGTTCCGGGCGATCGGCGACGACGACGTGGTGCTGCGCGGCGTGTGCGGGACGTTGCTCGACGCGGGTCTGGTCGCGGACGGCGGCGGGTACGACAAGCACGAGGACGTGACCGTGCTGCACTTCCGCGGCGAGCGCCGGATGGAGCTGATCGCGCCGGGACGGCGGGACCCCCTGCTGGTGCGCCACCTCGGCCGGCCCGACCAGGCCGAGCGGGACATGCTGCACCTGATGAGCGGCGCGTGGCGGACCCGGTCGCTGGCGGTGGCCGCCGAGCTGGGTGTGGCGGACCTGCTGGCCGACGGGCCGCGCACGACCGCCGAACTCGCGGCGGGGACCGGGACGGTGCCGGACAACCTGCGGCGGCTGCTGCGGTTCCTGGCTTCGCTGGGTGTGTTCGGCGTGCGCGGCGACTCCTGGTCGCTGACCCCGCTGGGCGAGGTGCTGCGCGGGGACGTGGACGGGTCGCAGCGCGACCTGGCGCGGCTGTACGGCGGGATGTTCTACCGCTCGTTCAGCGCCCTGGAGCACACCGTGCGGACCGGCGGGTCGGCGTTCACGCACGTCTTCGGCGCGGACCCGTTCGACCACTTCGCGGCGAACCCGGCGGACGCGCGGCTGTTCGAGAGCGCGATGGCCGCCGCCACGAGCTTCCTCCGGATCGTGCCGGGGGTGCTGGACCTGCCCGCCGAGGGCGTGGTGGTGGACGTGGCGGGCGGGGACGGCCACCTGCTGGGGTTCGTGCTCCAGGAGCGCCCGGGGCTGCGCGGCGTGCTGTTCGACCGGCCGCACGTGATGGACTCGGCGCGGGCGGTCCTCGCGGGCCACGGCTGCGGCGAGCGGGTCGGGTTGGTGGCGGGGGACTTCTTCGTCGACCCGGTGCCGGCGGGCGGGGCGGTCTACCTGCTGTCGCGAATCCTGCACGACTGGGACGACGAGAGGTGCGCGGCAATCCTGGCCAACATCCGGTCGGCCGCCGCACCGGGTTCGACGCTGGTGGTGGTGGAGCGGCCGATCCCGGAATCGCGCCTGGAAGTGTTACCGCTGGCGTGGGACGTGCACATGATGGTGAACAACGTGCACGGGCGCGAGCGGACGCTGGGGGAGTACCGGGACCTGCTGTGCGCCGGCGGGTTCGAGCTCGTGGAGAGCCGGCCCCTGCCGCTGGACATGGCGGTGCTGGTGGCCCGCGCGGTGTAGCTGATTTTATTCCCTTAATGATTTCAGTGTGGAATAAATAGAGCGGGTTCGGCGGTCAGGCTTCGGTGGGTCGGCCGTACCGGGTATGGCCCCGGCCGGCGGTGCGACCGCCGTTGTGGTTGTCGTGACCGGCGGGCGGGTGCGCCAGGCGCGTGCCGGGAGCTCTGCGCAGCGCCTCGAAGTGGACGAGGTTGCGCGCGGCGGTGAGCCGCTCGCGCAGGCGGGCCACGGCCAGGCGGAGCTTGGACTCGACCTCCGCTGGGTCGACTTCGCTCTCCGGATCGGTGGGTCGGGGGTTCACGGGGGTGCGGTACCCGACCGGGCGAGCGGCCAAACGGCCGCCGGGTCGGGCCTTGTGATCGCTCTCACCGTCCAGTCCCCGGGAATCGATTTCGTCCCGGTGCGCCCGGGTGCGCAGGATGGCGGGGTGGTCGCTGTGTCCGAAACCGCCGTCCCGCCCGGCTCCCGGTCGTTCCTGCCCCTGCTGTCGGTCAGCCTGCTGACCGGCGTCGGGTACGCGTTGGCCGGGCCGTTCCTGTCGCTGTTCCTGATCAAGGAGCTGGGCGCGGCTCCGTTCGCGGTGGGCGCGTTCCTGCTCACGACGTCGTTGGCGGCGTTGGCGGTGAGCACCGTGATCGGCAGGTGGTCGGACGCGCGGGCGGTGCGGCGCGACCTGATCGTCTGGGCGTCGCTGGCCGGCGCGGCGTCGTTCGGGCTGTTCGCGGTGGTGCGGAACTACTGGCTGCTGCTGGTGGTGGCGCTGTCGTTGTCGGCGGTGGCGTCGTGCCTGATGCCGCAGACGTTCGCCTACGCGCGGCAGTCGTTGGAGCGGTCGGGGTCGGTGCGCGCGCCGCTGGCGATCAGCGCGGTCCGGACGATGGTCTCGGTGTCGTGGGTCGCGGGTCCGCCGGTGGCGGCGCTGCTGATCGACGCCCGGGGGTTCTCCGGGCTGTTCGCGGCGGCGGCGGGGGTGTACCTGGCGGCGGCGCTGGTGACCGGGTTGACGTTGCCGGAGCTGGGCGGCGGCGCGCCGGTGGCCCCGGCGTCGTCCGGTCCGGGGGTGCGCCGGGAGGTCCTCTTCGCGGCGGCGGCGTTCGTGTTGTTGCAGGGCGCGACGTCGGTGGGGGTGTACGCGATGCCGTTGTACCTGACGGACGTGCTGCACGGGACGACGGCGGACGCGGGGCTGGTGCTGGGGTTGTGCGCGGCGTTGGAGATCCCGTTGATGCTGGGGTTCGGGGCGTTGGCGATGCGCGTCGACTACCGGCGGTTGGTGTTGGCCGGCGGTGTGGTGGCGCTGGCCTACTACGGGGTGATGGTGCTGACGACGGCGACGTGGCAGGTGGCGGCGGCGCAGGCGTTGCACGCGATCGTGATCTCGGCGGTAATGGGCGTGGGCATCTCGTACTTCCAGGACCTGGTGCCGGATCGGCCGGGGTACGCCACGACGATGTTCACGAACACGGCGAAGGCCAGCGCGATGATGGCGGGCCCGCTGCTGGCGCTCTCGCAGGTGCTGGGGTACCGGAGTGCGTACGTGATCGGGTTCGTGCTGTCGGCGCTGGGGCTGGGGTTGCTGGTGCTGGCCCGGCGTCGGCAGCCCCGGCGCACCTCGCCGACACCCGCGTGAACGGTTCGCGACCACCGGAATGACCGCTCGTCGGCAGGGTGGTCGGGTGGGGCGGTGCCGCGCGGCGACGTCCGATCGATTTCGCCGATTCCGCTGTTTGCGGTGACGGCGGCTGCTCCGGTTGCTAGACCTGTGCTCTCGGAGGAGGGGGTGCGATGCCGGGTTCGGACGGGCGGCGGATCGGTGGCGCGGGTGGCGGCAGTGACAAAGGTCGAGGTGGAGGGGGCGCGGTGGTGGTGGCCGGCCTGGTCGCGTTGGGCGCGGTCGGTGCCGGTGGGGTGGGCGTGACCGGTGGTGGTGCCGGGGGAGCGGGTGGCGCGGGCGCGCGCGGCGTGTCGGCGCGGAAGGCGGAGGGGCAGCAGGCGGCGCGCAAGGGGGACACCGAGGGCGCGTGGCAGCGGATGGGGATGCGGGGACTGCGGCAGACGGCCGAGCAGCAGGCCGAGTGCGTGGTGTCGTCGTTCGGGCGGGTGCGGGAGTTCTTCCAGGGAACGCGGTGCGCGTCGCTGGACCGGGTGTTGTTCGCGGTGGGGGACGGTGCCGGGAACTCGGCGGTGGTGTCGGTGGTGTGGGTGGGGTTCGCGGCGCGCGGGGACGCGGCGGACTTCAAGTCGTTGATCGACCGGCACGGCAGTGGTGACGTGACGCCGTTGGGCGGCGCGCTGCTGGGGTTGGCCGACGTGTCGTTCAGCGGCCTGAACTACGGGTCGGACCGGGACGGGAACACGGTCGTGATCGCGGAGGCCGAGCGGATCGGGGGCTCGGTGGACGCGGAGACGTTGGACGCGCTGGCGGAAGTGGCCTCGTACCTGCCCCCGCCCTGACCGGTGCCGCCCCAACCGGTGCTGCTCGAACCGGTGCTGCTCGAACCGGTGCTGCCCAACCGGGGCCGTCGTGCCTGCGGTTGTCCGCCGGCCACCCCGGCAATACCGTGCCGGGGTGGACCTCTTCTCGCGCTCGTGGACGGCGTTGCTCGCGGCGGTGGCGGCCACCCCGGACGAGGACTTCGACCGCCCCTCCGGCTGCGCCGGCCGGCTCGTCCGGGACCTGGTGTGCCACCTGGTGGTCGACGCCCAGGACGTGCTGATCACGTTGGTCACGCCCGTCGACGCCGAGCCGACGGTGGACGCGGTCACCTACTGGAACCTGGTGGACCCGCCGACCGGCGAGGACCCGCTGGACGCGTTGATCCCCCGGCTGGCGGCGGCCTACGGCGATCCGGGGCTGCTGAAGTCCCACCTGGCCGACGTCGGCGCGGCGGCGGGACGCGCGGCCGTGCTCGCCGATCCGGCGGTTCGCGTCGGCACCCGGGACGTGGTGCTCACGGTGGGGGACTACCTGTCGGCGTACGTGCTCGAATGGACGGTGCACCACCTCGACCTGGTGGCGCACCTGCCCTCGCCCGCCGGACCGCCGGTGGAGGCGCTCGCGGCGGCGCGCGGGTCGTTGGAGGAGGTCGCCGGGGTCGTGTTCCCGGGCTCGTTCTCGGATCGGGAGGCGCTGCTGGTCGGCACCGGACGCCGTCCGCCGACCGGCGCGGAGACCGCCGCGCTGGGTGAGCTCGCCGCGAAGCTGCCGTTCGTCGTCGGTTGACCGGCCCGGCCCCCGGGACGCGGTTCAGGCGGTGTCGAACGCGGCCTTGCGGGCCGCCCGGCGCAGGGTGCGGAGCAGGACGGGGCCGGTGACCACCACCAGGACCGTGGTGGTGATGGCGCGGCCGATGTCCCAGCCCAACGAGGTGGCGAGGCTGAACGCGACGAGCCGGACGAGGTTGTCCGCGATCGGACCGCCGGGCTGGAACGACAGGCCGGTGCTGCCGGCGGACAGCGCGAACGGCCAGAACGACAGGTTGAGCAGCAGCCCGTAGACCAGCGACGCGACGGCGGCGTAGCCGGCCAGCAGGGCGAGTTCGGCGCGCCCGGTCAGCCGGGGGAGCAGGCCCGCGCCCAGGGCGACCCAGGCGGCGGCCAGCATCTGGTAGGGCAGCCACGGCCCGATGCCGCCGGTGAGCAGCGCGGACGCGAACAGCATGGTGTTGCCCAGCACGAAGCCGAATCCCGGCCCGAACACCCGGCCGCCGAGGACCAGCAGGAAGAACACGGTCTCGATGCCGGCGGTGCCCGCGCCGAGCGGCCGGATGGCCGCGCCGAGGGCGGACAGCACGCCCAGCACGGCGATGGCCTTGGCGGTCAGGCCGTCCTCGCTGATCTCGGCCAGCACCACGGCCAGCACGAGGGGCAGCAGCAGTGCGAACGTCCACGGCGCGTCGGTGCCGTGGGCGATGCCGGCGTCCGGGTCGACCAGCAGGGGCCAGCCGAACGCGGCCACCCCGAGGACGCCCGACGCGATCAGGGCGGCGGTGGCGCGGGGGCGCAGCCGGATCGGCGCGGTGGTCCGCCCAGTGGTCCGCCCGGGGGTCGGCGGGGTCATCGGCCGGCCAGGGCGGCGGCGACGTCGGCGACCGTGAGCCACGGGCCCAGCACCTTCGCGACCTGCGGGGAGAACGTGGGGGAGGCGGTGACGACGTCGAGGGTGGGGCCGTCGGCGACGGTCTCGCCGGCCGCGAGGACGACGACGCGGGTGGCGTACTCGGCGACGAACTCGACGTCGTGGGTGGCGAGCACGATGGCGTGGCCGTCGTCGGCGAGGTCGCGCAACGCCTGGGCGAGGCGGGTCTTGGCGGGGTAGTCCAGTCCCCGGGTCGGCTCGTCGAGCAGGACCACGCGGGGTTCCGGGGTGAGGGCGACCGCCAGGACGAGTGCGAGCCGCTGGCCCTCGGACAGGTCGCGGGGGTGGCGGGTGCCGGGCACACCGGGTGCCAGGTGGTCGAGCAGGGCGCGGCAGGTGCCGGCGGGGCGCTCGGCCTCGCGGTCGGCCTGCTCGCACTCGGCGGTGACGGTGTGCAGGTAGAGCAGGTCGGCGGGTTGTTGCGGGACGAGTCCGACGGCCCGCCGCCGCGCCGCGGGCTTGCGGCCGGCGGGGTCGCTGCCGTCGACGGTGACGGTGCCGCCGGACCGCGTGCCGGTGCCCTGGAGCGCCCACAGGAGGCTGGACTTGCCGCTGCCGTTGCGGCCCATCACCGCGACGCGTTCGCCGGCGTGGACGTGCAGGGAGACGCCGCGCAGCGCGTCGACGCCGCCGTAGCGGACCCGCAGGTCGCGGGCGTGCAGGAGGTCGGGGCCGAGGTCGGGGGCGGGCGTGGGGGTGGGTTCGCCGAGCCGGTCGCGCAGCGGCGCGGCGCGGCGGCGGGCGTCGCGGATGGACACCGGGACGGGCTGCCAGCCGGCGAGCCGCGCGAGCCGGACGACGGGCGGGGCGACGGGGGCGTCGGCGAGGACCGCGCCGGGGTCGCCGGCGACGGGCGGCCCGTCGTCGGGCAGCCACACGACGCGGTCGGCGTACTGGGCGACGCGCTCCAGGCGGTGCTCGGCGATCAGGACGGTCATGCCGAGGTCGTGGACGAGGCGGTGCAGGGCGGCGAGGACGTCCTCGGCCGCGCCCGGGTCGAGCGCCGAGGTCGGTTCGTCGAGCACCAGCACGCGCGGGTGCGCGGTGAGGGCCGCGCCGACGGCGACGCGCTGCTGCTGGCCGCCGGACAGCGTGGCCAGGGGGCGGTCGCGCAGGTCGGCGAGCCCGAGCAGGTCCAGGGTCTCCTCGACGCGCTTGCGCATCACGGGGTTGGGCAGGCCGAGGGACTCCATGGAGTAGGCGAGCTCCTCCTCCACCGAGTCGGTGACGAACCCGGCCTGCGGGTCCTGGGAGACCAGGCCGACCACGTCGGCGAGCTCACGTGGCGGGTTCGTCCGGGTGTCCCGGCCGGCCACCAGGACCCGGCCGGTGAGGGTGCCGCCGGTGAAGTGCGGGACCAGGCCGTTGACGGCGCGCAGCAGGGTGGACTTGCCGGCCCCGGTGCGGCCGACCACCAGGCACAGCTCGCCCTCGGGCACGTGCAGGTCCACGCCCGCCAGCGCCGGTGCGGGCGCGTCCGGGTAGGTGACGGTGACGTTCTCGAACCGGATCATGGCTTCTTCCGTCGGACGACCAGCAGGGGTGCGAGCGCGCACAGCAGGCCGAGCGCGGGCAGCGCGGGGAGGGTCGGCACTTCCAGCGGGACGGTGCTCGGGATCAGCGCGGTGCCGCCGAGGTCGGCCGGGGCGAGCAGGGTGGCCAGGGTGGCGACCACGCCGGAGGCGGTGATCAGCAGTTCGCGGGGCCCCCACGTGTCGGGCCGGTAGCGGCTGCGCCGGACCCGCCGGGACCCCGTCCGCAGCCCGGCGACCGCGAGGGCCGCGCCGAGGACCAGCACCGGCGTGCCGACCAGGGGCGGTGCCGTGCTGTCGAGCAGTCCGTACGCGCCGACGCACAGCCCGACGAGCCCGCCGAGGACGAGCGCGCCGGTGAGGAACCGGGCGGGCGCGGGCAGGCCGGCGTGGCGGCCGTAGCCGCGCGAGTCCATGGCGGCGGCGAGCACCAGCGACCGCTCGAAGGCGTCCTCCAGGACCGGGGCCATGAGCACCTTGACCGCGCGCACGCCGCGCGGGACGTCGCCGCGCAGGGCGCGGGCCCGCCGCACGGCGCGGGCGGACGCGACGAGCTGCGGCGCGACGGTCATGGCGACCACGACGGCGACGCTGACCTCGTAGAGCGCGGCGGGCAGGGACCGGAGCAGCCGCTTGGCGTTGGCCAGGGCGTTCGCCGCGCCGACGCAGCACAGCAGGGTCGCGAGCTGGAGGCCCTGGCACAGCGCGAACACCAGGCCCTCGGCGGTGACCGGGCCGCCGAGCCGGATGCCGCGCGCCCAGCCGGGCAACGGCACCTCGGGCAGCGTGATCAGGGTGGTCGGCCCGCCGACCCCGCCGAGCAGCACGTGGAACAGCACCCGGATGCCGATCACGACGAGCCCGAACTTGAGGAACACGCCGTAGGAGTTCGCCCACGGGGTGTCGTCGCGGCAGGTGACCGCGACCAGCCCGGCCACGGTGATCACCAGGCCCAGCAGGACCGGGTTGGTGGTGCGGCCCGCGACGACCGCGAGCGCCAGCGCCCACAGCCACCACGCGCCGGGGTGGGGTGCCCGTCCCGCCGTCACCGCGCGCCCGCCCTCACCCGGTGACCTTCCCCCGGCGACCTTCACCCGGCAGCGCGGCGGCGGGCCGTCCACAGGCCGAGGGCGGCGAGCACGGCGATCACCGCGACGCCGATGACGAGCCCGGCGGTGCCGCCCGAGGTCGGGGTCCGCTCGGCGACCGGCGTGGTGGCGGCCGTCGTGGGCGCGTCTGCGGACGGGGACACCGGTGCGGAGGGCGCGGACGAGGACGTGGGCGCGGACGCCGTCGTGCTGCCGGCGGTGCTGGTCGGCGTGGCCGCGTCGGTCGTGACGGGTCCGCCGGTCGTGGTCGCGGCGGGCTGCCCGGGTTGCCCGGTCGGCGCGGGTCGACCCGGGGGGACGGGCGTGCCGGGCTGGGCCGGGCGCGGGTCCGGCGGTGGCGCGGGCGGTTCGGGTCGGACCGGTGCGGGCGGCGCGGTGCCGGGTCGCCCGCCCGCGCCGAACGCCCAGCCCTCGACGCTGCCGGGCGCGGGGTCGCGACCGCCGGCACCGGCGGCGCTGTACACCCAGGACCCGCCCGGCTGGGCGTGCCAGTACGACCAGTAGGCGTTGGTGGGAGCGGCGTTCACGCACGGGTCGGACGCCGGCAGGTCGTCGATCCGGCAGACGAACCCGGCGGACCGGCTCGCCGACCGGTAGCCGAACCCGGCCGCGCCGAGCGCCGCGAGCCCGCTGGCCGGGTCGCCGGCGGCGCAGCCGGTGCGCACCCCGCCGCCGAGCGCGCCGAAGTCCACGACCACGGTCACCCCCGGGCAGTCGGCCGCTCGGGCGGGGGACGCGGGCACGGCCGCGCCGACCAGCGCGAGACCGGCGGCGGCGAGCAGTGCGGCGGCCTTCACGACGTGGGCCGGGTGCGGCCGGTCACCGGCGCACCGCCGCGAACCGCCGGCGCGCCACCACCAGCGTGAGCGCTCCGGCGAGGACGAGCAGCGCGCCGATCCACAGCGCCGGCGCGACCTCCACGCCGGTGCGGGCCAGGGTGCCCGAGCCCGTCACGACGAACCCGGCGACCGGGGTCGGCGTGGTCGTCGCGGTGTCCTCGGCGGGCGGCGCGGTCGTGGTCGGCGGCGTGGCCGTCGTGGTGGTCGGCTCAGTGGTGGTCGGCTCAGTGGTGGTCACCGTCGTGGTCGTGGTCGCGGTGGGGCAGTCCAGGACCGGCGCGGCGGGCTTGTCGCCGGCCGAGGAGATCTCGGCGAGCCCGGTGCCGACGATGCCGAGCACGGCCTGGGCGGTGGCGCGGGTGGCGGTGGCGGCGTCGAAGCCCCCGGCGTCCTGGGCGATCGCCCCGGCGGCGGCGTGGCCGCACCCGACCTGGAGACCGGTCAGGTAGTCGGCGGCGCGGTCGGCGGCGGCGTCCCGCCCGCCGACGCGCAGCGCCTGCGCGGCCAGGCCGGTGCTGTTGGCGTTGGCCCGGCCGCCCTGGTCGGGCCGCGAGTCGTCGGGGAAGCCGCCGTCGGCGAGCTGCCGCCCGGTCAGCCAGCCCAGGCCCTTCGCGGCGTCGGCGGTGCGGCCGGCGGCGAGCAGCGCCTGGACGGCCATCCCGGTGGCGTCCGCCTGCGACGTGCAGGTCGGCTGGGCGATCTGGAGCGGGAATCCGCCGTCCGGGCACGCGGTGCCGGCCAGGAAGTCGACCGCCTTGGCGGGCGCGTCGCCGTGCCGGGCCAGCGTGATCACCGCGAGCGACTGGGAGAAGTTGTTGCTGAAGTCGCCGTCCCGCGAGGTGTCGGAGAACCGGCCCGACGCGGTCTGGAGGGCGGTGAGCCCGGCGATCAGGTCCACGCCGCCGACGCTGGTCGGGTCGCCGCCCTGGGCGAGCACGGCGAGGGCGAGCTTCGCGTGCGAGCCGGCGTACTTCGCGCCCAGCGGGTCGCTGGTGTAGCCGGCCACGGTCTCGGGTTCGCTCAGCCAGGCCAGGGCCTTCGCGGCGCTGTCCTGCGCCACGCCGGCGGCGTCGAAGGCGAGCAGCGCGTCGATGGTCAGGCCCTGGTCGGGGTAGACGACACCGCCGAACTCGGCCTCGAACCGCTCGCCGTCCACGAGTCGGCCGGACAGCCAGCCGGCGGCGGCTTCGGCCGGTGCCGCGGTGACCGGGGCGGCCTGGGCGGCGGGTGCCGCGAGGAGCGCGGACAGCGCGACGGCGACTGCGACGGCGGTCCGTCTCGTGGGCATGGCGACAGCCTTCCGGGGGCGCGGGGTCACCGCCGAACCCCGGGCAGCCGTGACCGACCTCCCCCGGGCTCCGACCCGTTGACCTCGACGGTTGTCAGGAGCGGTGCGCGCGCGTCGGGCGGTGTGGTCCGCCCCGGCGAGGGGGCTACCGTTGCGGGTCGACACCGGGTACCGACCGGCGTCACCCCGAACCGGGCGCGGCAGCCGATCGTCTGTCACCTGACCTGAGGTGTCAATCCGCCTGTGGCGCGATGCTCCTCACGCGTACCTACGGTTACCGTCGATCAGATCAACCTGGGGAAGAGGGGTGTGGAATGGCGACTCTGGCGTCGGTGCGCGACGGCTTGGTGGCGTGGGTCGCACGGCGTTCGGTCACGCGTTGGCTCATGGGGAGGGTCGGTTCGCGCGCGTTGTCGCTGCTCCCGGACCGGGCGCTGGTCCCGTTGAAGCGGGACGGGGTGGAGCCGGGCGTCGAGCTGGAGCGGATGAGGGAGGCCGGTCCGATCCACCGGCTGCCGGTGCCGTTCGGCGTGCGGGTGTGGTTGGTCACCGGCCAACCCGAGGCGAAAAAAGTGCTTTCCGACACAGATGCGTTCAGCAACGACTACGCGCGGCTCGGCGCGGCGGTCGGCATCGAGCAGACCCCAGGTGGCCTCGGGTTCGCCGATCCGCCCGACCACACCCGGCTGCGCAAGCTGCTCACGCCCGAGTTCACCATGCGCCGGCTGTCGCGGCTGGTGCCGAGGATCGACGAGATCGTCACCGAGCGGCTGGACGCGATGGCCGCCGTCGACGGGCCGGTGGACCTGGTCCGGGAGTTCGCGCTGCCGATCCCGTCGCTGACGATCTGCGAGCTGCTCGGCGTGCCCTACGCCGACCGCGACCGGTTCCAGGAACTCGCGGTGGCCCGGTTCGACCTGTTCGGCGGCGCGAACTCGGCGCTGGGCGCGATCTCCGAATCGCTGAAGTACATGGAGAAGATCGTCCGCCGGGAACGCCGCGACCCCGGCGACGGGCTGATCGGCATGATCATCCGCGAGCACGGCGACGCCGTGACCGACGCGGAGCTGGCCGGTCTCGCCGACGGCGTGCTCACCGGCGGGTTCGACACCACCGCGAGCATGCTCACGCTCGGTGCGATCGTGCTGATGAGCGACCCCGCCGCGCGGGCCGCGATGAAGGACGACGACAAGGCCGCCGCTCCGCTGGTGGAGGAGTTGTTGCGCCACCTGAGCGTGGTGCAGGTCGCGTTCCCCCGGTTCGCCAAGCGCGACCTGGTGATCGCCGACACCGAGATCAAGGAGGGCGACGTGCTGGCGGTCTCGCTCAGCGCCGCCAACCGCGAGGGCCTGGACCGGATGGACTTCGACGCGGCCCGCAAGGTCTCGACGCACCTGGCGTTCGGGCACGGCGCGCACCGCTGCGTCGGCGCGGAACTGGCCCGCCTGGAGCTGCGCGCCGCCTACCCGGCGCTGCTGCGCCGGTTCCCGGACCTGCGCTTCGCCGAGGAGAAGCCGACCTACCGCACGGCTTCGATCGTGCACGGCGTGGACGCGCTCATGGTCCACACCCGCTGACCTCCTCCCGCCGTGTCCGGGCCGGTCCGCTCCGGCCCGGACACGGCGGTGCGGACCACCGGCCAGTGTTGGCGGGCGGGTTCGACGCGCGGGCTCGGCGGGCGGGTTCGGCGGGCGGGGGAGTCACCCGACCCGGCGGGCCTCCGTGCGGTCGACCGGCGCGCCCACCCGCACCCCGTGCAGCACGTGCGCCAACACCTCCGCGCCGCGCACCACCCTCGGGCCGGGCCGGTTGAAGTACGACGGCCCGTCCAGCACCCACGTCGTCGCGCCCAGCGCGGCCCACCCCGGGCGCGCGGTCAGCACGTGCAGTTCCGCTTCGGTCCGGTCCGGCGGGAACCCGCACGGCAGCACCAGCACCACGTCCGGCCGCGCGTCCACGACGGCCTGCCACGCCACCGCCGAGGTGTGCTCGCCGGGCGCGGCGAGCAGCGGCTCCCCGCCCGCGCACGCGATCTGCTCGGGCACCCAGTGCCCGGCCGGCCACACCGGGTCCAGCCACTCGATCGCCACCACTCGCGGCCGGTCCCGGTCGGCGACCGCCGCGCGCACCGCCGCCAGCCGGTCCCGCAGCGCCGCTTCCCGGCGGGCCGCGACCTCGGGCACGCCCAGCACGTCGCCCACCCGGCGCAGGCAGTCCAGCACCTCGTCCACCGTGGCCGGCTCCAGGCTCAGCACCCGAGGCCCGGCGTCGAGCACCCGCACCGCCTCCGACACCCGCCGGTAGGACACCGCGCACACCGCGCACAGGTCCTGGGTCAGCACCAGGTCCGGCGCGAGGTCGGCCAGCAGCGCCTCGTCCAGCCCGTAGAGCGAGGACCCCCGGTGCGGCGACCCGCCGCGCACCGCGTCGGAGATCTCCCGGCTGCCCATCCGGTCCTGGTCGACGCCGGTCGAGGTGACCACCGGCACCGCCGCCACCGACGCGGGCCAGTCGCACTCGTGGGTCCGCCCGACCAGCGAGCCGGCGAACCCCAGTTCGGCCACCAGGTCGGTGGCGGCGGGCAGCAGGGACACGATGCGCATGCCCCCATCCTCAACCATGAAGCTCTGCTTAACGCAGGTGAACAATCATTCACTTTTCTTAAACAGAGCTGTGGGGCACGGTGGAGGCGTGCTGAACCGTTCCGTGGTGCGGATGGGACTCCTGGCCCTGTTGTGGGGATCGGTCTTCCTGTGGATCAAGCTCGCCCTCACCGGCCTGACCCCCGTCCAGCTCACCGTGATCAGGTGCGCGCTCGGCACGGCCGTGCTGCTCGTCCTCGCCGGCTTCGGCCGCCAGCGACTGCCGCGCGACCGGGTGACCTGGGGGCACCTGGTCGTCGCGGCGCTGTTCTGCAACGCCCTGCCGTTCCTGCTGTTCGGCATCGGCCAGCAGACCGTGGACTCCGGCGTCGCGGGCGTCCTGAACGCCACCACCCCGCTGTGGTCGGTGCTCATCGGCCTGGCCCTGCGCGCGGAACGCCGGCTCACCCCGGTCCGCGTCGGCGGACTCGTCCTCGGCTTCGCCGGCGTCGTGCTGATCTTCGCGCCGTGGCAGCGCAACGGCCTGGCCAGTTGGGGCGCGCTCGCCCTGCTCGGCGCGGCGGCCAGCTACGCCTTCGCGTTCGCCTACATGGGGCGCACCCTGGTCGGCCGGGCCGGGCCGATGGCGATCTCCGCGTCCCAGCTCGCCGCCGCCACCGGGTTGAGCGCGCTCGGCCTGCCGCTGTCCGGTCCGGCCCACCCGAACCCCACGGCGTTGATCGCGGTGGTGGTCCTCGGGATCTTCGGCACCGGGTTCACCTTCGTCCTGAACTACCGGATCATCGAGGAGGAGGGGGCCACCAGCGCCGCCACCGTCGGCTACCTGCTGCCCGTCGTGTCGGTCGGGCTCGGCGCTCTGGTGCTCGGCGAGCCGCTGACGCCCCGGGTCGTGGCCGGCATGGCCGTGGTGCTGGTCGGCGTCGCCATGACCCGGTCGGCCGCCGCCAAGCCGCCACAAGACGGGTCCGGCCCTTGCCCGTTGCCGGTTTTGTCCACCGAGCGTGACGGACCGCGCGGCCAATCGGCCGACCCCTGTTGACCATGGCATAACCGCTGGTCAGGCTTCTGGGTGGAACCCGTTCGAGTGACTGTTCGCCCCGCCAACCCTGCGCCGGGGCGCGCTCGTCCGGGTTCGCCGAAGGAGCCGTCCGTGCGTCCTCTCCCCACGACCTCCGCTGTGCTCGCCGCCGTCCTCGCGACGGCCGGCGTCACCGCGGGAGTCGCGTCCGCAGCGCCCCACCAGGTGCGGGTCACCACCCCGGCGGTCACCGCGACCGCCACCCCCGTCCCCGGGAGTTACATCGTCACCCTCGACCGGCGGACCCGCGGCGCGACCACCGCCGCCGCAGCGGCCGGCGTCACCCCGACCCGCGTCTACGACTCCGCGTTCACCGGGTTCTCCGCGAAGCTCACCCCGGCCCAGCTCCGCACGCTCAGCCGCGACCCGTCGGTGCGGGCCATCGAGCAGGACGTGGCCGTCACCGACGCCCTCGACATCACCCAGGCCAACCCGCCGTCGTGGGGCCTCGACCGCATCGACCAGAAGGCCCTGCCGCTGTCGGCCGGCTTCACCTACCACGCCACCGGTGCCGGCGTGCACGCCTACGTCATCGACACCGGCATCACACCAGACCACCCCGACTACGGCGGCCGGGCCACCTTCGACCACAACGCCGTCGACACGAACGACACCGACTGCCAGGGTCACGGCACGCACGTCGCCGGCATCATCGGCTCGAAGTCCTACGGCGTGGCCAAGGGCGTCCGGCTGCACGGCGTGAAGATGATGAACTGCGCCGGCAGCACCACCACCAGCGCCGCCATCGGCGCGATCGACTGGGTCACCCGCAACGCCCAGAAGCCCGCCGTGGCCAACACCTCGTGGAACTACCCGGCCAGCGCCGGCCTGGAGACCGCGATCCGGAACATGATCTCGTCCGGCGTCTTCCTGGCCACCTCGGCGGGCAACACCGGCGGCGACTCCTGCGACCGGCTGCCCCGCAAGGTGGAGACCGCCACGGTGGTCGCCTCCTCGGAGCGCACCGACGCCCGCTCGTCGTTCTCCAGCACCGGTGCCTGCGTGGACCTCTACGCACCCGGCGGCGTGGTCGTCTCGACCCTGCGCAGCGGCGGCAACGGCTCCATGAGCGGCACCTCCATGGCCACCCCGCACGTCGCGGGCGTCGCCGCGCTCTACAAGTCCCGCTACGGCGACCAGCCGCCGGCGACCGTCCACAACTGGCTCAACGCCAACGCCACGCCGAACGCGGTCAGCGGCGGCACGACCGGCGGCACGGTCAACCGCCTGCTGTTCACCGCCGGCCTGTGACCCCTCCCGGCGCGTGGGGACGGGACACGCCCCCGCGCGCCGGCTCAGGCGGGTGTCGGCCTCCGGCTCGGGCCGCTGGCTGGGCGAAGAGGAGCGCATCCACATCGCCGACCGGCCGCGCGCCGTCCACGGTCAGCCGCGAGATCCGCCGCAACGGCATGGCGCTGCGCGGCGACGCCTCGCGCCGGGCCTGCCGGCCGCATTCCGCGCAACGACGTGCCGGACAGCGACGTCCCCGGCCACCGGGACGGCGACCCGATCATCGGCGAGGACAACGGCTCCGCGATCGGCACCCTGGTCGAACGCACCACCCGCTAGCTGCTGCGCCAGTACTCACCCAAGGGCACCAACCTCGCCGGCCACGGCCCCGAGCTCCTGGCCGAAGCCGGCTGACCACGGTGTCAGGGCGTGCGGCCGGTGTCGTGGGGCAGGCCGACGTAGTTCTCCGCGAGGCTGGTCGCGGCGGCTTCCGAGGAGCAGACGTAGCGCAGTTGGGCCAGTTGCAACTGCCGGTCCAGCTCGTCGCCCGACGTGTGCAGCATCGAGGTCATCCACCACGAGAAGTGCGTGCACCGCCAGACCCGGCGCAACGCCCGCTCCTCGTAGCCGTCGAGCAGGTCGGTCCGCCCCTCCGCGAAGAACGCGCCCAGCGCCTCGGTCAGCACCGCCACGTCCGCCACCGCCAGGTTCAGCCCCTTCGCGCCGGTCGGCGGCACGATGTGCGCGGCGTCGCCGACCAGGAACAGCCGCCCGTGCCGCATCGGCGTGCTGACGAAGCTCCGCATCGGCGTGACGCCCTTGTCCACGATCGGCCCGGTGCCCAGCGACCAGCCGGGCAGCCCCAGCCGCACCCCGAGCTCGTCCCAGATCCGGTCGTCCGACCAGTCCTCGACCCGCTCGCCCGGGTCCACCTGGAGGTAGAGCCTGCTCAACCGCGGCGACCGCATGCTGTGCATCGCGAACCCGCGCGGGTGCCAGGCGTAGATCAGCTCGTCGGTCGACGGCGGCACCTCGGCCAGGATTCCCAGCCACGCGTACGGGTAGTCGCGCTCCCACGTCCGCCCCGCCGGGATGGTCGGCCGGCTGACGCCGTGGAAGCCGTCCGCGCCGACCACGACGTCCGCCTCCACCACCCGCGCCACGCCGTCGCCGTCCACGAACGACAGGCGCGGCCGATCGGTGTCGACGTCGTGCAGCGCCGTGTCCGACACCTCGAACCACACCGCGTCGCCGCGCGCCCCCAGCAGGTCCTTCACCACCTCGGTCTGCCCGTAGATCCACACCGACCGCCCGGTGAGCGCCCGGAAGTCGATGCGGTGCCGCTCGCCGGGCCACTGGAGGTGGATGCCGTCGTGCCGCATCCCGTGCTCCCGCAACCGGTCCCCGAGCCCGGCCGCCACCAGCAGGTCCACCGTGTCCTGCTCCAGCACGCCGGCCCGGATCCGGGCCTCGACGTACTCCCGCGAGCGGTTCTCCACCACGACCGAGTCCACGCCCCGCAGCGAGAGCAGGTGGGACAGCAACAACCCGGCCGGCCCGGCACCGACGATGGCGACCTGTGTGCGCATGGGAGAAGCGTGCTGGAGCGGCGGCGTCACGAACAGCACCCGCTGCCACTGAGTGGCAATCTCCTGGCCGGCACCCGTCCGGACGGCACCCCCGGCGGACCGGCCGTCAGCACAGGGAGCGGGAGATGCCACCGGCCGCGACGCGGAGCGGGGCGAGGTGCCGGACCGGGTCCGCGCGGGTGGCCGTCACCAGGCCGACCGACGCGACCACCGCGCCTCCGGCGTCGACCACGGGCACCGCCACCGAGCAGGTGCCCAGCGTCATCTCCTGCGCGGTCCGGGCGTAACCGCGCCGCCGCACCTCGGCCAGCTCGCGGGCCAGCCGGCCGGGCTCGGTGATCGTGTACGCCGTCACCTTCGCCGCGCCCGCCACCACGTCGGCGACGACCTCCGGCGGCGCGTGCGCCAGCAGCACCTTGCCGACCCCGGTCGCGTGCAGCGGCAACCGGCTGCCCGCGCGGCTGACCAGCGGCACGGACGACCGCCCGTGCAGGCGTTCCAGGTACAGGGCGGCACCGCCGTCGCGCACCGCCAGGTGCACGTTCTCCCGCGTCGCCTCGTAGACGTCCTGGAGGAACGGCTGGGCCACGTCCCGCAGGTCGCCCTGCACGCGCGCGAGCAGCCCGAGCCGCCACAGCCTGCGGCCCACCGCGTACCGGCGGTCGGGGAGGCGTTCCAGCACGCCCTGGGCCACGAGGTCCTCGGCGAGCCGGCGCGTGGTGGACAGCGGCAGGCCGCTGCGCCGGGCCAGGTCGGTGAGCGGGAGGCCGTCGCGGGAGCCGTCGAACGCGGTCAGCACGTCCAGCGCCTTCGCCATCACCCCGCGCCCCGGCTGCGTCGAACGTCCGGCCATGAGCGCCTCCCGCCCGAAAACCTACCTCACGAGCGGTACGTCCGCCTTGGCCGCCGGCCCGCTGATCATATGGGGAATAGTGATCTTTATTACTTCAGTGTGGAATAAAAGAATTCATTCCGCCTGGTGATCGACCCGCACGACGCCCGGTCCAACTCACCAGGATCGCCAAGACGCGTCACGGCGGGGCGACCGCGTCCCACAGCCCGGACGCGGTCGCCCGGTCCGCTCAGTCGGTCGCGACGCGTTCCTGGGCTTCGGCCAGGTCGTCGTCGGTGGGTGCGTCGTCCTGGGCGAGGGCGAGTCGCCAGTAGCCGGTGAAGTCGATCCGGCGCTTGTCGACCCCCCGGTCGTCGATCAGGTGGCGGCGCAGGGCGCGGACCACACCCGCTTCGCCGGCGAGCCAGGCGAAGGCGACGCCCTCGGGGAGGGTGGCGGCGCGCACGGCGTCGAGCAGGGCCGTGCCGCGACCGGCGGGGACGCCGGCGCGGTGCACCCAGTGCGCGTCGAGGTCGGCGGCGGTGTCGAGGTGCTGCTCGTCGGCGGGACCGTGGACCTCGACGTAGGTGGTGACGGGGAGGCCGGCGGGGAGTGCGGCGAGGTGGGTCGCGATGGCGGGGATCGCGGTCTCGTCGCCCGCGAGGAGCAGCCAGTCGGACCTGCCGAGGCGTTTGCGGTAGACCGCCGACGGTCCGTAGCGGCCCAGGGTGTCGCCGGGTTTCGCGGTCTCGGCCCAGCGGGTGGCGGGTCCGGCGTCGGGGTGCAGCACGAAGTCGACGTCGATCTCCCGGGTGTCGGGGTGGTGGGCGCGGACGGTGTAGCTGCGCAGCCAGGGCCGTTCGGCCTCGGGCAGCGCGCGGTAGGCCTGGTACCAGCCCATGCCGTACTTGTCGTTCCGGGTGTCGGGCAGGTCGGGGACCTGGTGGCCGGGCCGGGGGAAGAGCAGCTTGAGCTGCTGGTCCGGCCAGGTGGTGAAGTCGTCGAGGCCGTCACCGGTGAACCGCACGCGCAGGGCGTGCGGCGTGACCGGGTGGACGGCGGTGACGTGCAGGAGCGGCACGGGTTCGGGTGTTCCTCACGGGTCCGGTCAGGGGCGGGTGACGTAGGCGCGCAGGTGTCGGGCGGTGAGGGTATCGGCGTCGGCGACGAGGTCGGCGGGCGAGCCGGTGAACACGACGCGTCCGCCGTCGTGGCCCGCGCCGGGGCCCAGGTCGATGATCCAGTCGGCGTGGGCCATGACGGCCTGGTGGTGCTCGATGACGATGACGGTGTTGCCGTCGTCGACGAGGCGGTCGAGCAGGGCGAGGAGCTTGTCCACGTCGGCCAGGTGCAGGCCGGTGGTGGGTTCGTCGAGGACGTAGGTCGACGCCTTCTCGCCCATGTGGATGGCGAGCTTGAGGCGCTGCCGCTCGCCGCCGGAGAGGGTGTTGAGGGGCTGGCCGAGGGACAGGTAGCCGAGGCCGACGTCGACGAGCCGGTCCAGGACGGTCCTGGCCTGCTTCTCGGTGAAGAAGTCGCGGGCTTCGGCGACGGGCATGGCGAGGACCTCGCTGATGTCCTTGCCGCGCAGCTTGTGGCCGAGGACCTCGGCGGTGAACCGCTTGCCGCCGCACTCCTCGCAGGTGGTGGCGACGCCGGCCATCATGGCGAGGTCGGTGTAGATGACGCCGAGGCCCTTGCAGGCGGGGCACGCGCCTTCGGAGTTGGCGCTGAACAGGGCGGGCTTGACGCGGTTGGCCTTGGCGAAGGCGGCGCGGACGGCGTCGAGCAGGCCGGTGTAGGTGGCGGGGTTGCTGCGCCGGGAGCCCCGGATGGCGGACTGGTCGACGGTGACGACGTCGTCGCGGGTGGCCACGGAGCCGTGGATGAGGGAGCTCTTGCCGGAGCCGGCGACGCCGGTGACGACGGTGAGCACGCCGAGCGGGATGTCGACGGAGACGTTGTGCAGGTTGTGCAGGGTGGCGTCGGTGATGGTGAGCTGCCCGGTGGGGGTGCGGGTCTCGGGGCGCAGGCGGGCGCGGTGGTCGAGGTGGCGGCCGGTGGGGGTGTCGGCGGCGCGGAGGGCGGCGACGTCGCCGGTGAAGCAGATCTCGCCGCCGTGCCGGCCCGCGCCGGGGCCGAGGTCGACGACGTGGTCGGCGATCTCGATGGTCTCGGGCTTGTGCTCGACGACCAGGACGGTGTTGCCCTTGTCGCGCAGGCGCAGGAGGAGGTCGTTCATCCGCTGGATGTCGTGGGGGTGCAGGCCGACGGTGGGTTCGTCGAAGACGTAGGTGACGTCGGTGAGGGCGGAGCCGAGGTGGCGGACCATCTTGACGCGCTGGGCCTCGCCGCCGGAGAGGGTGGCGGACTGGCGGTCGAGGCTGAGGTAGCCCAGGCCGATCTCGACCAGGGAGTCGAGGGTGTCGCGCAGGCCGGCGATCATGGGTGCGACGGACTCGTCCTCGATCTTGGCGACCCAGTCGGCGAGGTCGCTGATCTGCATGGCGGAGCAGTCGGCGATGTTGGCGTCGCCGATGCGGGAGGACAGGGCGGCCTGGTTGAGGCGCGCGCCGCCGCAGGAGGGGCAGGCGGTGAAGGTGACGGCGCGGTCGACGAAGGCGCGGATGTGGGCCTGGAGGGATTCGCGGTCCTTGCCGAGGTAGAGGCGCTGGACCTTGACCACGAGACCTTCGTAGCTGAGGTTGTTCTTGCCGACCTTGACCTTGGTGTTCTCCCGGTGCAGGAAGTCGGCCCACTGCTGGTCGGTGTAGTCGCGCAGCTTGGCGTCGGGGTCGACGAACCCGGAGGCGGCGTAGACCTGGACGTACCAGTTGTCGGGGGTGAACCCGGGGACCTTGATCGCGCCCTCGTTGAGGGACTTGTCCCGGTCGACGAGTTCGTCGAGGTCGATGGTGGAGACGCGGCCGAGCCCCTCGCACTCGGCGCACATGCCCTCGGGGAGGTTGAAGCTGAACGCGCCGGAGGTGCCGACGTGGGGTGTGCCGAGGCGGCTGAACAGGATGCGCAGCATGGTGTGGGCGTCGGTGGCGGTGCCGACGGTGCTGCGGGAGTTGGCTCCCATGCGTTCCTGGTCGACGACGATGGCGGCGCTGAGGTTGCGCAGGCCGTCGACGTCGGGCCGGCCGATGCTGGGCATGAAGGACTGGAGGAACGCGGTGTAGGTCTCGTTGATCAGGCGCTGCGACTCGGCGGCGATGGTGCCGAACACGAGCGAGGACTTGCCGGAGCCGGACACGCCGGTGAAGACGGTGAGGCGGCGCTTGGGGATGTCGACGCTGATGTCCTTGAGGTTGTTCGCGCGAGCGCCCCGGACCTGGATCATGTCGTGGCTGTCGGCGGCGGTGCCCATGTCGTACTTCCCCCTGGTTTGTTTATGCCGTAAAGTCGGATAGATTAGTTTATGGCGTAAGGAGTGGCAAGTGGTGGTCTTCGCCGGACAGGGGGACGCGCGCCGGTCGATGTCGCTGCTGTGGCGCTCGGCCGGGGGCGGGGCGGCCCGGCCGGGGCCGAAGCCGGGGTTGACCGTCGACGCCATCGTGCGCGCCGCGGTGGCGGTCGCCGACGAGCACGGCATGGCGGCGCTGTCGATGCGCGCGGTGGGGGAGCGGCTGGGGCGCACGGCGATGGCGCTCTACACCTACGTGCCGAACAAGGCCGAGCTGGTCGACCTGATGTACGACGACGTGCTGGGGGAGCTGCCCGGCGGGTACCCGTCGGACGCGGGGTGGCGGCCGGCGCTGGCGTCGTGGGCGGCCGACGTGCGCGCGTTCTACCTGCGCCACCCGTGGGTGTTGCAGGTGTCGCAGGCGCGGCCGGTGCTCGGGCCCCACGAGTTCGCGATGCTGGAGACGCTGGTGCGGATCCTGCGCGGGACCGGGCTGGACGCGGCCGAGCTGCGCGGGGTGGTCGGCGCGGTCACCCAGTTCGTGCGCGGCGCGGCCGGGGCGGTCGCGGACGTCCGGCGGGCCGCGCGGGAGACCGGGGTGTCCGACGAAGAGTGGTGGTTCACCCGGTCGCCGCTGCTGGAGGAGTTCGCCGGGGGGCTGGACGAGCGGTACCCGATGGCCGCGTGGATCGGTGAGGCCGACCCGCCCGCCGCCGACGACCGCACGCCCTACCTGGAGCGCGACGCCGAGCGGACGTTCGCGGTGGGCCTGCGGGTGCTGCTCGACGGCATCGCGGCGAGCGTCGCGCGGTCGGTGGGATAGGGTTCCCGGGCCTGTCGGGTCCGGGTGCGGGGAGGTGGGACCGATTTTCGTGGTGGTGGTCGGGTCGTCCCCCTCGGTGCCGGAATCGCGCTGAGCGCCGGACGCCCGTGGACGTTCGGAAGGCGTTCCCTTGTCGGTTGACGATTTTCCCCTGGTGGTCGCGCGGCTGAGGGCCGCCGGTTGTGTGTTCGCCGAGGACGAGGCCCGGTTGCTGCTGGCCGCCGCCGGTGCGCCCGGCGCGGTGGCGGAGCTGGTGCGGCGGCGGGTGGCGGGTCTGCCCCTGGAGCAGGTGCTCGGGTGGGCGGAGTTCCGCGGGCTGCGGGTCGCGGTCGAGCCGGGCGTGTTCGTGCCGCGCCGGCGGACCGGGTTCCTGGTGGCGTGCGCGGCGGCGGTCGCGCGGCCGGGCGCGGTGGTGGTGGACCTGTGCTGCGGGTCGGGCGCGGTCGGCGCGGCGCTGGTCGCCGAGGCGGCGGTGGAGCTGTACGCGGCGGACCTGGACCCGGTGGCGGTGCGGTGCGCGCGGCGCAACGTGGACCCGGCCCGGGTGTTCGAGGGCGACCTGTTCGCGGCGCTGCCGGACCGGTTGCGCGGCCGAGTGGACGTGGTGGTGGCCAACGCGCCCTACGTGCCGACCTCGGTGATCGGCACCATGCCGCCCGAGGCGCGCGACCACGAGCCGCTGGTGGCGCTGGACGGCGGCCACGACGGGCTGGCCGTGCAGCGGCGGGTGGTCGCGGACGCCCCGGGGTGGCTCGCGCCCGGCGGTGCGCTGCTGGTGGAGACCGGCGAGCGGCTGGCCGCCGGCACCCTGGCGGCGTTCCGGGCGGCCGGGTTCGACGCGGAGGTGCGGCGGTCGGCCGAGGTCGACGCGACGGTGGTGGTGGGGCGGGCTACGCCCCGGTCACCCCGTCGCTGAGCTCGCGCACCACGTCGAGCTGGCCGACGTGCCGGGCGTACTCCTGGAGCAGGTGGAACAGGATCCACGCGAGCGTGGGCGGCGGGAGGGTGGGGACGTCCTCCCAGAACTCCGCCACGTCGGCGAGGTCGTGGGAGGCCGCGATCCGGCGGGAGCGGGAGCACTGCTCCAGGTAGAACGCCCGGATGTCCTCGGCGGTGTCGTCTTCTTCCAGCACCCACTCGGCGTCGCGCACCTCGGGGTTGCCGCGCGGGTTCACCACCTCCTCGCCGGCGAAGCGCAGCCGCAGCCAGCGCAGTTCGACGTAGGCCAGGTGCTTGACCAGCACGAGCGGGGTCCAGCCGGAGGGCACCCGGCTGGTCCGCAGGTCCTCCTCGGACATGCCGTCGAGCTTGCGCAGCACCGTGTCGCGGTAGAAGTCCAGGTAGTCGAGCACCAGGCGGGCGGGGTCGGCGAGGTCGGTGGGCGGCTCGGCCGGCACCCGGATCTCGGCGGTCACCCGGTCGCCGGTCGCGGTGATCACCGCGCCGACCCGCCGGAGCACGGCCAGGGCGGCGGTGTTGGCGGTGGTGGTCTCGGCGCGGACGGTGGTGATCCCCCGGCCCGGTGCCTCCTGGACGACCTGGCACAGCGCGGTCAGGCCGACGCCCCGGCCGCGTGCCGACCGGGCCACCCACAGGCCGGTCTCGCCGTCGTCGGTGAGCCGGATCATGCCCACGGTGCGGTCGCCGTCGGTGATCTCGTAGGCGTGCCGCAGGAAGCCCCGGTAGAAGGCGCGGAACTCGTCGGCGCGGTCCGGTCGCCAGCCGGGCGGCATCACGTCGGCCGGGTCGGTGTCGGTCGCGGCGACGGCGAGCAGGCGTTCCAGCCCGGCGTCGTCGAGCGGGCGCACGGTGATCATCGGATGAGCTCCTTCTCCAGCGGGGCGGGGAACCGCGACACCACGCGGGTCCCGGCCATCCACCCGGTCAGCCGGGCGGCTTCGCGGTCGAGCGCGGCGGTCGTCTCGCGACCGACGTCGACCAGGGGTTTCCAGACGACCTCGCCGTCCGCGCGCTGCGCCCACCCGCCGACGACGACCCCGTCCGCCCACGCGGTGGGGCCGACGTTGCCGGAGTAGTCGAACAGCGCGGGCCGCAGCTCCGGGGCGAGGTACCAGTCGCGGGCCTGCCAGCCCATCGCGGTCGGGTCCAGGGCGGGCAGCAGCGCCACCCACGGCGCGGGCTCCGGCACGTCGACGTCGCCGGGCAGCACGTACCCGGTGCCCCCGGCCAGGGCCACCTGCTGCGCGCCGACCTCGGCGAGCGCCCTGCGGACCGGGCCGAGCGCCCACCCGGTCCACCACTTCAGGTCGGCCTCGGTGCCGGGGCCGTAGGCGGCGAGCCACCGCCGCACCAGCTCGGCCCGCGCCGCCGCCTCGTCCAGCACGGGCCACGGGGTGGCCGGAGCCCACCGGAACTGGCTGCTGAGCCACGTGCCGCGCGGGCGACCTCGGCGCATCAGGCCCTCGGCGGCCAGCACCCGCAGGACGCGGCCGGACACGTTCTGCCGCGTCTCGTAGGGCTTGCCGGGGGAGACCACCACCTGCTCCAGCAGCGCCGGGACGTCCTGCCCGAGCTCGACGGCGGTGGCCTCGCCCCGGGCGGCCAGCGCGGCGAGCGCGGCCCGCTCGACCTCGGCGAGCCGCGCCGCGTCCCAGCCCACGCCCTCGGCGAGGTACTTCAGCAGCCCGGCGCGCTCCCGGGCGGCGACCTGCCGCGCGGCGGCGGCGGTGACGACCGGTGCGGACGCGGCGGTCACGACGAACATCGTGCGCCGCATGCACAGCAGCCGCACCAGGCTGCGGTCCCGGTAGAGCGCGTCGTCCACGGCCTGGACGGACGGCTCGGCCAGGCGGGCGCGGGCGGACAGGAACACCGAGGCGGGGTCGGAGGCGTGCAAGCCGACCACCGCGTCGGCGACCTCCTCCACGGTCGCGGCGGGGGCGGCGAGAAGATGTCGTGCGCCCAGCCGGGCGCGCCGCTGGTCGTCGGAGAGCACGGCGAGGGTCACCCGGTCATCCTCGCCCGGCCTACCCTGATCGCGGAAACGGAATACGGCAGGACAGGAACCCCATGTCGGCGACGAGGCTGCTGGTCCTCGGGGTGGTGCGCGGGTACGGCCGCGCGCACGGCTACCTGATCGGCAACGACCTGATGTCGTGGCGGGCGGGGGAGTGGGCCAACGTCAAGTGGGGCTCGCTCTACCACGCGCTCAAGCAGCTCACCAAGGACGGCTGCCTGACCGACGAGACGGTGCCGCCGGCGCGCACCGACTACACCCTCACCGCCAAGGGCGAGCAGGAGTTCCAGCGGCTGCTGCGCGACGCGCTGCGCCGCCCGGAGACCCGCCCGGACACCCTCGCCGCCGGTCTGGCGCTGCTGCCGTCGCTGACCCGCGAGGACGCCGTGGCGCTGCTGCGCGAGCGGCTGGCCGCGCTGGAGGTCCGGCGCGCCGAGGCGCGCGAGGAGGCGGCGGGGTGGGCCGAGCCGCCGCACGTGCGGGAGCTGTTCGGGCTGTGGGAGCACACCGCGGACAGCGGCGTGACCTGGACCCGGGGGCTGGTGGAGCGCCTGGAGGGGGGCGCGTACCCGATGGCGGGCGAGCGGAACTCGCCCGGCCTGCCCGGCACCTGGGCTATACTCAAACTTGAGTAGCTGAGGGGGAGTGCTGAACACAGGTTTCGAGCGGTGCGCGGTCGTCTTCGAACCCGCCGACCCGCCACGCACCTCGACCATGGCCTTCTACGGTGACGACCTGCCCGAACCCGGTCCCGGGCAGGTCCTGGGCGAGCTCCGGACCGCCGCGCCCGACGGCACCGGGCACCGGGTCGCGGCCCTGCGCCTGCCGGTCGGCGAGGCCGTGCCGCTGCTGTCGCGGGCGCGCCGCGACCCGCGCGCCCACCCCGCCGCCGCGTTCTGGGGCGCGGCGGTCGTCCTGGCCCTGCACCTGGTCGCGCGCGGCCGGGTGCGGCCCGCCGTCACCGAAGGCGACTTCGACGCGTGGCGGCTGGGCCCGTTCGACCCGGACGACACCCGCCGCGTGCGCGACCTCGCCGCCGCCATGCCCGCGCCCGCCCGCGCCGTGCCGCTGCCCGGCCGCGACCCGCTCGAACTCGCCGAGGCCGAACCGCTGCTGCGCGCCTTCCTCGACGCCGTCGCCGACACCCTGCCGCGCGGCGCGGCGGCCGTGCGCGCCGCCGGCGGGCCCGCGTTCGCCGCCACCGCCCCGCAGCAGGTGCCGCACCTGCGCGAGTGGGCCGACCAGGGCGTCCGCGTCTCGCTGCGGCTGGAGGGCCTGGAGTCCTTCCGCGCCGTCGTCCAGGTGCACAGCCTCGCCGACCCGACCAGCGTGCTCGACGCCGCGCGGCTGTGGGCCGGGTCGGACCGCCGCGCGCGGTCCGACGCCATGGTCGGCATCCGCCGCGCCGCCCGCGCCTGGCCGCCGCTGGAACGCCTGCTCGACCTGCCGGTGCCCGACGAGGTGCCGCTGCTGGACTCCGACGTGGACCACCTGCTGCGCGACGGCGCGGTCCGGCTGGCCGCCGTCGGCGTCGACGTGCACTGGCCCAAGGACCTGGTGCGCGACCTGTCCGCGAGGGTGGTGCTCGGCGGCGACACCGGCGACCGGCCCTCGTTCTTCGGACCCGACCGGCTGACCAGCGTGAACTGGCAGCTCGCGCTCGGCGACGACCCGCTGACCCCCGAGGAGCTCGACCAGCTCGCCGAAGCGCACCGGCCCGTCGTGCGGCTGCGCGACCGGTGGACCCTGGTCGACCCCGAGCTGGCCCGCAAGGCCCGGGAGCGCGACCTCAAGCCGGTGGCCGCCATCGACGCGCTCGGCGCGGCCCTCACCGGCGTCACCGAGATCGACGGCGAACAGGTCCCGGTCGCCGCGACCGGGTGGCTCGACGACCTGCGCGCCAAGCTGTCCCTGCTCGACACCGAACCCGTCGAGCAGCCCGCCGCGCTGCGGGCCACCCTGCGCGACTACCAGGTGCGCGGCCTGCGCTGGCTGGACCGGATGACCTCGCTCGGCCTGGGCGGCTGCCTGGCCGACGACATGGGCCTGGGCAAGACCATCACGCTCATCGCCCTGCACCTGCTGCGCCACACCGCCCCGCCGGCGGGCGAGCCCGCAGCGGGTGATCCTCCGGCGGGCGATCCCACTGCGTGCGATCCTCTGGGGGCCGGCCCGACCCTCGTGGTGTGCCCGGCGTCGCTGCTGGGCAACTGGCAGCGCGAGATCGAGCGCTTCGCGCCCGGCACGCCCGTGCGCCGCTACCACGGCGCGGGCCGCGAAGTCGCCCACGAGGGGTTCGTGCTCACCACCTACGGCACCATGCGGGTGAGCACCGACCGGCTCGCCGAGGTGGAGTGGGGCCTGGTCGTCGCCGACGAGGCCCAGCACGTCAAGAATCCCGCCTCCGACACCGCGAAGGCGCTGCGCCGCATCCCGGCGCGGGCCCGCGTCGCCCTCACCGGCACACCGGTGGAGAACACCCTCACCGAGCTGTGGGCGGTGCTCGACTGGACCACCCCCGGCCTGCTCGGCACCCTGTCGAGCTTCAAGGCCCGGTGGGCCAAACCGATCGAAGCCGACCACGACCAGGCCGCCGCCGCCCGGTTCGCCGCGCTGATCAGGCCGTTCCTGCTGCGCCGGCGCAAGTCCGACCCCGGCATCGCACCCGAGCTGCCGCCCAAGACCGAGACCGACCAGCCGGTCTCGCTCACCCGCGAGCAGGCCGCGCTGTACGAGGCCGTGGTGCGCGAGCTGATGGCGGAGGTCGCCGAAGCCGACGGCATGGCCCGGCGCGGCAAGGTCGTCAAGCTCCTCACCGCCCTCAAGCAGGTGTGCAACCACCCCGCCCAGTACCTCAAGGAGAGCGAGCCGACCCTCGCCGGGCGCTCCGGCAAGCTCGAACTGCTCGACGAACTCGTCGACACGATCCTCGCCGAGGGCGGCGCGGTGCTGGTGTTCACCCAGTACGTGGCGATGGCCCGGCTCATCGCGAAGCACCTCACCGCGCGCGGGGTGCCCAGCCGGCTCCTGCACGGCGGCACGCCCGTGCCCGCCCGCGAGGAGATGGTGCGCCGCTTCCAGGCGGGGGAGGACCCGGTCTTCCTGCTCTCGCTCAAGGCCGCCGGCACCGGCCTCAACCTCACCCGGGCCGACCACGTCGTGCACTACGACCGCTGGTGGAACCCGGCCGTGGAGGACCAGGCCACCGACCGCGCCTACCGCATCGGCCAGACCCGGCCGGTCCAGGTGCACCGGCTGATCGCCGAGGGCACGATCGAGGACCGGATCGCGGAGATGCTGCGCGCCAAGCGCGACCTCGCCGACGCCGTCCTCACCCGGGGCGAGGCCGCGTTCACCGAGCTCACCGACGACGAACTGGCCAACCTGGTCGAACTGAGGGGTGGGGCGTGACCGAGCGCGTGAAGGGGTTCCCGGCGTTCGGCAAGGGCGTGCGCCAGGCCCGCTCCTGGTGGGGGCGGGCGTGGGTGCGGGCCGTCGAGGACACCTCGCTGGACCAGGCCCCGCTGCGGCAGGGCCGCAAGTACGCGCACGCCGGGCTGGTCGGCACCATCACGGTCAGCCCCGGCCTGCTCTCGGCCACCGTCTACGACACCGGGGACACCTACCACACCACCGTGCGGCTGACCCCGTTCACCGACGCCGAGTGGCGGCGCTTCCTCGGCCAGGTCGCCGCCAAGGCGGGCCACCTGGCCGCCCTGCTCGACCGGGAGATGCCTCGCGAGCTCGCCGAGACCGCCGCCGACGCGGGCCTGGACCTGCTGCCCGGCATCGGCGACCTCGACCCGGAGTGCACCTGCCCGGGGTGGGAGCTGCCCTGCCGGCACGCCGCCGCGCTGTGCCACCAGGCGGCCTGGCTGCTCGACGCCGACCCGTGGGTGCTGCTCCTGCTGCGCGGCCGGGACCAGGACGAGGTGGTCGCGGGCGCGCGGCCCGCCGCCGGGGTCCGCGCGGTCGACGCCCACGCCGCGCCGCCGGCCGACCTGCCCGAGGACCCGCCGCTGGGCGAGCTGGGCCCGCTGCCGGAGTTCGAGCCCGCGCCGGGGCTCGACGTCGAGGCGCTGTCCCTGCTCGTGGCCGACGCCGCCGCGAAGGCTCGGGAGCTGCTGGCCGTGGGGCACCTGCCGGTGCTCGACGACCGCCGCGACCGCATCCGGATGGCCGCCGGCCACCCCGGTCTCGCGGCCCGGCTGCCGGTCACCGCGCGCGAGGTGGGCGCGTGGCGGCAGGGCGGGCCGACCGGGCTGGACGTGCTGGAGGAGGCGTGGACGCCGGCGAAGGCCGAGGTGAACCGCGCGCACACCGCGTGGCGGGACGGGGCCCTGCCCGAGGCGAAGACCTGGCGCAACCGGTGGACCGTGCGCGACCGGCAACTGCGCTACGGCCGCGACGGCCGCTGGTACCCGTACCGCTCGCGGGCGGACGGGTGGGAGCCCGCCGGCTCCGCCGGACGCGACCCGGCGGTCGCGTTCGCCGAACTCGGCTGAGCACCACCACGCCTGTGGTACCACGGGCGTGGTGAATCCTGACGTCGGGTGACTAGGTGATCACGTCCGGTAGGACGGCGGCTGTCCGCTTGCGGCGCAGCCACACCTTCCGCGAGCCGTCGCCGAACAGCAGCGTCCTGGACAGCTCCCACCCGGAGAACTCGGCGTGGATCGCGAGCTGCGTCGTCGCCGTGCGACGGGAGATGCCGGCCGGCAGCCGCAGCGGCCGGTACTCCCAATCCCCGTCGACCACCCCATCGGTCATATCCCGATCACCTGCATCCCTTGGCCGTCCCCGGACGCGACGAACACGCGCCCGCTGGCTGGATCAACCGCCACCGAATCCGGCTGGCGGACCGTGGCGAACCGGTGCGCTTCCACCGGCTCCCCGCCCGCGACGTCGAACGCCACCACCTGGTTGAGCTCGGTGAGCGTGATCCACACCAGGTCGCGTCGCGGGTCGTAGGCGATGCCGTAGGGCGCTCCCGGGACCGGGTAGCGCTGCCGCATGATCAGCGGGTTCACCGAGAACGCCAGCAGCTCGCCGCCCCGGGTGTCCACCACGAGCACCCGGCCGTACCGGTCGGCCACCATCGACGTCGCCCCGTCGCCCGCGCGCAGCCCCGCCCCCAGGCGCGGGCCGCTGCGGTCCGGGTCGGGATCGGCCGACAGGCGCAGGTCGAACACGGCGCTGCGCGGCCGGTCCAGCACCACCGCCTCGCCGCCCACGCCCACCACCTGGTCCGGGCTGGACACCCCGGTCACCACCCGGTCGTCCACGCCGACCAGCTTCGCGTCCCGGCGGGCCACCACGGTCCTGCCGTCCACCACGGCCACGTCCACCGGACCGCCGTCGACCGCGCGCTCGGCGGTCGTGCCGTCCGCGCGGACGGTGACCACGACCCCGCTGCCGGGCACCGGGACCTCCACGCCGTCACCGCGCGCGGTCAACCGCTCGGCCGGGCCGGGCAGCGGCACCACCGTCGGGCCGGCCAGGGTGTCCAGCGGGTAGAGCAGCACCGAGGGCGGCTCGGCGACGGCCACCGCCACCTGGTTCCCGGCCACCGCGATCGCGGTGGCGCGGCCCAGCGGCAGGACCGTCCCCTCGGGCGTGCCGGGCTGCGCGGGGGAGGCCGCGGGCCGGGCCGGTTCCAGCGAGTTGGCCACCTGGAGCGGGTCGGCGGAGTTCCCCTCGGTGGAGCAGCCGGAGAGCAGCGCGGTTCCGGTGAGCACTACCGCGGCCAGTCGGCGCAACGTCGAACCTCCAGCTAACCCGAACGCGAATCGTCCTCCCAGCATCCATCACCAATCCACCATCGTCACGCAGGGGGGAGGGTGTTGTCGTTGGCCCGGGAGGGTGGTAGTCGGCCGCCACCCGTACCCCCACCGGCCTCCTCGCGACTGTCCCGGGTGGCCGGGGAGGCGGCGCGGAGGACGGTCGAGGAGTCGCGGACCGGGCGGAAACAGCTCGCCGACGAGCTGCGCGTGCCGACCGGCGCGCCCGCCGCCGCGAACGGCATCCGCGTGTTCGCCGCCGCCGGCCGGCACCCGGTCAGCCGAGCCGGGTGACCTCGCCGGTGTCGAGGCGGTAGCTCGCGGCCACCACCAGCAGGCCGTGGTGGCGCACGGCGGTGCGGGTGGTCACCGAGCGCTCCACCACCAGCGCCGCCGTGCGGCGGGCCTGGCTGTCGACGCAGCGCGCCAGGAACTCCCGGTCGTCGCGGTCCGGGGGAGTGGACAGCACGGCGGGTTCGATCGCCCGGACCAGGCAACTGATGTCGCCGGAGACCGCCGCCCGGCCGTGCACCACGTCGATCGCCGCCGACACCGCGCCGCAGCCCGCGTGCCCCAGCACCACCACCAGCGGCACGCCCAGGTGCTCCACGGCGTACTCGACGCTGCCCAGCACGCTGCTGTCGAGCACCTGGCCCGCCGCGCGGATGGTGAACAGCGCGCCGAAGCCCTCGTCGAACACCAGCTCGGGCGGCACCCGGGAGTCCGCGCAGCCCACCACGCACGCGAACGGCCGCTGCCCGCGCACCAGCGACTCCCGCCACCGCAGGGACTCGTGCGGGTGGGTCTGCCCGCCGTCCACGAACCGCCGGTTGCCCGCGACGAGCCGGTGCCACGACTCCTCGCCGTGCCGACCGGCCCCGGCCGAGGCGGGTGCCAGGAGGCCGGCGGCGGCGGTGATGCCGAACATCCGCCGCCGGGAGACCGACGCGGTGTCACTCGAATCGCGCACGTCGGCGAACGTTAGACCCGCCGTCGCCGGGTGACCGCGCGAGGCCACGCACCTCACCCGAACGGCTACCCCCGGTGACAGGAGCCGATCGGGGGCGGGACCGGGGCGGGTCAGCCCAGCGGGCGTTCCGGGTAGCCGAACTCGACCGCGCTCACGTCGTCCAGCGCCGCCCGGATCGCCGGCGGCAGGGTCAGGTCCTCGGCGGCCAGCGAACCCAGGAGCTGGTTGGTGTCCCGCGCGCCCACCACCGGGGCCACCACGCCCGGCCGGTCGCGCACCCACGCCAGCGCCACGCACAGCGGCGAGGTGCCCAGGCCGTCCGCCGCCGTCGCCACGGCCTGCACGATCCGCGCCGCGCGCTCCGTGCGGTGCTGCTCGACGTACCCGGCGAAGTGCGCCGACGCGCCCCGCGAGTCCGACGGGGTGCCGTTGCGGTACTTGCCGGTCAGCACGCCGCGCCCCAGCGGGGCCCACGGCAGCAGGCCGATCCCGTGGTGCTCGGCGGCCGGTGCCACCTCCCGCTCCACGCCGCGCTCCAACAGCGAGTACTCCACCTGCGTGGAGACGATCCTGGTGTGGCCGGGCAGCGCGGCGGCCGTGCCCAACTGCCAGCCCGAGTAGTTCGAGACGCCCGCGTAGCGCACCTTGCCCGAGGCCACGGCGGTGTCCAGCGCGGACAGCGTCTCCTCCAGCGGTACCGCCGGGTCCCACGCGTGGAGCTGCCACAGGTCGACGTGGTCCACGCCCAGCCGGCGCAGCGAACCGTCCAGCGCGCCCAGCAGCGCCCCGCGCGACGCGCCGCCGCCGAACGGGCCGTCGTTGCGCCGGGCCACCGCCTTGGTGGCGATGACCAGCTCCTCGCGCGGCACGACCTCGCCCAGCAGACCGCCCAGGATGCGCTCGCTCTCGCCCGCCACGTACACGTCGGCGGTGTCCACGAGCGTGCCGCCGGCCTCGGTGAACGCCAGCAACTGGGTGGCGGCCTCGTCCGCGTCGGTGTCGCGGCCCCAGGTCATCGTCCCCAGGGCGGTCCGGGACACCCGCAGTCCGCTGCGGCCGAGGTATCGCTGTTCCACACGGGGGAGCCTAAAGGGTGATCGACTCGGCGGCGGCGCGCGGTGGCCCGGGGCCCCGCCGGGTTCACCCGCACGGGTAGGCCCGGAAAACATTTCCGGTATTCCCCGGAAAAGCGACGACGGTCCACCGCTATTCCCGGTGTCGCCCGGGGAGTGGTGGTCCTGCCGCACCCTCGCGGGCGGCGGGCGGGGGCGCGCCGAAATCGCGAGGGGAATTCCGTGGAACAACCCGGCGAACAGAATGGGAGCACCGGGGCCGCAGGAGGTGCGGTCGGTCGCGGTGGCCGCCGGTCGCGGTCGCGGCGGCGAGCACGGCGACCGGCGGCCCGACCGGCCTGGCGCACTCGGTTACCCGCCGGTAGGGTCCGGTCCCGTGCGACTGGGACTGAACCTCGGGTACTGGGGCGCGGGCAACGACGCCGCGAACCTCGAACTGGCCAAGGAAGCCGACCGCCTGGGCTACTCGGTGGTGTGGGCCGCCGAGGCCTACGGCTCCGACGCGCCGACCGTGCTGGCCTGGGTGGCCGCGCAGACCGAGCGCATCGACGTCGGCAGCGCGATCCTCCAGATCCCGGCGCGGACACCGGCGATGGCCGCGATGACCGCCGCCACCCTGGACTCGCTCTCCGGCGGCCGGTTCCGGCTGGGCCTGGGCGTGTCCGGGCCGCAGGTCTCGGAGGGCTGGCACGGCGTCCGCTTCGACAAGCCGCTGGCCCGCACCCGCGAGTACGTCGACATCGTGCGCACCGCGCTGCGCCGGGAACGCCTGCGCTACGACGGCGAGCACTACACGCTGCCGCTGCCCGACGGCCCCGGCAAGGCGCTCACCCTCACCGTGCACCCGGTGCGCGAGCACATCCCGGTCTACCTGGCCTCGGTCGGGCCGAAGAACGTCGAGCTGACCGGGGAGATCGCGGACGGCTGGCTGGGCGTCTTCTTCTCCCCGGAGCACTCCGCGGCCTCCTTGGACGCGCTGCGGCGGGGCCGGCGAAAAGTGGGCAAGAC
This sequence comes from Actinosynnema sp. NPDC023587, assembly GCF_040640215.1. Lineage (NCBI taxonomy): Bacteria > Bacillati > Actinomycetota > Actinomycetes > Pseudonocardiales > Pseudonocardiaceae > Actinosynnema > Actinosynnema sp. NPDC023587. Next base: position 142,678 of record NZ_JBFABG010000005.1, on the reverse strand, counting down.
GCTCGACGGGTTCGACGTCGTGCCGACCGTGCCGCTGTTCTTCGGCGAGGACTGGCGGGCCTGCGCGGACCGCGTGCGCCCGTACGCGGCGCTGTACGTGGGCGGCATGGGCAGCCGGGAGAAGAACTTCTACCACGATCTCGCGGTCCGGATGGGCTTCGCCGCCGAGGCCGCCGAGGTGCGGGACAGGTACCTGGCCCGCGACTACGACGGCGCGATGGCCGCCCTCCCGGTCGACTTCCTGGACTCGACGTCGCTGCTCGGCCCCCGGGAGCGGGTCGCCGAGCGGATGCGGGCCTACGCCGAAGCGGGGGTCACCACACTCACCCTTTCGCCCATGCTGCAAGATCTCGATCAGGGGATCGCGGCGCTCCGTACCGCGACCGAAGCTCTGGATCTGGCAGGAGTGGGTAGTTGAGCTGGTTGCAGGCCCTGGTTCTCGGACTGGTCCAAGGACTGACGGAATTCCTGCCTATTTCTTCGTCGGCACACGTCAGGATCGTGTCGACGTTGTTCTTCGGCAATGACGCCGGCGCGTCGTTCACCGCGGTGATCCAGCTCGGTACCGAGCTGGCCGTGTTGATCTACTTCGCCAAGGACATCGGAAACTTCATCGCCGCGTGGTTCAAGGGCCTGTTCAGCAAGGCCGCGCGGCGGTCCGAGGACTACCGGATGGCCTGGTACGTGATCATCGGGTCGATCCCGATCAGCGTGCTGGGCTACATCTTCAAGGACGAGATCCGCAGCTCGCTGCGGAACCTCTGGATCACCGCGACCGTGCTGGTGCTGTTCGGCCTGCTGCTGGGTCTGGCCGACCACTTCGCCAAGCACCTCCGCACCAAGCTGGAGCTCAAGGACTCGATCGGCATGGGCCTCGCGCAGGCGCTGGCCCTGATCCCGGGCGTGTCCCGCTCCGGCGGCACGCTCACCGCGGGCCTGTTCCTCGGCCTGGACCGGGCCGCCGCCGCGCGCTACTCGTTCCTGCTGGCGCTGCCGGCGGTGTTCGGCGCGGGCATCTTCTCCATCCCGGACGTGCTGGACCGCTCCGAGCCGAACGCCGCGTCGGTGCCGCAGATGATCGTGGCGACGATCGTCGCGTTCGGGGTCGGCTACGCCACCATCGCCTGGCTGCTGCGCTACGTCTCCAAGCACAGCTACTCGGCGTTCGTCTGGTACCGGCTGCTGCTGGGCATCATGCTCATGGGCCTGCTGTCGATGGGACTGCTCAACCCCACCTAAGGTGGGGTGGTGGCCACCGTGATCTTGCTCCGACACGCCCGTTCCACCGCCAACGGATCGGGCGTGCTCGCCGGTCGCCAACCCGGTGTCCGGCTCGCCGAGCGCGGCGAGGAGCAGGCGGCGGCGCTCGTCGCCCGCCTGGCCGGGGTGCCGGTCGACGCGGTGGTCACCTCGCCGCTGGAGCGCTGCCGGCAGACCCTGGCCCCGCTGCTCGCCGATCGCGGCCTCCAGGCCGCGATCGAGCCGGAGCTGGCCGAGGTCGAGTACGGCGAGTGGACCGGCCGGGGGCTCCGGGAACTGGTCGAGGAGCCGCTGTGGCAGGTCGTGCAGCAGCACCCGTCCGCCGCGGTGTTCCCCGGCGGTGAGGGCCTGGCCGCCGTGCAGGCCCGCGCGGTGGCCGCGATCCGGGCCCACGACGCCCGGATCGCCGCCGAGTTCGGTCCGCGCGCGGTGTGGGTGGCGTGCAGCCACGGCGACGTGATCAAGGCGGTGCTGGCCGACGCGCTCGGCGTGCACCTGGACGGCTTCCAGCGGATCGTGGTCGACCCGGCGTCGGTGTCGGTGGTCCAGTACACCGAGACCCGGCCGTTCGTGCTGCGGGTCAACGACAACGGCGGCGACCTGTCCGGCGTGGTGCCGGCACCGGCCCACGGCCAGGACCCGCCGTCCTCCGACGCGGTGGTCGGCGGCACCACGGGTGCCTGAGGGGGAACCCAGGGGCTACCACATGATCGTCCCGGGGCGCTCGGCCGGGCCGTGCGGCCTCCGTCGCGCCCGACAGGAACTCACGTGTGGCCCCCGGACAGTGCAGGGTAGTCCGGGGGCCACCGGTCGGGCGGCGGAACGCCATCGGCCGGGGCGGTCGACCAAGTGAACTGATCGTATGGGCGTTAACGCGGGGGTAAATGCTCTCTTTAGACACGAGACGATTTCGCGTTTAGCCCGGTCGCGCAGGTCAGACATCTGCGGATCACTCGCAAATTCAGCAAAACCGCAGCTCAAACCCTGTGGAAACACCACGGAAACAAAACCTGGCAAGAGCTCCAACGGTGTATTCCACTACGCCGTCCGGTTGCGTCCGGACGCAGGGGGCGTGTTTACAGTTAACGACCGCCCGTGCGCTGTGCGTCACAGTCCGAGACGGGTGACAGCGTTGTCCTCCAACGGGTTCGCCGTCCGGATGTAGCGGTGCACGGTCCGCGCGTTGGTCCACCGGCCCTGCCGCATGATCTCCCGGTCGCTCGCCCCGCCCAGCGCGGCCTGGGTCGCGAACCCGGCGCGCAGCGAGTGGCCGCCGAACAGCGCGGGGTCCAGCCCCGCCTTCGACGCGTACCGCTTCACCAGGTCCGAGACCGCCTTGTCCGACATCGACCGGGTGCCCAGCCGGCCGTGCCGGCTCACCGACGGGAACAGCGGCCCGGTCGACCGGCCGGGCCGGTAGGAGTGGCAGCGGTGGGTGTGCGGGGTGTCCGGCTCGTCCTCCAGCAGCGCCCTCGGGTCGGCCGCGGCCAGCACGTCCACCCAGTCCGCGTACGCGCACACCGGGCACGTCGGCCGCCGCGCGCCGCGCGGCAGCACCACCCGCTGGCGGTGCACGCCGGTCTGGTCGGTCTTGGTGACGCCCAGCTCGACCAGCAGCAGCGGTTCGTGGGTGCGCGGGTCGAGGTCGACCACGACGTCCTCCAGGCTCAACGCGGCGAGCTCGCTGCGCCGCAACGCGCCCGCGAACCCCACGAGCAGCAGCAGCGCGTCCCGCCGCCGGGCGGGACCGGTCGGCCAGCCCGGCGCGGGGCGCTCGGCGAGCAGCGCCTCCAGCGTGTCCAGCAGCACCGGGCGCTTGCGGCGGGGCTGCTCCCGGCGGGTCCGCCGGATGCCGCGCAGGGTCAGCCGGACGACGTCCGAGCGGGTGGGGGAGGGCAGGCCGCCGGCGGCGTGCACGGCCGCGATCGCCGCGGCCTTGCGCTCCAACGTGGACGGGCTGAACGCGGGGGAGCCGTCGGGCTTGACGCCCCGCGCCGCCACGGCCAGGTACACCGCGACGTCCACCGGGTCGGCGGGCAGCGCCTGGCGGCCCTCCCGGTCGCACCACGCGGCCCACGCCACCCAGTCGGAGCGGTAGGCGCGCAGCGTGTTGGGGGACTGGGCGGCGTGCAGGTACCCGGCCAGCGCGGCGGCCTGCTCGTCGTCGAAGCGGCGGCGCACCTGCTCCAGCGCGGCCACGTCGACCAGGGCCGGGTGGGTGACGCGGTCCAGCTCGGCACGTACCGGTTCCGGCAGGGTCACGCTGATCATCCTATCAGTATCAGTGGAATAAATTCCTTCAGTGCAAACTGGAATCAATGATCTACTATGGTCACGATCCAGCTCAAGAACTCCTCTACAACGCCACAACGCGGAGACCCCGGCGAGATGGTCAGCCGATGTGGTGGGTTTCGTGGTCGTGCGCGGCGGGTGCGCCCGCGCGCTCGGTGGCCTCGGCTTCGGTGAGGGTGTGGCCGAGGTGGGTGAGCAGGAGGCGGCCGGCCGCGCGGGCGGCGTCGGCGGCGTCCTCGGGGGTGCAGTGCGCGGCGTCGGGCCGGGTGCCGTCGGCCTCGCAGAGGAACAGGTCCGCGTCGGCGGCCAGGGCGTGCAGGGCGGGGCAGGGGCCGGTGTCGCCGGAGTAGGCGAAGGTCGAGCCGCCGTGGGTGGCGCGCAGGCCGAACGCGGGCAGGCCGTGTTCGACGGCGTGGCTGGTGAGGGTCAGGTCGCCGACGTCGGCGCGGTGGCCGTCGTGCAGCTCGTGGACCTCGAAGGCGGCGTGCGCGGGGTTGGGGCCGGTGCCGGCCAGGAAGGTCTCCAGGCGTCCGGCGAGGCCGGGTGGTCCGTAGAGCGGGATCGGCCGGGCGGGGCGCAGGTCGGCGTAGCGCAGGGCGTAGTAGGCGGGCAGCAGGTCGGCGGCGTGGTCGGCGTGGGTGTGCGAGATCCAGATCGCGTCGAGCCGGTCGGGGGTGGTGTGGCGTTGCAGGTTGGCGAGGCTGCCGGGGCCGGCGTCGACCCAGACCTCGGTGGTGGGGGTGCGCAGCAGGTAGCCGGAGCAGGCGTGGTCGGGCCGCGGGTAGGGGGTGGCGGTGCCCAGGACGGTGAGGGTGAAGGTCACGGGGCAGTGTGCCGCAGGACGTGGACGCCCGCCGCGGTCTTGAGGTAGGCCCAGGTGGTGGTGCCGTCGGTGGCGAGGCCGACGTGTGAGGCGGAGGTGCGCGCGAGGGTGTCGGGCAGCGGGACGCGGGTCCAGTCGCGGCCGGTCCAGCGGTGGTAGGAGGGGCGGGTCTCGAAGCTGCGGCGGCCGGCGCGCACGCCCCAGGTCCAGCCGGGGGCGACGCCGTGCAGGCTGAGCCGGTCGTGGTCGTCGGGTGGGGGCACGGCGTGCCAGTGGCGGCCGTCGTGGTGGTGGATGTGCAGGCCGTCGGTGTCGTGGGTGTGCGCGAGCCACAGGTCGTCGGGTGCGGTGGCGGCGAGGCCGGTGACGTGGCCGTGGTCGGGGCGGGGTCCGTGCAGGTCGGTCCAGGTGTCGCCGTCCCAGTGGAGGAGCACGGGGTACTCGTAGGTGGCGGCTCCGGACCCGGTGAGCCCGCCGCCGCCGGCCCACACGTCGTCGGGTGCGGTGGCGGTGATGGTGTGGAGGGTTTCGCGCGCCGAGGTGAGGGTGGTGGTGCGGGTCCACTCGTGGCCGTCCCAGTGCAGGGTGTCGCGGCCCGCGCCGACGACGTGGACGTCGTCGGGGGTGATGGCGGTGACGGCCTTGGCCCAGGGGATGGCGGGGGTGTCGACGGTGTGCCAGCGGGTGCCGTCGTAGTGCAGGACGAGGGGGTGGCCGGCGCTGTTGCCGACGGCCCACACGTCGTCGGGCGCGGTGGCGGAGATGCCGGCGAGGCTGGCGGCGGTGGTGAGGTCGGGGAGGGTTTCCTCGGTCCAGGCGACGCCGGTCCAGCGCAGCACGAGGGGGGTGGAGGGCCGGCTGGTGAACACGCCGGTGGTGCCGGCGAGCCAGGCGTGGTCGGACCCGGTGGTGGCCAGGTCGGCCAGTGCGGTGCTGGGCGGCAGTGCCGGCACCGGCACGGGTCGGAACAAGCTCGTCCCCCCTCGACGTGTCCCCCCGACGCCTCGCAGGCTCCACCTCACCAGTCCCTCGGGATTTCGGTATCCGCTGGATGGCGGTTTGTGGTTGGGGCGAAGAGGGGTGTTGCGGGGGTTCAGGTCCGGAGCACCCGCGCCAAGGCCCGCAGGGCGGGCCGGTAGGCGTGTTCGGCGGGGGTGCCGTAGCCGATGATCAGGCCCTGCGGGGCGGTGGGGTCGGGGTGGTGGCGGTGGTCGCCCAGCCGGCCGAAGGCGAGGCCGTGCCCGGTCGCGGCGGCGGTCGCGGCGGCTTCGTCGGGGTGGTGCACCAGGGCGTGCAGGCCGGCGGACACGCCGTGCGGGGTGTGTCCGCGCAGGCAGTCGACGAGCAGGTCGCGGCGTCGGCGGTAGCGCAGGCGGCCGGCCCGGATGTGGCGGTCGTAGCCGTGGCGGGTGATCAGGTCGGCGAGGGTGAGCTGGCCCAGCGCCTCGGTCTGGTGGTCGGCGTGCCGCTTCGCGTCGGCGACGGGGTCGACCAGCCGGGGCGGCAGGACCAGCCAGCCGAGCCGGACGCCGGGGCCGAGGGTCTTGGACGCGCTGCCGGCGTAGACGACGTGGTCGGGGGCGGTGCCCTGGACCGCGCCGACGGGTTGGCGGTCGTAGCGGTACTCGCCGTCGTAGTCGTCCTCGACGACGATCGCGCCGGTGGTCCGCGCCCAGGTCACGAGGGCGTGCCGGCGTGCGGGGTGCAGGGTGACGCCGGTGGGGTACTGGTGGGCGGGTGTGACGACGGCGGCGGCGACGTCGGGGAACGAGTGCGCGCCGTGGCCGTCGACCGGCAGCGGCACGACGTGGCGGCCGGCGCGGCGCACGACGTCGCGGTGGAACGCCAGGCCGGGGTCTTCCATCGCGATCGGGCCGTCGAGCACGCCCGCGAGCAGCGCGAGTCCTTGCACGTACCCGGCGGTGACGACGATGTGCGCGGGGTCGGCCTGGACGCCGCGGGTGCGTCCGAGGTACTCGGCGAGGGCGCGGCGCAGTTCGATCCGGCCGCGCGGGTCGGTGTAGCCGTGGACCTCGGCGGGTGCGGAGGTGAGGGCGCGGCGGGCGGAGCGCAGCCAGTCGGCGGTGGGGAAGGTGGTGACGTCGGGGCTGCCGGGTCGCAGGTCGTAGCGCGGGGTGGTGTCGTCGGGGCCGGTCACGGGGGTGGTGGTGCGGGGTCGGCTCAGCGGTGCGACCCGGGTTCCCGCGCCGCGCCGGGCGGTGAGGTAGCCCTCGGCGACGAGTTGTCCGTAGGCGGCGGCGACGGTGTTGCGGGCCAGGCCGAGTTCGACGGCGAGCCGGCGGGTGGCGGGCAGTCGGGCGTCGGGGGTGAGCCGTCCGGTGCGGATGGCGTCGCGGAGCGCGTGCTCCAGTCCGGTGCGGCGGCCGGTGGTCGGGTCGAGGTCGAGGTGGAGGTCCACGCCGAGGTTGGCCCACTGTTCTGTCACGGGTTTGGACCTTAACGAGGTGCCAACGGCTTCGTAGGGTGCGGGCATGACGATCCGACTGTCGGTGGCGGACCTGACGCCGACGACGCTGGAGGCGATGTACGGCCTCTCGAACGCGTCGAAGAAGAACTCGCTGGACCCGAGGTTGCAGGAACTGGTGCAGGTGCGGGTCTCCCAGGTCAACGGCTGCGCCTACTGCGTGGACCTGCACACCGGCCGGGCGCGGGCGGCCGAGGAGGACCAGCGGCGGCTGGACCTGCTGCCGGTGTGGCGGGAGGCACCCGGTTTCAGCGACCGGGAGCGGGCCGCGCTCGCGCTGGCCGAGGCGGTGACGAACCTGTCCGCCGGGGTGCCCGACGAGGTGTGGGAGGCGGCGGCGGGGTGGTTCGACGAGCGGGAGCTGGCCGAGCTGCTGTGGGTGGTGGCCACGGTCAACACCTGGAACCGGGTGGTCGCCACCACCCGCGCCTGGGAGGTGGCCCGGTGAACCGCGCCGCACTCGCCGCCGCGCTGCGCGCCCTGCACGTGCCGGGTGATCCGGTGGTGCTGCCCAACGTGTGGGACGCGGTGTCCGCGCGGGTGGTCGCCGCCGCGTTCCCGGCCGTGGCCACGGCCAGCGCGGCGGTCTCCGCGTCGTTGGGCCACCCGGACGGCGAGGGGGTGCCGGTCGACGAGGCGTTCGCCGCGGTGGCCCGGGTGGTGCGCGCGGTGGACGTGCCGGTCACCGCCGACGTGGAGCGCGGCTACGGGCTGCCGCCCGCCGAGATCGCCGCGCGGGTGGCGGACGCGGGGGCGGTGGGCTGCAACCTGGAGGACTCCGACCCGGCGAGCGGTGTGCTGGTGCCGGTGGCCGAGCAGGTGGAGTTCCTGGGGGCGGTGCGCGCGGCGGACCCGGACCTGGTGCTCAACGCGCGGGTGGACGTGTTCCTGCGTCCCGGTGGCTCGTTCGAGGACGGGGTGGCGCGCGGCCGGGCCTACCTCGCGGCGGGCGCGGACTGCGTGTACCCGATCGGGCTGGCCGGCGACGGGATCGCCGAGTACTGCCGGGCGGTGGGGGGCCCGGTGAACGTCGGGCACGGTCCCGGTGGTCCCGCGCCGGGCGGGCTGGGTGCGCTCGGGGTGGCGCGGGTGAGCTTCGGGCCGGGTCTGCAACGCCTGCTCACCGCCCGGTTGGAGGTGCTGGTGGCGGCCATCCGGGAGGGTGCTTCGCCCTACGAGCCGTGACGTGCGCCGCGGGCGGGCGGATATTCGGCGGCCCCGCGCGCGGCGCACCACTATTCTGGTCGGCAGCATGAACACCACCGCGCACTCCGACCTGCACCGACGCCTGTCCGACCTGATGTCCGGGGACCAGCGGCGGCTGGGCCGTCGGCTCGACGGGGCGCGCAGGGTCCGCGACGAGCAGGCCCGCGCCGCCGTCCACGCCGAGATCGCCGCCGAGATCGAGCAGGCCGAGCTGCGGGTCGCCCTGCGCCGCGACGCCGTGCCCAAGATCACCTATCCGGGTGAGCTGCCGGTCAGCGCGCGCAAGGACGACATCGCCGCGCTGATCCGCGACCACCAGGTGGTGATCGTCGCGGGCGAGACCGGGTCGGGCAAGACGACCCAGCTACCCAAGATCTGCCTGGAGCTCGGCCGGGGCGTGCTGGGCCAGATCGGGCACACCCAGCCGCGCCGGCTGGCGGCCCGCACGGTCGCCGAGCGGGTGGCCCAGGAGCTGGGCACCGAGGTGGGCCAGGCGGTGGGCTACAAGGTCCGGTTCACCGACCACTCCGGTGACGGCACGCTGGTCAAGCTGATGACCGACGGCATCCTGCTGGCCGAGATCCAGACCGACCGGACGCTGTCGCGCTACGACACGATCATCATCGACGAGGCGCACGAGCGCAGCCTCAACGTCGACTTCCTGCTCGGCTACCTCAAGCAGCTACTGCCCCGCCGGCCGGACCTCAAGGTCGTCATCACCTCGGCCACCATCGACCCGGAGCGGTTCTCCCGGCACTTCTCCGACGCGCCGATCATCGAGGTCTCCGGCCGGACGTACCCGGTCGAGGTGCGCTACCGGCCGATCGTGGACCCCGACGACCCGGAGGCCGACCCGGACCGGGACCAGACCCAGGCGGTCTGCGACGCGGTCCGCGAGCTGCAAGCCGAGGGCCCCGGTGACGTGCTGGTGTTCCTCTCCGGCGAGCGGGAGATCCGCGACACCGCCGACGCGCTGGCCGCGTCGGGTCTGCCGGACACCGAGATCCTGCCGCTGTACGCGCGGTTGTCCTTCGGCGAGCAGCACCGGGTGTTCCAGGCGCACCGGGGTCGCCGCGTCGTGCTGGCCACCAACGTCGCGGAGACGTCGCTGACCGTGCCCGGCATCAAGTACGTGGTCGACCCGGGCACCGCGCGCATCTCCCGCTACAGCAACCGGCTCAAGGTGCAGCGGCTGCCCATCGAGCCGATCTCGCAGGCGTCGGCCAACCAGCGCAAGGGCCGCTGCGGGCGGGTGTCGGCGGGCATCTGCGTCCGCCTCTACAGCGAGGACTCCTTCGACGCCCGGCCGGAGTTCACCGACCCGGAGATCCTGCGCACCAACCTGGCGTCGGTGATCCTCCAGATGACCGCGATCGGGCTGGGCGACATCGCCGCGTTCCCGTTCATCGACCCGCCCGAGGCGCGCAACATCAACGACGGCGTGCAACTGCTCGAAGAGCTGGGCGCGATCGTGGCCGCCGAGCAGGAGCTCACCCCGCTGGGCCGCAAGCTGGCCCAGTTGCCGGTCGACCCGCGACTGGCCCGGATGGTGATCGAGGCCGACCGCAACGGGTGCGTCCGCGAGGTGATGGTGATCGCCTCCGCGCTGTCCATCCAGGACCCGCGCGAGCGCCCGTCGGACAAGCAGCAGGCCGCCGACGAGCAGCACGCCCGGTTCAAGGACCCCGACTCGGACTTCGTGGCCTACCTCAACCTGTGGCAGTACCTGCGCGAGCAGCAGAAGGCGCTCTCGTCCAACCAGTTCCGCAGGCTGTGCCGGGCGGAGTTCCTGAACTACCTGCGGGTGCGGGAGTGGCAGGACATCTACTCCCAGTTGCGGCAGGTCGCGAAGACCCTCGGCGTGCACGTCAACGAGCAGCCCGCCGAGCCGCGCAACGTGCACCTCTCGCTGCTGTCCGGGCTGCTGTCCCACGTCGGGCTCAAGGACGTGGTCAAGCGCGACGCGGGCAAGCGGCAGTCCACCGAGTACCTGGGCGCGCGCAGCGCCAAGTTCGCGATCTTCCCCGGGTCGGCGCTGTTCCGGAAGCCGCCGCAGTGGGTGATGGCCGCCGAGCTGGTCGAGACCTCCCGGCTGTGGGGCCGGATCGTGGCCCGGATCGAACCGGAGTGGGTCGAGGGCCTCGCCGGGCACCTGGTCAAGCGCACCTACAGCGAGCCGCACTGGGAGCTCAAGCGCGGCGCGGTGGTGGCGCTGGAGAGGGTGACGCTCTACGGCGTGCCGATCGTCGCGGCGCGCAAGGTCGACTACGGGCGGATCGACCCCGAGCTGTGCCGCGAGCTGTTCATCCGGCACGCCCTGGTGCAGGGGGAGTGGACCACCCACCACCGGTTCTTCCACCACAACCGGGCGCTGCTCGACGAGGTCGCCGAGCTGGAGAACCGGGCGCGCCGCCGCGACATCGTGGTGGACGACGACACCCTGTTCGAGTTCTACGACCGGCGGGTCGGCGCGGACGTGGTGTCCACCCGGCACTTCGACACCTGGTGGAAGAAGACCCGGCACGCACAACCCGACCTGCTCACCTTCGACAAGGGGATGCTGGTCAACGACCGGGCCGAGGTGAGCCCCGACGCCTACCCCGACGAGCTGACCCGGGGCGGCGTGGCGCTGCCGCTGACCTACCGGTTCGAGCCCGGCGCGGCCGTGGACGGGGTGACCGTGCGGCTGCCGCTGCCCGCCCTGACCACCGTGCCCGACGACGCGCTCTCCTGGCAGGTGCCGGGGTTGCGCACGGAACTCGTGGTGGCGCTGATCCGGTCGCTGCCCAAGCCGGTGCGGCGCAACTTCGTGCCGGTGCCGGACGTGGCCGCCGCCGCGCTGTCGCGCATCGACCCCGACGAGCCGCTGCTGCCCGCGCTGGAACGGGAGCTGCGCGCGCTGACCGGCGTGGTCGTGCCGCGCGAGGAGTGGCAGCTCGACCAGGTGCCCGAGCACCTCAAGCTCACCTTCCAGGTGGTGGACGAGGACAACCGGGAACTCGCGCAGGGCAAGGACCTCGCCGCGCTCAAGCAGCAGTTGCGCGGGCGGCTGCGGGAGACCCTCGCCGCGGCGGCGGCCAACCTCGCCCGCACCGGGTTGACCACCTGGGACCTCGACGAGCTGCCCCGGACCGTGCAGCGCCGGCAGTCCGGGATCGTCGTCACCGCCTACCCGGCGCTGGTCGACCAGGGCGACAGCGTCGCGGTGGAGATCCTGGACACCCCCGGCCGGCAGGAGGCGGCGATGCGCCGGGGCACCCGCCGGCTGCTGCTGCTGGCCGTGCCGTCGCCGGTGAAGCTGCTCCAGCGCGGCCTGAGCAACGCCGAGAAGCTCACCCTCACCCGCAACCCGCACGGCGGCGTCGCCCCGCTGCTCGCCGACTGCATCGCCGCCGCCGTCGACCACCTGGTCACCTCGGCCGGCGGGCCCGCGTGGAACGCCAAGGGCTTCACCCGGCTCACCGAGTACGTGCGCAAGTACCTGGGGGAGACGGTCTTCGAGGTCGTCCGCGAGGTCCGCAACGTGCTCGACGCCGCCCAGGACGTCGAGCTGAGCCTGGCCGGGGTGCGCGGCGCGGTCTACGAGGACTCCGTGGCCGACATCCGGGCCCAGCTCGCCGGCCTGGTGCACGACGGGTTCGTCACGGCGGCGGGCGCGGCGCGGTTGTCCGACATCCACCGCTACCTCCAGGGGATCGCGCGGCGGGTGGCGAAGCTGCCCGAGAACGTGCGCCGCGACCGGGACTGGATGGACCGCGTCCACCAGGTCCACGCCGAGTACCGCGACCTGCGGGCGCGACTACCCGCCGACGAGCCGCACCCCGAGCTGGACGAGGTGCGGTGGATGATCGAGGAGCTGCGGCTGAGCTACTTCGCCCAGACCATCCCCACTCGCGGCACGGTGTCGGACAAGCGGGTGTTCAAGGCGCTCGACGCGGTGCCCCGCTGACGGTCCCGCCCGGCTTGGCGGGGCGGCGGGGCAGCAGGTCGTCGCGGTGGTCGCGGGTCGCGGCGACGGCGGCCTTGAACAGGCCCGCCACCTCCACGGCGAACCCGCGCCGGGTCACGCCGAGGCTGCGCAGCGCGGGACCGTGGTCCCAGCACACCGCCGCCAGCGCCCCGCCCAGCAGCACCCACCAGACGCCGTGCACCGGGCGGGGGAGCTCCCCGCGCAACCGCAGGCAGTGGAACGGCACGTGGCGGCGCTCGTCGGCCAGGATGCGCCCGGCGACGTCGGACACCAGCGGGTCGGCGGTCCCGTCGCGCAACGCCCGGTAGTAGCCGAGCGCGACGACCTCCGCGATCAGCAGCACCATCAGCTCCAGCCGCAGCCCCAAGGCCCGCCGCAGCCGCACGAACACCGCGTCGCTCCAGTGGCCGTCGATGGTCTCCGCACCGGCCGACCGCAGCAGCAGCGCCAACATCCGGGCGTGGTTGCGCTCCTCGGCGACGAACATCCGCACCGCCGCCGCGTACTCGCCGTCACCGGCCCGGGTCGCCTTGGCGATCAGGTTCGCCCCGTCGCCCGCCTCCCCGACCTGGAACCGCTGCACACCGGCCACCACGGCCGGCGGCAGCACCGCTCCCCGCGCGAAATCCGGGTCGCCGGTCTCGCGCCGCCGGCGCTCCTGGTCCTCGAAGTCCCGCACCCATTCGGTGAACGCGTTCACGTTCGCTCCTCTCGTCCTGTTGTGGGGACGGGTGGAGCCGGCGGGACGTTGCCGTGCGCCCTGTGGAGATCAGGTGGAGGTTCTGTGTTCGGGTCGGTGGCCGCTACTCGAACCGTTCGAGCAGCACCCGCAGCGCGTCCGCCAGCGTTTCCCGCGACGAGGGGTCCAACGGCTCCAGCACCGTCGCGCAGCGCGCCATGTGCGCGGCCAGCATCGAATCCACCAGCGCCCGCCCCTCGTCGGTCAGCCGGACCCGCACCACCCGCCGGTCCTCGGTGTCCGGCACCCGCCGCACCAGTCCCTTGGTCGCCATCCGGTCGAGGCGGTTGGTGATCGCACCCGCCGTGACCAGCGCGTCATCGAGGAACGCGCCCGCGGTCAGCCCGTGTTCACCGCCCGCGCGCCGCAGGGCGGTGAGCACCTCGAACTCGCCCGGTTCCAGGTCGAAGTGCGCCAGGAACTCCTTGACCTCCCGCTCCACCAGCCGCGACAGCCGGGCCACCCGCCCCAGGACGGCCACCGGGGACGTGTCCACGTCCGGCCGTTCCACCCGCCACTGCGCCAACACCAGATCGACCGCGTCGCCCACCGCGAAACCCCTCCCCGTGGCCCCAACATTCGACGTCGAATGGGATCGGCACGGTGAGTTTCGCACGAAACTACCACCGGACCGACACCGGCCTCCCCGTCCGCGCCAGCGCGAAAACCCATTCGGACGCCCACCCATGCTCCAATCAGAAGGGTCCACGCGGGCCGTTTTCCCGCAGATGGTGCGCCCGCCGACGCGACTACGACGTTCGGCGTGGGACAAATGGAGGCATTCGGCCGAATACCGGTCGACAAGATGTGGGATTCACCACTGAAAGGCGCAGCCGGGCCGACCGTCCAGCCGAGTACCGCACGTTTGCGGGTTAGCCGCCGCAGCCGACCGGGGCGCGCTGGTGACAGCGGTGGATGCCGAGCCGGGCATGGTCGCGGGGCGGCCTCCCGGACAGCGCCCGGAGTCGACGTGTGGGTGTCCGCCCTGCCCGATCTCCCGTTCGCCGACGAGTCTTTCGACGCGGTGGTGGGCAACTTCGTCTTCAACCACGTCGGACAACCCCGCGCGGCGGTGACCGAACTGCGCCGCGTCACCAGCAGGGGCGGGCGCGTCGCCCGCTGACCCCCGCCGCCCTGATCGCACCTGGGCGGGCATGAACACGGCGATCCACACCGCCTGCGCTATCGAAAAGCCCAGAGGGGCCGCTGTCGGTTCGCCGATGACCTGACGATTCAGCACGTGGCGGTGAATGTGGCGGATTCTCAACGAAGGTGGCGGGGCAGGATCACGCGACATGGTGGCTCGTCACCACCCTGCCCGGACTGGGGCGGAAGATCACTTCGGAGTTCACCTGGCGATGTGGTCGGTTGCACGTTCGGGAGCGGCGCGCGTGGAGGTGGAAGAGTCTGCCTCCTCGGTACCCGGATATGGCGCGGGATGTACGTGGTGGTCGTCGCGCCCTGGGGAGTGAACATGACAGCTACCGCCTGAAGATCGACAACCACCGGAGATCGGTCGGGCAAGTACCGACCCGGTCGGCGAAAACAGTGCCAGAATGCATCGACGGCTTGATGAAATAAATGACAGAATGCCGTGCGCGAAACGGCGACAGTCGAACTGTCCGATGCCGGTGGGCCGGACTCCGGCCCTGCCTGCCACTCGACGCTCGGACAACCGCCCGATCGACCCGACCCGACCTGGGCTCGACGCCCCACGGCCGCCGCTGTAGCCGCCGCCTCCTGGTCGGGTGCTCCTGACTCGCTGTGCCCTCTGCCGCGCCGACCTGCCACGGCAACCCCCAACGGGTGACGACAGCCGTACAGCGGATAGCTTCACATAACGTCCGGTAATTCACACTTTTCAGTGAACACGCGAATCCTTCGGCCAAACGGGCATGGCCTTCGACATCATGGGAAGTCTGGCACCGTACACGGCGACGGGACAACGGCGACATTTCAGTCGACGTCGCGTCGCCAATGGAGGAGAGAAGGAACATGAATCATCCGCAGGCTGCGCTGGGTCGGGTCGATCTCATCTTCAAGTTGTTCGACGCCAACGACTCCGGTGCGATCGACGCGCATGACTTCGAGGTCATGGCGCGCCGGGTGGTCGAGGCGGCACCGCAGTCCGACGCGAAGGCGAAGGAAGCGCTGACCGCGGCGTTCCACCGCTATTGGAAGACGCTGGCCGAGGAGTTGGACGACGACCGCAACGGCCGCATCAACCGGGAGGAGTTCGAGGACAGCGTGCTGTCCCCGGAGCGGTTCGAGTCCACGATCGACGACTTCGCCCGGTCGTTGGCCCGGTTGGGCGACCCGGACGGTGACGGCCTGATCGAGCGGCCGGTGTTCACCGCGCTGATGTCGGCCATCGGGTTCGAGCGGCAGAACATCGACACGCTCTTCGACGCCCTGGAGCCCGACCGGACCGGCCGGATCTCCGTGTCGAACTGGGTGGACGGCATCAAGGACTTCTACCGACCGGACGCGGCCGGCATCCCGGGCGACCACCTGGTGTCGAGCGTCGCCGGATGACAGCGGACATCGGGCTCGCCGTGGGACGGGGCACGGGTCCCGAACTCGCGGCCGTCTTCGAACGGGTGGTGGACCGGCTCGGCCGGTTGCACGGCGTCGAGCCGGCCATCACCCGCTCGCCCCGGGTCTACCACTCCTACCACTCGTTACGCGCCGAGGCCGGTGGGATCGCGGACATGCGTCGGCTCACCGGGGACGACGCCGGGCACTACGAGCGGTTCTGCCGGGCTTCGGCCCGGCGGGGTACCACCGCGGTGTTCCGCACGGCAGTCAACGCGCAGTCGCTCTACCTGGTCAGGCAACGCCTGCGGGCGGTGAAGGTCGACGTGCTCTCGGCACCGGGGTCGTCGCCCGACGCGGCGCTGCTGCTCGTCCGGGACGAGGCCCAGGGCTTCTACACCGGCGAGAACCGGCACACGCCGGGGGTGCTCACCCGGACGATGCAGTTCAGCCAGGAGATCACCGACGCCGTCATCACCCACGCCCTGGCACGAGGCCGGCAGCAGTGGCCGGACGGCGGTCCCGACCGGATCGTCATGGCCTACAAGCACCACCTGCTCGACGGTGCCCTCGACGACTGGGTGCACATCGCGGCCGAACACCACCGCGTGCGGATCGAGCTGAGCCAACCCGACACCGTGAACAGGAACCTGATCCAGCACGGGTTGCCGAGGCGGACGGTCGTCGTGGCCGGCAACGAGTGGGCGACATCATGCACGTCGTCCTGCTGGACCGCTACGGCGCGGACAGGCAGGAGAACCGCTGCACCGAGAACGTCTACCTGCACCCCGACCTGGCCGGGCTGGTGGAGTACCAGACCGTGCACGGCTCCGCCGACGACTTGGCCGGTCGCGACACCGTCAACCCGACGGCCACCGTGCGGGCCGCGGCGGTCATCGTCGAACGGCACTGCGGCGGCACGGGCGCGATCGAGTCGACCGAACGCGCGCTCACCGCCGTGACCGAACGCGGCGTGCGCACGCCCGACCTCGGGGGCGAGCACTCGACCACCGCCGTGGTCGACGCGCTGCTCACCGAGCTCCCGCGCCGGCGGTCGGCGAGGCTGGAGGTCGGTTCGTGACCCGGACGGCGTTGATCGTCGTGGACGTGCAGAACGACTTCTGCACCGGACCGGTCGCCACAGCCCGGTACCGCCAGGACCCCGCACGCCTCGACTCGGTGACGACCAACGCCGCCCGCGCGGTCGAACTGGCCCGGGATCGCGGCGTCGAGGTGGTGTTCGTCCGCTTCGTCGGCGACGTCGAGCACCAGGGCCCTGGCTGGCGCAGGCGCAACGAACGTGACGGCCGGACACCGACCTGCCTCGAAGGCACCTGGGGCGCGGAGTTCCACAAGGTGGCACCGAAGCGGGGAGAGGTCGTGGTCACCAAGCACGCGTGCTTCGACGCGTTCCTCGCCGCCGGTTTCGAGCAACACCTGCTGGAACGCGGCATCGGGCACCTGGTGTTCGCCGGGGTGTACGCGGACGTGTGCGTGGACTCGACCGCCCGCACCGCCTTCCAGAAGGGCTGGCACATCACGCTGTTGGTCGACTGCACCACCAGCCTGCTGCAACGTGACGAGGACACCGTGCGGTTCATGACCGAGCTGTACGGGGCCCGCACCACCACCCACGACCGCCTCGACACCTGGTGCGATCCGCTCGGACGAGAGGACGAACGGTGCTCGGTGACGGCGTCGCGCTGACCGCCCTGATGGTCGCGGCGGCCCGCGCGATCGAGACCCACCGCCCGGACTCCCTGGCCCGCGACGACTACGCCGAGCACTTCGTGCGAGCCGCACCCGCGTCCGCCGACTGGCCCGTGCACCCGCGCGACGTCCCGGACGGCGACGCGAACCCCCTGTGGGGCAGGCTCGCCCGCTACTTCGGGTTGCGCACCAGGATGTTGGACGACGTCGTGCTCGCCGCGGGCAACCGCCAGGCCGTGCTGCTGGGTGCCGGTCTGGACACCAGGGCGTTCCGCCTGGACCGGCCACCGGACTCCGTCGTCTTCGAACTCGACCGGGCCCCCGTGCTGGCCTTCAAGCAACAGGTCCTGGACAGCCTCGGCGCGCATCCCCGCGCCACCCGCCACGCGGTGATCGCGGACCTCCGCGACGACTGGGCGCGACTGCTGCCCGCGTTCCGACCGGACGAACCCACGACCTGGCTGGCCGAGGGCCTGTTGCTGTACCTGCCCGGAGACGTCGAGCGCCGACTGATCGACACCGCGGACCGCCTGTCCGCACCCGGCAGCACGCTGGCCTACGAGGTCAAACCGGTCCGGGAAGATCCTGCGGTGCGCGACAACCCCGTCTACGCCTCGACCAAGGCCCAGACCGGCATCGACCTGCTCGCCCTGTTCGACCACGAACCCCGCCCCGACTCGGCCGCCACCCTCACCGCCCGTGGCTGGAACACCCGGGTCCACACCCCGTTCGAATTCACCCGCCGGTACGGGCGCGGACCACTCCCCGAACCCCACGACGCGCTGGCCGCCAACCGCTGGGTCACCGCCACGAAGACCTGACCCGACGAACCCCGGGCGGGAGACCAGGACGTGTGAGACGCCGGGCTAGTCGGCCGGCGGCTCGGGCACCCAGTTCGGCAGCGGGCCCACCTCGAACGGCCGGTGCACGGTCCGCCGGGCGATCCGCCACCGGCCGTCGTGCCGGCGGTACTGGTCGAGGTACGTTCCGCCGCCGGTCACCCACGTGCCGTCGGCCAGTCGGACGTGCACGATCACGTCGCTGCGGCCGGTCGCGGTGCCTTCCGCCGCGCCGTCGAGGTCGACCACGTGGTTGACCGTGCCGTGCTGCATGACCGGGTACGCCCGCCACTGCCACCGGACCGCCGCGCAGATGGCGTCCGTGCCGCTGAAGACGCGCTCTGGTGCGGAGCCGGTCGCCCACACCGCGTCCGGCGTCCACACCGCGCGCCACAGCTCCAGGTCGCGGTGGTCGGCGGCCACGCAGTACTCGGACACCAGCCTGCGCAACGCCAACTCGGCCTCGACCCGTTCCAGCCGGGCGATGATGTCGTGATCGTCGCTCATGCCGACCACTCTGCCCGGTCCAGCCGTCCGGATCGCGCGCTACCGGATCGCGGTCAGGCGACCTTGGTCGGCGGCACCCGCACCGCCACGAACTCCGACCGGCGGTGCGGTGGACGATGGCGGGTAAGTTCGCCGCCGGCCGGTTCCCTGGTCGCCGGGTCGCCGCCTCCCGCCCGAAGGGTGCCGTGCGGGAGGGGAACCGCACGGCACCGGAGAACAGGGCGATCAGGTCGCCACCTGCGCGTCGATCCACGACCGGTGCTGGTGGGTGCCGGTGTAGGTGGTGGTGCCCGCGCACTCGGCGTTCCAGTCGCCCGCGCCGCGCGTCTCGCCCACCAACTGCCACTCGTCCTGGTACCAGAGCAGGGCCGGGCCGCCCGAATCGCCGTGGCACGCCGAGTGCTCCGCGTCGCCGGACACGCACACGTCCCGCGCTCCCGCGCCCGCGCACTGCGCGCGGTCCACCGCGGTCAGGTCGATCTCCTGCAACGTCGCCGGGGTCACGCAGTCCGGCCACGACGTGCAGCCCCACCCCAGCAGCCGCACCCGCGTGCCCGCACCGGGCACGCCCGGGAAGAGCGTCACCGGCAGGTGCGTCGACGGCCGGGAGAGCTTCATCATCGTCAGGTCCGTGCCCGACCGGGTCACCCTGCGGGCGATCCTGATCACCTCGCCGCCGGAGTCGGTGCGCGGCGACCCGATCCGGGCCGCGCCCGCCGGGCCGCAGTGCGCCGCCGTCACCAGCCACGACGGCGACACCAAGGCGGCACCGCACCCGTTGTCCAGCGCCACCATGAACGGGTAGGCGGCGGTCGACGCGCGACCCCCGATGATGCGCGGGTCCGCTGCGGCGCTGCCCGTCGACCCGAGCAGTGCCAGCAGCGCGATCAGCACCGACGCGGCGTTCCTCATACCCCTCAGGCTGGCAGCGCCGATGACCTGGGGAAACCCCGATCACCCCGTGGGGTCGCCCCGCGCCGGGAAATGACCTTCCCAGGTGAACGCCGGCCCGGTCGCGAGCACCGGACGGTCACCGCGGTTAGGCCGAGTGGTGCACCGTGATCGTCGTCCACGCCCCCACGTGGATGCGGTCGCCGTCGACCACCCGGCGGGGCTTGTTCGGCTTGAGCACCTCGTCCTCGCCGTTGACCGTGGTGCCGTTGGTCGACCCCAGGTCCACCACCGACCACTCGCCGTCGGCCACCACCAGCAGCGCGTGGCTGTGCGACACCCCGGGGTCCTCCGGCGGCCCCACCAGGTCCACGGTCGGGAAGACGCCCCGTGAGCGGCTGCGCCGCCCGATCGTCACCTGCGGTCCCACCAGGTCGAACCGGCGGGGCGGGCAGAACTCCGGGAACTCCACCGCCGCCGCGTCCGGTCCGCCCGCCGACACCACCCGCCGGTGGTACGCCCGGTCCGCCTCCACCGTCGCGTGCCACCGCGCCCCGGCCGGGGTGGCGACAGGAGCCGCGACAGGGACCGCCGGCGCGGCGGACACCGGGGCCAGCGAATCGTGCCCGCATTCCTCGCAGAACCGGCCCGACCGCGCCGAGCCGCAGGCACCGCACGTCTCCTCCACCGGCGTGGCAGGCGACGCGGCAGGGGCGGCGGCCGGCGTGCCCGCCTCGTCCAGCGGCGTGCCGCAGACGTCGCAGTAGTCGTCGGTGGCCGAGGCGTGGCCGGCCGGGCAGGTCGTCGTCACCGGTCCCTCCCGACCCGCTTGGTCATCGTCGACCGGGTGTCCAGGGTCATCTCGTCCACGTCCGCGACCCGCGCCCGCAGCTTCACCGTGCCGGTCGCCGGGTCCTGCACCTCCACGACCTTGGCCAGCAGCTTCGCGGTGCCGGTGTTGCCCGACTCGTGCGCCAGCCGCACCGCCCGCCCCAGCCGGGCCGTCGCGGTCTCCACGTCGCCGGACTTGCGCGCCTCCAGGCCCTCCTGGATCGCACCCGCCAGCTCGGCCTGCCCGGTGTAGTGCGCCACCTCCGGGCTGATCCGGGTGGACAGCGCCGAATCGTCGGTCCACACCGCCAGCACCCGGCCCTGGCCCAGCACGTCGCCGCCCGGACCCACCAGGCCCACCCGGCCCGCCAGCATCCGGTCGCCGACGTTGGCGGGCTTGACCTGGACGCACAGGTGGTAGTCGCGGCTCTCCACGCCGCTCCACGCCCCGGTCGGGTAGTCGCCGGTGCGCGGCGCGGCCTCCACCCGGCGGTCGGTCAGGTCGAGCAGGCCCGGTGACGCCTGCTTGAGGAACCTGACCCGCGCGCCCTCCGGCGTCCACAGCCGCAGCGACACGTCCGCCACCGCCTTGTCCATCGCCGTCGCCGTCATCGCCCGGAAGTCCTCGGCCAGCCCCTCCGGCTCGGCCACGATGTCCACCGTGCCCAGCAGCGCCTCGGAGATCCGGCGCAGCTCGGCCACCTGCCAGTCGGTGCCCACGCCCCGGCAGTCGACCGCGAACCGGCCCGAGACCTGGTCCAGCACCCTGGTCAACTGGTGCGGCGTCTCGTGCTGGTTCTGCCCGTCGGTCAGCAGGATCGCGTGCCGGGGCCCGCTGTCGTGCCCGGCGAACACCCGCTCGGCCAGCAGCAGCCACTGGCCCATCGCCGTGCCGCCGTCGGCTTGCAGCCGCGCCACCGCGCGCTTGGCCGCCGACCGGGTCGCCGCCGTCGCCTCCACCAGCCCCGGCGAGGCCGGGTAGACCATCGCGGCCTGGTCGGTGCCCCCGATCACGGCGAACTTCACCCCGTCGCGCAGGGTGTCCACGGCCGCCTCGGTGGCCCGCTTCGCGGCGGCCAGCTTGGTCGGCGGGTACCGCATCGACCCGGAGGTGTCCACGATGACCACCTGGGCGGCGTCGGGCGCGGCGGCCGAGGCCGCCTCGCCGGACGCCGACACGGTGAGGATGGCGTTCACCTCCGCCGCGCCCTCCGGCAGGAACTCGTTCTGGAACACCTCGACGGCGAACTCAAGCGCCATGCCCACCCCGCAGTTGAAGGACGACGACCGTGATGTTGTCGTGCCCACCGGATTTCAACGCGACCTCCACCAGCTCGCGCGCCACCTCGACCGGGGCGACCCCGCGCGGCAGCACGGCCAGCAGGTCCTCCGGTTCCGGCAGGTAGTTCCACAGCCCGTCGCTGCACAGCACCAGCAACCCCGGCGTCTCCACCCGGAAGGTCACCGCCTGCGGCGCGTCCAGCCCGGAGTCCGCGCCCAGCCACCGCGACAGCACGTGCGCGCGGCGGTCGGTGAGCGCCTCCTCCTCGGTCAGCACCCCTTCGGCGACCAGTTGCGCCGCCCAGGTGTCGTCCTTGGTCAGGCGCGCCGCGCCGGTCTCGCCCACCAGGTAGGCGCGCGAGTCGCCGACCCAGCCGACCGTCGCCACCTCGTCGGTCACCGCGGCGGAGACGAACGTGCACGACGGCGCGACCTCCTCCGCGCCGGGCCGGGCGAGCCGGCCCACCGCGCCGTCCGCGACCAGCACCGCGTCCGCCGTCGCCGCTTCCAGGTCACCGCCGGACTGCACGGCCGTCAGCAGCACGTCCAGCGCGACGTCCACCGCGAGCTGGGAGGCCTGCTCGGCGCGCTCCGAGGACGCCACGCCGTCGCACACCACCGCCGCCACCCCCCGGCCGCGAGCCCGCCCGAACGCCATCGAGTCCTCGTTGCGCTGCCGCCGCCGGCCCCGGTCGCTCACCCCGGCCAGGCCGGGCAGCACGAATTCCACCCGGTCGCGCACCGACGGGCGGGCCCGGCCGCACCGCCCGCAGTACCCGTCCGCGTCGACCTCCCCGCCGCAGCCGCACCCCGGGGCCGCCACCGCCTCCGGCCCGCCCAGCGGGGTCCGCTGGACCCGCAGGTTGCGACCGCACTCCTCGCAGAACCGGTCCTGCGCCGACACCGGGGACGCGCACGCCGGGCACGACTCCCGCGACAGGACCTCCCGGACCGGCACCCGCCCGACCGGGTTCCCCCCGAGCGGGAGCTCCCCGGAGAGGGCCTCCCCGGGCGAAATCCCCTCGGTCGGCAGTTCACCGGACATCGGCTCCAGCGGCATCGGTTCCAGCGGCGACGATTCCATGATCACACCAACGTCCTGGGCCGGACCGCGTTCGCGCGGTCGACGAGAGCGATGCGCTCCTCGGGGGTGTCCGCCAGCCGCGCCAGTTGGCGGTAGCAGCGCTCCAGGCCCGACCGCAGCCCGGGTTCGCTGACCTCGCAGCCCAGCAGCCCGCCGGTCGGGCCGGAACCGCCGGCGGGCAACGCGGCCAGCGCCGTGCGCAGCAGTTCCGCCGTCAGCTCCGCGCGGCGCGCCACGTCCAGCGCCAGCCCGGACAGCCGCACGCCCGCCGCCACCACGTCGTCCAACGCGCCACCGGCCTGCGCCCGCACCGCCGCCACCTGGGCGGGCAGGTGGTGGCTGGAGGTGTCGGGCACCGAGTGCAGCACCCGCACCGCCGCGTCGCGCCCGTCGGTGGCCAACAGCACCCGCGCCAGCCCGAACGCGGCGCTCACGTACGCGTGGTCGGTGCGCCACACCACCCGGTAGAACCGGGCCGCCGCGTCCAGGTCGCCCGCCAGCTCCGCGCACACCGCCAGCGCCAGCTTCGGCGCGGTCTCGCCCGGCACCACGTCGTACACCTGCTCGAAGGCCGCGCGGGCGTCCGCCGGGCGGTCCTGCACCAGCGCCGCGAGACCCCGGTACCAGCCGGGCCGCCAGTCGTCGGGCGCGGCCAGCAGCGGGTCGTCGGGGTCGGCCGCCGACGGTGTCGCCAGCGCCTCCAGCTCGGCTTCCGCGTCGCCCACCCGGCCGCCCTCGATCAGCGCCCGCACCACCTGCAACCGCACCTCGACGGTCTGCACCGGGGCCGCCCGCAGCGCCGCCACGTGCTGGTCCGGGTCACCGGTGGTGGCCGTGGCCAGGAACCCGGCCGCCGCGTCGGCGGTGTCGACCTGCGGCACCGGCAGACCGGCGGCGGCGGACTGCGCGTCCGGCGCGCCGGTCACGCCGAACGCCCGCCGCTCGGGCGTGAACTGGCGGGACAGACCCGGCCGGGGCACCTCGTCGAGCTGCGCCAGCACCTCCCGCAGCACTCCGGTGAGCTGCTCGGCCATCTCCTCGGCCGAGCCGAACCGCTGGTCGGGGTCGCGGTGCGCGGCCCGTCGCAGGAACCGGTGGAACGAGTCGTGCCGGGCCAGCACCGGCTGGTCCGCCGGCGCGGGCAGCGTCTCCCGGTGGGCGCGGCGGAAGTCGAACGGGAAGCTCATCACCGCCAGCGCCCGGCCCACCGTGTAGAGGTCCGAGGCCACCGACGGCCCGGCCGTGCCGATCTCGGGTGCCTGGTAGCCGATGGTGCCGTAGATCGCGGAGTGCCGGTCGTCGATGCGCCGCACCGCCCCGAGGTCGATCAACTTCAACTGCTCCTCGGTCTGGATCACGTTGTCCGGTTTGAAATCGCAGTAGAGCAGGCCCACCCCGTGCAGGTAGCCCAGGGCGGGCAGCACCTCCAGCGCGTAGGCGATGGCCTGCGCCACGGGCAGGGACTCGCGGCCCGCGCCCTCCGCCCGCAGCGCCTTGATCATGTCCTTGACCGAGGTGCCGCCGACGTACTCCATCACGATGTAGTCGACCAGTTCGCCGGACTGCCGGTCGGCGTGCCGCACGAAGTTGTGGATCTCCACGATGTTCGGGTGCGACACCTCGGCCAGGAACCGCCGCTCGGCGATCGCGGCGGCCACGGCGTCCGCGTCGTCGGAGTCCAGCAGGCCCTTGAGCACCACCCACCGGTTGCTCACCGCGTGGTCGAGCGCGAGGTAGATCCAGCCGAGGCCGCCGTGCGCCAGGCACCCCAGCACCTCGTACTGCTCGTGCAGCACCTCGCCGGGCGCGAGCTTCGGCGTGAACGAGTAGTGGTGGCCGCAGTGCGCGCAGAACCCCTCCACGCGGCCCGGCCGCCCGTCCCGGCCGCGCCCGACCTCCTTGCCGCACCGGGAGCAGAACCGCTTGGCCTCCGGCACCTCCGGGTCGACCAGCACCGCCGTCTTCGGGTCCCGGGCCGGCACCCTCGGCACCTCGACCAGGCCCGCGCCCAGCCGGCCGCGCCCCGACGAGCGGGTCGACGAGCGCCGCGACCGCCCGCCCGAGGACGTCAACGCCGTCCACGGCGCGGTACCCGGCCCGGTATCCGGAGCCGTGCCCGAAGCGGTGTCACGGCCGGTGTCACGGCCGCTGTCGGGGGCCGCGCCCGGTCCGGTGGCGGCGGTGCCCGCGAGCACCGGGGCCTCCATCCCGCACCGGTCGCAGAACCCGTCCGGCTCGATCGTGCCGCCGCACGCCGCCCGCGCACACGTCCTCATCGCACAGCCTCCGTCCGGTCCAGCACCGCGCGCTGGTAGCGCGCCACCGCCACCGTGCCGGCCCGCAGGTCGCACGGCACGGCGCGCAGCACGTCCCGCGCCGCCCGGTGCAGCGCCGCCAGCTCCGCGTCCTCGGCGTGCCCGCGCGCGGTGGCCTTCGCTCGGTAGGCGTCCAACCGCCCCCGCAGTTCCGCCCGTCGCTCCACCGACCCCGCCAACTGCGCCGACACCGCCCTCATCCGCTCCAGCACCGCGACCGACGCGGCCTCCACCTCGGCCAGCTCCCGCTCCCGCACATCAGGAAAACGCACCCGGAGCCCCGCCAGTGCCGCCGAGGCACCGGAAAGTTCCGGTGTCCCGGGGTGCTCGCCGGCGATCTGCGCCACCGCCACGGCCCGCAACGCGGCCACGTCCGCGCGCAGCGCGCCCGCCTCGGCCAGCGTCGCCACCACCTCGGCCACCCGATCCGCGAACCCCTCCAGCAGCGCGGCGGCCTCGGCGACCCGGTCGGGCAGCCCGGCGGCGGCCGGGTCGGGGGTCAGCGGGTCGGCGACCGCCCGCGCGTGCGCCGCCGCCACCTCCGCCCGCAACGCCCGCACCGAGGCGGAGTCGGCCAGCCCGGCGAGCCGGTCCGCCACCGGGTCGAGCACCGCCAGCCGCGTCGACCAGGCCGCGTGCACCTCGTCGAACAACGCCATCAACTCCGCGTACCGGTGCTTCATCCGGGTCACCAGCTCGGTCAGCGTGATCCGCTCCGCGACCACCGCCGGACTGGTCAGCGTGCGCGCCGGCACCGCCGCCGCCAGCACCACCTCCGGGCCGGTCAGCAGCCGTCGCCGCTCGGCCGCGTCCCGGGTCGCGGTCGCCTGCGCCAGCACCGCCCGGTAGGCGTCGAACCACTCCCACAGCCCCACCATCGCGGTGTTCGCCGACTCCCAGCGCCGCGCGGTCTCCCCGGTGGGCGTCGTGCCGCGCAGCAGCCGGTGGCCCGGGTGGTCGTCCATGGCCAGCAGCGACTGGGCCACCCGGTCGCTCTCGGCGCGGAGCCGGGCCAGCTCCGCGCCGTCGTCGGAACCCGCGTCCACGCTCAGTCCCGGTAGGCCGCGACGGGCGGCGCGGGCGGCGCGCCCAGCCACCGGCCGTGGATCGACGCCCACGTGCCGTCCGACCGCAGCCGCTCCAGCAGCGCGTTGACGAACCGGACGAAGTCCTCGTCCGGCCGGGGGAACGCCATCCCGTACGGCTCGGCGGTGAACTGCGGGCCGACCACCTTGGTGTACGGGTCCTGCGCGGCGAACCCGGCCAGGATCGTGTTGTCCGTGGAGATCGCGTCCACCTGGCCCTGCTGGAGCAGCACCAGGCAGTCCGTCCAGTTCGGCACCGACACCGCGATCGGCCCGGCCGGCGCGCCGGCCACGTTCGCCAGCGAGCTGGAACCCTTGGTGGCGCACACCTTCCGCCCGCCCAGCGACTCGATCCCGGTCACGTCCGAGGTGCTGGGCACCAGCACCCGCTGCCCGGCCTGGTAGTAGACCGACGAGAACGCGACCTTCTGCCACCGCTCGCAGTTGACCGTCATCGTGCGCACCACGACGTCCACCTCGCGGTTCTCCAGCGCCGGTATCCGCTCCTCGGAGGTCAGCACCTTGAACTGGATTCGAGTCGGGTCGCCGAAGATCGCCCGCGCGACCTCCCGCGCCATGTCGACGTCGAACCCCTCCAGCTCGCCGGAGAACGGGTTGCGGAACCCCATCAGGTAGGTGTTCTGGTCGACGCCGACGGTCAGCCGGCCGCGCTCGGCGATCCGCGCCATGGTCGACCCCCCGGGCATCCGGCCCGCCGCCGGCAGCGGGCCGGAGGGCCGCAGGCTCGCCGTCGCGTCGCAGGACGGGGCGGCCACCGCCGGTGCGCTCGGCGGCGCGGTCAGCTCCTCCACCCCGGTCGGTCGCGGCGGCACCGCCGAGCCCCCGCCGATCTCCGGCGCGCTGCTCGGCACCGCGCCGCACCCCGCCAGCAGCGCGAGCACCGCCGCCGCCCCGACGACCGCACCCCGACCCCGTCCGAACCGCTTCGTCACCGGTACTCCTTCAGCCGCTGCCACAGCCCCGCCGTGGACGCCACCGCCGCGATCAGCGCCAGCAGCACCACCGCCGGCACCGCCCCCGACAGCGCGCCACGCGCTCCCGCGATGGTGTCCGTCAGCTCGCCGCGAGACCGGTCCAGCGCCTCCACCAGTTCTTTCTCCAACGCGTCGAACGCGACGGCGGCCTCACCACCGCCCAGCGCCAACTCCACCGCGCCGGTGAAGTCCCCGCTGTCGTCGGCCTGGCGGACCCGCGCGTGGGCCTGCTGCCACTGCCCGAGGTGGGTCGTCGCCGCCGCCACGACCGGGGGCGCGTCCGACCCGGCGGCCTCGCCCAGCAGCCGGTCGAGCTCCTGCGAGGCTTGGGCGAACCGGTCCTCGTAGACCTTGCCGCTGCCGCGCGCCACCAGCGTCAGCGTCTCGTCGCCGCGCGCGGTCAGGGTCGCGATCCGGGCCCGCGCGACGATGTCGGTCACCTTGGCGTCGTCCTCGCTCGTGGACGCCCGCGCGACCACGATCGACGACGCGACGACCACCCACAGCAACGACACCGCGCACGCCGCCGTGGCCGCCACCAACCCCACGTTGAAGACCCGGTTCGTCTTGCGGGTCAGGTACCGCTGCGCGAGCACCAGCGCCGCGATCAGCGCCGCGCCCAGCAGGAACTCCGACCAGGGCCACGTGCCCGCGCCGGACAGGTCGCGCAGCACGTTGCCGGTCTCGGCCCGGTAGAGCTCCTGCGCGGCGGGCAGCAGCGCCGACCGCATCAGGTGCGAGGCTTCGCGCAGGTAGGCCGCGCCGACCGGGTTGCCCTGCCGGTTGTGCGTCCGCGCGGTCTCCACCAGCCCCGTGTACACCGGGAGCTGACCCGACAGCGTGGACAGCGGCCCGGCGAGCTCGGGGGAGCGGGTGATCTCGCCGGTCGCGGTGGACAGCGCGGCGGCGGCCTTGGCCACGTCCGCCTCGTACCGCCCGCGCAGCCCCGGGGACTCGACGCCGCCGGAGAGGAACGCGCTGGCCGCCGTCGCGTCCGCGTCCGCCATGGACCGGTAGACCTCCTGGGCGGCGTAGGCGAGCGGTTCGCTGCGGTCCGCCAACGCCTCCAGCGCGTCCGAGCGGCGCTGCACCGATACCGCCGTCAACGCCCCGACCAGCAGCGATGCCGCGATCAGCAGCAGCGCGAGCAGGCTCAACCGGCCCGGCGTGCTGCGGGCGAGCCCGGTGACCCGGCCCACGGCTCCCCGGTTGCGCTGCGTTTCGGCCAGCACGACCGCCCCCTCTCCGGAGTGATCGGCACCACTCGCCGCCCCGTCAGCGTAGATCGTCGGAGGGGCGCGGTGGTGCCGTTCGCGCGAGTCCCGCCGCGTCCGGTCGGGCGCGTACCTACGCTCGACGCCATGATGGTCATCGCCCACCTCAGCGACACCCACTTCGACGGCGACCCGCGCGCCACCGAGCGGGCCCGCCGGGTCGTGGACTACCTCGACGCGCTGCCCGGACCGCTGGACGCGATCCTGGTCACCGGCGACATCGCCGACCACGGCCTCACCTCCGAGTACGAACTGGCCCGCGCACACCTGGTGTCCACGAAGGTCCCCGTGCTGCTGCTCCCGGGCAACCACGACGCGCGCGGAAACTTCCGGGAAGCCCTGCTCGGCCAGGAGCCCGACGACGGTCCGGTCAACCAGGTGGCGCGGGTGGGCGAGGTGGTGTTCGCGCTGTGCGATTCGAGCATCCCGGGTCGTGCGGACGGACTGCTCGACGAGACGACGCTGGCCTGGCTGGAGACCGTGCTGGCCGAGGGCGCGCCCACGGTGGTGTGCCTGCACCACCCGCCGGTCGCGCTGCACGAGCCCACCCTCGACCGGATCCGGCTCACCGAAGCCGACCGGCTGGCCGAGGTGCTGACCCGGCACGGCAACGCGGTGGCCGTGCTGTGCGGTCACGCCCACACCGGCGCGGCCACCACCTTCGCGGGCCGCCCGGTGCTGGTCGCGCCCGGTGTCGTGTCGACCCTGTCGCTGCCGTGGGAGTCCGACCGGGTCATGGACCGCGACCTGCCGCCCGCGCTGGCGTTCCACGTCCTGGCCGACGGGCGGCTCACCACGCACTACCGCGTCGTGCCCTGAGGCCGCCCGGACCCGCCGCGCGCTCACCCGGCGAGCCGGCGGCGCACCTCCATCAGCGCCTCGCCCAGCAGGTTCAGCCCGAGCCAGGCGTGCGGGTCGGTGGCCCGGGGGTCGTCGGCGGCGAGCCCGATGCCCCACACCCGGTCCGTCGGGCTCGCCTCCACCAGCACCCGGTCGCCGGTGCCCAGCAGGAAGGTCCGGGCGGCGTCGTGCGCGGCGAACTTGGCCAGGTTCCCGCGCACGACGACGTCGAGCCGGTGCGCGGCCCAGGTCTCCGCGTCGAAGCCCCGGACCTGCCGCCCGAGGGCCTTGGCCTCGCCCGGCGTGCGCGCGGCCACCACCCGCCCGGCCGCCTCGGCGTCACCGAACAGGTCCGCCTTGGCCGCCATCATGAAGTGCTCGGCGGTGCGGTAGGTCCGGCCGTCCACCGCGAAGTCGCCCTCCCACCACTGGCTCAGGCACTCCTTGCCCACGGTGTCGGCCGCGCGCGGCGTGTGGCCCCAGAAGAACACGAACTGCGTCACCCGCCCAGGATTGCAGACCGCGCCCCCGGGTCAGCCGCGAGGACGCCGGGGCAGGGGGAGGGGCAGGGCGGGCAGGCCGTCGATGCTCTCCTGGTTGTGGTCCTTCTTCTCGCAGTACTCGGCGAATTCCCCCTCCGACTTCCGGCCGAAGTAGTCCGCGTGCAAGGTCCGCTCCTCCCGGTAGTCCATGAACGGCACCGCGTACCCGCACGTGTCGCTGATCAGCTTCGCCGTCACCACCACGACCGCGCGCAGCCCCGGGCCGTCCGCGTCGCCGAAGCCGGACACCAGGTCGGCGAACCGGGGGTCGTCGCGGAACACCGGCTCACCGGTGCCGTGCACCCGCACGATCTTCGGCGGCCCGTCGAAGGCGCACCACATCAGCGTGACGCGGCCGTTCTCCCTCAGGTGCGCGATCGTCTCGGCGTGGCTGCCGCCGAAGTCGAGGTAGGCCACCCGCTGGTCGTCGAGCACCCGCAGCGACCCGGCGCGACCCTTGGGCGAGACGTTCACGTGCCCGTCCGCCGCCAGGGGCGCGCTCGCCGTGAAGAACACCGGTTGCGCCTCGATGAACGCCCGCAACCGACCGTCGATCCGCTCGTAGACCTTCCCCATGACCCCAGTATCGACACCGCTCCCGGAAGATGGACAGGAAATCCCAATCATTGGACGCACGTGACCGGAAACCCGTTGCCGGGCGCACCGCCACCGGGCGAGACTCCGGCCCATGGCCCCCGAGATCCGTCGTTCCCTCGTCCTGCACTCCTCGGTGCGCCGCGACCCGCACGCGGTGCTGCGCCGGATGCTCGACCGGGTGCCGCCCGGCACGGAGCTCACCGAGCCGGTCGCCGAACTGGAGGAGCGGATCGCCGGGCTGCTCGGCAAGCCCGCCGCCCTGTACTTCCCGAGCGGGACGATGGCGCAGCAGACCGCGCTGCGGGTGCACGCCGACCGCCGCAACCGCCGCACGTTCGCCGCCCACCCGCACAGCCACCTCGCGAAGTGGGAGGAACAGGGTTTCGCCGCCGTGCACCACCTGGTGCACCGCCCGGTCGGCGACCACCACCGGCCGATCACCCTCGACGACCTGCGGCAGATCGGCGAACCGCTCGCCGCGCTGCTGCTCGAACTCCCGCAACGCGACCTCGGCGGCCTGCTGCCCGCCTGGGACGAGCTGGTCGCGCACACCGGCTGGGCCCACGAGCACGGCGCGGCCACCCACCTCGACGGCGCGCGGCTGTGGGAGTCGCAACCGTTCTACGGCCGCCCGCTCGCCGAGATCGCCGGTCTCTTCGACACCGTCTACGTCTCCCTCTACAAGGGACTCGAAGGCGTGCGCGGAGCCGTCCTCGCCGGGGAGGCGGAGGTCATCGCCGAAGCCCGGCTGTGGCGCACCCGGCTCGGCGGCAGCCTGTCCGACGCCTGGCCCGAAGCGCTGGCCGCGCTGGTCGGCCTCGACGAGCTCCTGCCGAGGATGGCCGAGTTCCTCGACCACGCCCGCGCCATCGCCGCCGCGATCAACGCCGACGGCTACGCCCGCACCCGCCCCGAGGTGCCGCAGTCGTCGCTGTTCCACGTCCTGCTCCCGGTCTCCGCGCAGGTCGCCTCGGCGGCGGCGCGCACGCTGTTGGCGGACACCGGGATCGAGCTGCCGACCCACCCCCGGGACACCGGCGTGCCCGGCTGGTGCGCGCTGGAGTTCAGCGTCGGGGTGACGGCGGTGGAGTTCACCCCGGCGGAAGTGGCGGAGCTGATCCGCCGGCTGCGCTGAGCGCGCGACGGCCGTGCCGGGGGAGCGGTGGCGTGAGCCCGGCGACGGCGCGCCCGCAGGGCCCGGCCCGGCCACCGGCCCGTCGACCACGACCACCGCGACCACCCGGCCCGGCACCACGGCGGGGACGGCTGGTGTGAGCCCCGCCGGGTGGGGTCGCCTCACCCCCGCCGGGGACGGTCCCCCGGATCGCCGCCGGCCGGACCGCCGCCGGCGGGATGCGCCCGGGGGAGCCCGACGAGCTTGCCGACCCGGCGGTTGTGCTCCAGGTCGTCGTGCGCGCGCCGGATGTCCGCCATCGGGTAGGCGGTGATCGGGCCGGGCGAGATCTCGCCGGAGGCCAGCCGGTCCAGGTAGCGCTGCAACACCTCGGCCGGCAGGTCCGCGCTCTCCCCGCGGTACGCGGTCAGCCGCACGCCCTTGGGCAGGTACCCGATGGGGGAGAACCCGGGCACGGTCCACTCGTCGGACAGCGTGCCGGTGAAGCACACCGTGCCGTGCACGCGCGTGGCGGCCAGCGTGTCGGGCAGGGTCGGCGTGCCGACCAGTTCCAGCGCCGCGTCCACCCCGCCCGGGTAGAGCTGCCGCACCTGCCGCGCGACCTCGCCGTCGTCCACCAGCGGGTGCTCGACGCCGTGCGCGCGCAGCACGTCGAGCCGGAGCCCGCTGCGGGTCGTGGCCAGCACCGTCGCGCCGATGTCCCGGGCCAGCGTCGTGGCGGCGAACCCGAGCGCCGACGTGCCGCCCCGGATCAGCAGCCGCTGCCCGGCCTGGAGGTCCAGGCCCGTGGTCAGCGAGCCGTACGCGGTCTGCACGGTCTCCGGCACCGCGCCCAGCACGTCCCAGGGCAGGTCCGACCGGAACGGGATCAGCACCTCGCGCGGCACCACCGCGTACTCGGCGTACCCGCCGTCGAACACCCGGCCCATGCCGCCCATCATCGCCGCCACCCGCTGTCCGCGCGGCAGGTCGCAGTCGCTGTCCACCACGCCGACGGCCTCGATGCCGGGCACCCGGGGGAACACCACGCCCCCGGCGAGGCCGAGCCGGGTGTGCAGCTCGGACCGGTTGAGGCCGAACGCGCCGACCTCGATCCGCACCCACCCGGCCGGCGGCTCGGGCACCGGGAGCTCGACCACGGACAGGTTCTCCACCGGGCCCGGCCCGCTGAGCACGACCGCGCGCATCACGCCCGGCCGGGTCACGAGTGGTGCTCCAGCACCGAGGTCAGCATCCGCACGAGGTCCTGACGTTCCGCGTCCGACAGCGGGGCCAGCAGGGTCTCCTGCGCACCGGCCAGCACGCCGGTCAGGTGCCGCAGGTGCTCGCCGCCCGCCCGGGTCAGCGTGACGACGTTGCGCCGCCGGTCGCCCGGGTCGGGCGAGCGCTCCACGAACCCGCGATCGGACAGCGCGTTGACCGTGGCCACCACGTCGCTGCGGTCCACGCCGCCGCGCCGGCCCAGCTCGGCCTGGCTGGCCGGCCCGAACTCCTCCAGCGCGGCCAGCAGCGCGTAGTGGTGGCGGCGCGCGCCCTCCGCGCCGAGCCGGTCCGCCACCAGCCGCTGCGCCAGCAGCGCCGTCTGGCCCAGCAACCAGCTCGGCGTGCCGCGCAACCGCGCGGGTGCCCCCTTGGAGTCCATGCCCCGCAGTCTAGCTACTCGTTGGTCAGGCCAACGATCGCACGGGTTGGCGCAGCACGGTCTTGAGCTTGGCCGGCTCGGTCCGACGCGGATCGCCGAGGTACACCTCGTGGTGCACGCCGCCGAAGTCCAGGCCGTGCGCGGCGAGGAACCGGTCGTGCAGCTCGGCCAGCAGCGGTGCCTCGTCGTCGTAAGGCCCCACGTGCAGGGTCTGGGCGCTGAGACCCTCGTGCAACGTCAACCGGCGCACGTCGCCGATCGCGGGCAGCTTCTTCTTCGCCGCCGCCGTCCGGGCGGCCTCCTCGACCGCCTCCGGCGTGATCCAGTCGGGCTGGGCGAGGAGCAGGGTCCAGTGCCACGAGTCCTTCGCCCCCACCGTGAACGCCGCCGGGTCGTCGGCCCACCACAACCCTTCCAGCGGCCCCACGACGAAATCCCGGCCGTCGTGCTTGGCCGCGAACTTCAGCGTGTACGCCACGGCGTAGAGCGCTTCGACGGCCGCGACGTAGGCGGGCGCGGTGTTGGGGTTGCCGCTCCCGTCCACCGCGATGAACCGCTGTTCGGGCACGTCGACCAACGCCCACGTGGTGTTCTTCGGCGCGTAGAACTCCTTGAGCTCGCGCTTGAGGTCGTACGGCGGCATCAGCGTTCTCCAGTTCCCAGTGCGGCCCGGTAGTCCGCCAGCCACGCCCGCTCGGCGGCGAGCTGGGCCAGCGAGTAGTCGAAGATCGCGCGGACGAAGTCCGGTGCCGGCCGCCCGGCGGCGGCCCGCACCTCGCGTTCCCGCTCGGCCAGCGCGGCGGCCCGCCGCTCCAGCGCGGGCCCCAGCCGGTCCCGGGGGACCGCCGGCAGGTTCGCCAGGCCGACCAGCACCGGCGGGAACACCGGGCGCGGCACGGCGATCGCCTCCTCGGCGGCCTCCGCGCAGGCCCGACGACCCTCGTCGGTGGCGGCGAACACCTTGCGCCGGCCCGTGCCGGGTGCGGCACCGACCTCCGCGACCAGCCCTCGGTCCCGCAGCCGCCCCAGCAGGTAGTAGATCGAGCTGAACCCGATCTCGGTCCACTCCCGCATCCCGCGCCCGGCGATCACCTCGTCCAACTCGTAGCCGTGCCGGGGCTGCTCCACGAGCAGGCCGAGCAAGGTCAGCTCGGCGGGTGTCAACGCGACCATGCCGACTACTCTAGTACTAGAACAACGGTTACGCGTGCGGGCCCGCCGTCACCGGGCCGAGCACCAGCTCCGGCACCCCGCCCAGGAACTCGCCGACCCGGTCCACCGCCGCGTCCAGCCCGCGCCGCTGCCCGGCGGTGAACTCGCCCCACGCCTCCACGGTCACCGCGATCCGCCGGCCCGACCGCTTCTGGTGCCACACCCCGGCCACCACGCCGTCGACCACCAGCACCGGGTGGTTCCCCGCCTGGCCACGGGCCAGCGCCCGCTGCCACGCGCGCCCCGGGAACAGGTCCTCACGGGGGTGGCTGCCCACGACGAACGCGTCGAAGTAGGGGAGCAGCAGCACCCCGCGCGGCGGCTCGTCCGGCCACCGCACGTCCCCGCGCACCACGAACCCGCCGGGCACGTCCTCGACGTCGGCGCGCGCGAACACCTCGTTCACCCACCGCTGCGGCGCGTTCAGCCAGCGCGCGTAGTGCGCCGGCGTCGCCGGGCCGTAGGAGTGCAGGTAGGAGCGCAGCAGCCGCACCGGGCCCGCCGGGTCGGGCGCGACGCCCGGCAACCACCGCTGAGGGCTCGTGTACGCGGTCTTGCGCCCCTTGTTCGGCGCGAAGCACATCGCGCCCCGGAAGGTCGCCGGGACCATCGCCGCCATCCACCTCGGCCACCTGTCCTGGAACGCCTCCATCACGCGTTCGCCCGCCCACGGCCCGGTCCGCGCCACCACCTCGGCGGTCAGCTCGTCGGCGGTCAGCTCGGCGTGCCGCACCGCGTCCGCGATCGCCGCGACCACCTCGTCCACCTGCGCGTCGGTCAGCAGCGGCGTGCGGTCGAGCAGCGGCTCCAGCGCGCCCAGCCACATCGGCAGGTCCTCGGTGGGCAACAGGTGCACGGTGCCGCGCGGCCCCCGGGTCTTCACCAGCGCCCGGTCCACCCACAGCGCGTCGCGCACCTCGTCGCGGGTGATCCCCGGGATGCGCAACCCGATCGACAGCTCGGCGGCGGACAGCACCTGGGCGTGCGCGCCGCACATCGCGCGCACCACCTCGGCCGGCGTGGTCCCCGGGACGGTCAGCGCGTGCCGGGCCATCCTGCGCGCGACGACGTTCACCGGCCGGCCCGCGCAAACGGGCCGTCGACGCGGAACTGTCGGATCTCGGTCACGGACACCACGCTAGGCAATGATCAGGACAGGTCCGGTCCTGGATCGGACTTCGACTACCGTCGATCCGGTGTGGATCGAGGAGGAGACCTCCGTGGGGCCGCTGCGGGCGCGCGTGCGCCGCCCCGCCGCCGGTCCGGACCTGCCCGGCCTCGTGCTGGTCGACGGCTCCGGCAACTCGGCGCTGGAGGACCACGGCGACTGGCCGGCGTGGCTGACCTCGTGCGGCGCGGCCGTGCTGTGGCACGACAAACCCGGCTGCGGGCCGTCACCGGGCAACTGGCGCGACCAGTCGCTGGCCGACCGCGCCGCCGAGGCGCTCGCCGCCGCGCGGGTGCTGCGCGGGTTCCCCGGCGTGGACCCCGCGCGGGTCGGGCTGGTCGGGTGGAGCCAGGGCGGCTGGGTGTCGCTGCTCGCCGCGACCACCGGCGCGGTGGGTCACGTGGTCACGGTGTCCGGGCCCGGCACGTCGATGGCCGCCCAGGAGCGGTGGCGCATCGCCCGTTCCCTGGAGCCGGACGGCGTGGTCGCGGACGAGGCGATGGCGTGGGTGGACGAGCGCACCCGCCGGCTGCGCGCCGGGGACGCGCCCGAGCGGATCCTCGCCGACCAGGAGCGGTTCCGCGACCGGCCCTGGTACTCGCGGGTGTCGCTGGTCTACGACCTGCCCGAGCGGCTGGCGTTCGTCGCCCGCAGCATGGACGTCGACCCCGGCGACCTGCTGCCGCGCCTGGACGTGCCGCTGTTGGCGGTGTTCGGCGGCGCGGACGACATCATCCCGGTGCCGGAGAGCGTCGCGGTGTTCGCGCCGCACACCACCGGCCTCGCGGTGTTCCCGGGCGCGGACCACGCCCTGTTCACCCGCGACCCCGCCCCCGGCGTGCCGGACGTGGACCGCCTGCCACCGGGGTTCCTGCCGATGCTCAGGGCGTTCCTGGCCGGGTGAACTCGGCGATCACCAGTCCCGGCACCACCTCGACCGTGCCCGCCGGCCGGAAGCCCACCGCCTCGTACAGGGCGATCGCGGGCGCGTTCGCCGCCCCCGTGGCCACCACCGCCGGTCCGCCCTCGGCCAGCACCGCCGACACCAGCGCCCGGCCCAGCCCGCGCCGGGCGAAGTCCGGGTCCACGCACAGCCGGGCGATGTCGAGCACACCGCCCACCCGCGACCACGCGGCGAACCCGGCCAGCACGCCGTCCGCGTGCGCGCCCAGCCACCGCAGCGGCCGGGCGCGCATCTCCTCCCACGTCTCCGACAGCGCCGGGATCGCGGTCGACCCGATCAGCGCGGCCTCCACCGCGTAGGCCCGCAACCCGATCCGGTGCACCGCGCGCGCGACGTCGTCGTCGGACAGGTCCAGCCCGATCACGCGACACGCTCCACAGTGGACGCTGTGGACACCGTGGCCCCGGTGGACGCGGCCTGCCACGCCGAGATCCGCCGCACGACGACCGTGAGGCACCCCGCCGCACCCGCCGCGATCACCGGGAACACCGCGCCGGACCGCACCATCGCGCGCAGCGCGTCCAGGTCGTCCACGACGACCAGGGTGAGCACGAAGTGCGCGTCCGTGCCCAGGTCGTAGAGCAGCCACAGCACCCACCACCAGGTCACCACCGCCCGGCGCGCCCGGTCCGGTGCGGGCGCGCTCACCGCCCAGACGTCGGCCACCACCCGTCGCGGGACCCACAGGCCCACGACGGGCAGCCACCCCCAGACCACCCACTTCGGCGCGTACCGGTGCGGCGCGTGCCCGGCGGCGGACCGGGCCTGCCACAGCCACGCCACCACGAGCACCACCGCGACCGGACGCGCCACCAGCGACACCGCGTTCACACCGTCCACGAGGACCGCGACCAGCGGGCCCGGGTCCTCGGCGGACGCCAGGTACGCCCACTCCCAGGCGGCCAGCGCGAAGTCCGCCGCCACGACCACCCACACCGACACGATCACCGCGACCCCCAGGCCGCGCGGGTTCTGGAACACCGGCCCCCCACTGCGCAGGGCCGCACCCTATCGGGACGCTCAGGAGTCCAGCAGGGGAATCAGTTGTTCCTCCTCGTAGGTCAGGTGCTCCTCCAGCTCGGCGATGAGCCCGTCGACCCGTTCCAGCAGGCCCTCGCCGCTCCCGTCACCGCCGACCACCTCCTGCAACTCGGCGAGCAGGACCGACATCCGCTCGTGCTGCTCGCCGAGTCGTGCGAGCACGTCCGCGATCTCCGGGTACCGGTGGCCGAGCGCGGGGAACATCCCGCCGTCCTCGACGCGGTGGTGGAACTCCAGGCCCTGGCAGAAGGTCAGGCAGTTCACCCGGAGCTGCGCGCCCAGCCGGGGACCGGACGCCGCGACCTCGGCGCGGATGGTGGCCAGCTCGCGGCGGAACGCGTCGTGCACCACGCGCAGCCCCTCGCCCACGGACTTCACGTCCGGCGGGCCGGGCACCGTCTGCTCCAGCGCCACCACGGGGATCACCCGCCGGGTCTTGGCCTGGTACTCGCCCCAGCCGGGGTCGGACTCCACCGCCCGCGCGAACAGCCGGTCGCGTTCCTCGCCGGTGAGCGCGATCGCCTTGGCCTGGTAGGTGAACACCCCGTCTTCGACGGTCACGACCGGGTCGGCGACGAGGTTGTGGTACCAGTCCGGGTGCTTGTCCGACCCGCCGGCCGACCCGAGCACCAGAATCCGGTCGCCGTCGGGGAGGTAGCCCAGCGGGCTCGTGTGCGGCCGGCCGCTGCGGGCACCGGTGGTGGTCAGCAGGATCAGCCGGGCGTTCTCGAAGTAGCCGCCGACCTTGCCCCGGTTCGCCCGGAACTCGTCGACGACCTGCTGGTTGAAATCAAGTGGCATAAGGGTTTCCTCCGGATCGACGGAAAGAACGTCGTCCGCGTGTTCGGCGCGGTGTCCGGAGGAGAGCGGTGGGCCTCGGGCCCACCCCGTGCTCAAGCCTGAGCCGGGTGCCCGTCTCGGTAATGGCGCAAGGCCGACCCGGCAGTCACGGCGGCGACTGTATCAGGCCGTCCGCCGGCTTCGGCAGCACCGACGCGGTGGTGCTCGACCCGCGCTTCGGGCGGTCGCGGCTACGTCTCGGACGACGGTGCGCCGAGACCTGCCCACCTGGGCAGGAAGCGGCCGGTGCGGGCGGTGTAGTCGCGGTAGGTCCCGCCGTGCCGGGCGAGCAGGTGGGGTTCCTCGACCGCGCGGACCTGGAGGTGCACCGCGACCACGAGGGCGGGCAGGGCCGACAGGGACACCGGGTCGGCGGCGGTGAGGGCCAGGCCGGCACCGGTGGCGATCATGGCGGTGAAGACGGGGTTGCGGACGTG
This sequence comes from Actinosynnema sp. NPDC023587, assembly GCF_040640215.1. Lineage (NCBI taxonomy): Bacteria > Bacillati > Actinomycetota > Actinomycetes > Pseudonocardiales > Pseudonocardiaceae > Actinosynnema > Actinosynnema sp. NPDC023587. The sequence continues at coordinate 104,138 of NZ_JBFABG010000005.1, read as the reverse complement.
GGCGAACACGCCGTCGGTGACCAGGGCGGTGGGCTCGTCGGGGTCCACGCCCACGCGCCAGGCGGTGCCCATCGCGTGCTGGGCGGCCAGGGTCGCGGCGATCCCGGCGACGGTGATCACCACGCCGACGACGTCCAGGGCGCGGTGGTCGAGCGCGGCCAGGGGGTGGAGGACGCCCGCCACCTGCGACAGCGGTCCGAGCAGGCCGGCGGCCAAGGCGGCGGCGAACAGCACCCCGCCCCACCAGGGAGCCGAGCCGGGGCGTCCGCTCAGGCCCCGGAAGCCGGTCGAGCCGGTGCGCCGGTGGTGCAGCGCGGTGCGCACGCCGAACGCGAGCAGCACGTAGAGCAGGTACAGCAGCAGCGCGACGGCGGCCACGGAATGGTCCTTCCCGGCGGTCAACGATTCAGCCGTGACTGTAGTACAGCGTTCACTGTATGGTTGCCGACATGCTGAAGTGTGAGACGCGGGAGGATGCGCTGGCCCGGCTGGGCAAGGCGCTCGCCGACCCGACCCGCTGCCGCATCCTGGTGGGTCTGCTCGACGGGATCAGCTACCCCGCCCAGCTCGCCGACCACCTGGGGCTGACGCGGTCGAACGTGTCCAACCACCTGTCGTGCCTGCGCGGCTGCGGGCTCGTCGAGGCCACCTACGAGGGCCGCCAGGTCCGCTACGCGCTGGCCGACGCCCACCTGGCGCGGGCGCTGGGCGAACTGGTCAAGGTGGTCCTCGCGGTGGACACCGCCGAGCCCTGCCTCAACGACGACGAGCGGCCGGTGGCTTCCGCAGAGGCGGGCGGGTGAGCACCGGCCGCGCCGACCCGGCCGCCGACCCGCGCGGCACCGCCGACCCGCAGCGACGCGCGGTGCTCACCCGGCGGGTGCGCCTGCTGGTCGCCGCGACCATCACCTACAACGTGGTCGAAGCGGTCGTGGCGATCACCGCCGGGAAGATCGCGTCGTCCACCGCGCTGATCGGGTTCGGGCTGGACTCGGTCGTCGAGGTCGCCTCGGCCGCTGCGGTGGCCTGGCAGTTCTCCGGTGCCGACCCGGAGAAGCGCGAGCGGGCGGCGTTGAAGGTCATCGCGGTGTCGTTCTTCGCCTTGGCCGCCTACGTCACCGTCGAGTCCGCGCGCTCGCTGCTCGGAGCCGCCGAAGCGGAGCACTCCACCGCCGGCATCGTGCTGGCCGCCGCGTCGCTGCTGGTGATGCCGTTCCTGTCCGCCGCGCAGCGCCGCGCCGGACGTGAGCTGGGGTCGGCCAGTGCGGTCGCGGACTCCAGGCAGACCCTGCTGTGCACCTACCTCTCCGGCGTGCTGCTGGTCGGCCTGGTGCTCAACTCGGCGTTCGGCTGGTCCTGGGCCGACCCGGCCGTGGCCCTGGTCATCGCCGGCGTCGCGGTGAAGGAAGGCCGCGAAGCGTGGCGTGGCGGGCACTGCGCCTGCTGACACGCCGCCGAATCCACGCCACCGAATCCACGACGCGGGTTCTCCCCTCCCGCCGCCGGCCGACGTGCGGTTATAACTGTCCACATGGCATTGGGTTGGAAGCTCGTCATCGACACCACGAACGCACCGAACCTCGCGGACTTCTGGGCAGCGGCACTGGGTTACGAGGTCGAGGACCCCGGCGCGCTGATCGAGAACCTGCTGGCGGCCGGGCACCTCGGCGAGGACGCGGTCGTCGAGCACAACGGGCACAAGCTCTTCCGGGGCTACTCGGCGATCCGCCACCCCGACGACCCGTTCGACGGGACCAGCGGGATCGGTCGCGGTCGGCGCGTGCTGTTCCAGGACGTCCCCGAGGGGAAGACGGTCAAGAACCGGTTGCACGTGGACGTCCACAGCGAGCCCGGCGGCCTCGACGAGCTGGTGGCCCGGCTGGAGGGGCTGGGCGCGACCCGCGTCCAGGAGGTCGACCGGGGTCCGGCCGGGCACTGGTGGGTCATGCTCGACCCCGAGGGCAACGAGTTCTGCGTCTCCTGAGATCACGCGTACTTCGTGGCCGGTGTGGACGGACGACCGTCCACACCGGCCACAAGACCGCGTTCGACTCCTCCGCCACTCCGGCGTATTCCCGTCGATACCGACCGGTATTCACCTTTTAATTCGCGGTGAGCGCGTCATACCCCTTCGGGACCACGCCGAAACTTTACATTTTAACAGTTCCGAACATTCGGTCGGTTTTCTCCGAATCCGGACCCGGCAGAGGGCTTTCCCGTCCCGCCCCGGCGACCGGGAGTGCTCCCGGCCCACTTGTCCGCACCGCCCTGAACAGCGGTTATATCGACCCGTGCACCCATTTGGCCCGCCATCCGACGCTTGTCGAAGGCCGGCTCCCCAGGGACTTCCCCCGGCTCACCCGAGCGTCTCCGTGACGTTTCGAAGTCCTCTGCTTTCCGTCTAAAGGCGGTACCGGGGTGCGGCGTGCGGGAACAGGCTGGGATGCGCCGGAATTGTCCGGTGCCGGGTGGGCACAACGCGCCCGGCACAACCCACTGATCGGCGCGGTCACCCCGCGCTTCCCTGTGAAAGTGAGTTGCCGGTATGCGCAAGATCGTCAATGGGCGGCGTTTCGCCGCCCGGTCCGCCATCGCCCTGGTCGCCGGTGCCCTCGCCGCCGGCGTCACGGCCGCCCCGGCGGCCGGCATCGAGGGGTACGCCTCCGACGTGGCCGAGTCCGCGATCGCGGACATGGGCACCCGGGAGGGGATCTCCCCTGCGGCGGCGGCCGAGATCCTCCGGATCCAGGACTCCAGCGCGCGGACCCTCGACCGGATCGGCGACGCGCTGGGCAGCCGCGTCGCCGGCGGTTACCTGGACGCCAAGGGCAAGCCGGTGGTGAACGTGCTCGACCCGGCCGCCGCCGACCAGGTCCGCGCGTCCGGGGCCGAGCCCAAGCTGGTCAAGCACTCCCTCTCGGTGCTCGCATCCGCCCAGGGCGCGCTGGAAGCGGTGCCCGCCGTCACCCACACCTCGGTCGGCCTGGACCCCAAGACCAACCAGGTCGTGCTGAGCGTGTCCTCCTCGGCCACCGGCGGCGACCTCGCCACGCTCCTGCGCACCGCCGACCGGCTCGGCGACCGCGTGCGGGTCGAGCGGGTCACCGGTGAGATGAGCCTGGCCATCCTCAACGGCGAGGCGATCACCGGCGGCGGCACCCGCTGCTCGGTCGGCTTCAACACCAACAAGGGCGGCCAGAACTACATCGTCGACGCCGGGCACTGCACCCGCGCGGTGTCCCAGTGGAACGTCGGGCCGTCGCAGGGAGCCAGCTTCCCGACCAACGACTACGGCCTGATCCGCAACACCACGGGCAGCGCGCCGGGCGCGGTCAGCCTGTACAACGGCTCCAGCCAGAAGATCAGCTCGCACGCCCCGGCCACGGTCGGGCAGCGGATCCAGAAGAGCGGCAGCACCACGCGGCTGACCTCGGGTTCGGTGCAGCGCCTCAACGTCACGGTGAACTACTCCGAGGGCGCGGTGCACCAGCTCATCCAGACCAGCGCGCTGGCCAACCCCGGTGACTCCGGCGGCTGCCTGTTCGCCGGCAGCGTCGGCCTGGGCATCACCTCGGGCAAGGGCACCGGCACGTCGTACTACCAGCCGGTCGCGGAAGCGCTCAGCGCGTACGGGGTGACGCTGAACCCGTAAGGACTTCCCGGCTCCACCGGGTGGTGGGGGTGAAGGGGAGAGGCCGCGAGAGCGACCTCTCCCCTTCACCACGTCCGCACCCGGGCCGCCGCTCGAACCGACCGACCACGGCGGGCGGAAAATGACGATGGCAAGGAGCGATGAACACTCCTTGCCATGTCTAATTTATAGCGCACAGGGGGACTTGCGGCAAGACCCGGGTCGTGGCGCAGAATCACCGGCCGGAGCCGGCACCCGCGCGGGAATCGAGTGCACCGCGAACGGGATCAGCCGGAATCACACCGGTACGACGGGGGAGTTGGATGATCGACGTGATCGTGGTCGGCGGCGGGCCGACCGGCGTGATGCTGGCCGGTGAGCTGCGGTTGCACGACGTGCACGTGGTCGTGCTGGAGAAGGACGCGGAGCCGACCAAGGTCGTCCGGGGGCTCGGCCTGCACGCGCGCAGCCTGGAGGTGTTGGACCAGCGCGGAGTGGTGGAGCGATTCCTCGAACTCGGCACGAAACACCCGCTCGGTGGATTCTTCGCCGGTATCCGCACACCGCCGCCGGAAGGACTGGACACCACGCACCCGTACGTCCTCGCCATTCCCCAGACCACCACCGAACGCCTGCTGATCGAGCGCGCCGCCGGGCTCGGCGTCGAGATCGGGTACTCGCGCGCACTGGTCGGGCTCGACCAGGACGACCACGGGGTGACCGCCGAACTCGCCGACGGCACGCGCCTGCGTGCGCGCTACCTCGTCGGCTGCGACGGCGGTCGCAGCACGGTCCGCACCCTGCTCGGCGTCGACTTCCCGGGCGAACCCAGCAGGGTCGAGACACTGCTGGGCGAAGTGGAGCTGACCGCCCCGCCGGAGACCGTGGCCGCCGTCGTGGCCGAAGTCCACCAGACCCACAAGCGGTTCGGTGCCATCCCGCTCGGCGACGGGGTCTACCGCATCGGCGCGCCCGCCGAGGGGGTGGCCGAGGACCGCACCGTGCCGCCGACCCTGGACGAGCTGAAGCAGCAGGTGCGCAAGCTCGCCGGCACCGACTTCGGCATGCGCTCCCCGCGCTGGCTCTCCCGCTTCGGGGATGCCACCCGGCTGGCCGAGCACTACCGCCTCGGCCGGGTGCTGCTGGCCGGCGACGCCGCGCACATCCACCCGCCCTACGGCGGGCAGGGCCTCAACCTCGGCCTTCAGGACGCGGTCAACCTCGGCTGGAAGCTGGCCGCACAGGTCCGGGGCTGGGCACCGGAGAAGCTGCTCGACAGCTACCAGACCGAACGGCGTCCGGTCGCCGCCGCCGTGCTGGACAACACCCGCGCGCAGGCCGAGCTCACGACCCTCGAACCGGGTCCGGGCGCGGTGCGCGCGCTGATGGCGGAGTTGATGCAGTTCCCCGAGGTCGGCCGGTACCTGATCGAGAAGATCATCGCGACCGCGATCCGCTACGACTTCGGTCCGGGGCACGAGCTGCTCGGCCGCCGGCTGCGGGACGTGCGCCTGCGGCGGGGACGCCTCTACGGCCTGCTGCACGGCGGCCGGGGACTGCTGCTCGACCAGACCGGGCGGCTGTCGGTGGCGGGCTGGGCCGACCGGGTCGACCACGTCGTGGACGTCAGCGAGGAGCTGGACGTGCCCGCCGTGCTGCTGCGGCCGGACGGCCACGTGGCGTGGGTCGGCGACGACCAGGACGACCTGGTCGACCGGCTGCCCACGTGGTTCGGCGCTGCCGCCGGCTGAGGACGCCCGGTGCGCGCCGCCCCACGGCGGTCTACGGGCGGCGCGCGGTGGCCCTACGACTCGCCGCTGATCCTGGCCGAGCCGATCGAGGCCGCCGTGATCGCCCTGACGGCGGCCTGGGTCGACGAGTTGGCGTTCAGGGTGGTCAACGACGCCCGGTCGAGCGCGTGCACGACGAACTCGTAGGTGTTCACCGTCGAGGGCGAACACGGTCCTTGGTAGCCGAACAGGCTCGCGCTCCCCCGGTAGTAGACCTGCCGGGCTCCGGCCGGGACCGGGGGCTGGTAGACGTGCTGCACGTTCTGGGGGAGCGAGGTCGCGCCCACCGGGATGTCGTAGACGACCCAGTGGACGAGACTCGCGTTGTCCAGGTCGCGCATGACGACCGCGTAGCTCTTGGCGGCGGCCGGAGCGCCCGACCACGCCAGGGGAGGGGACTCGTTCTTCTTGGCGGGGTCGTTGCCGCCGCCGCTGGTGCACTCGTGGATCTTGGGGATGCTGCCGCCGTTGGCGAAAGCGGTGCTGGACAGGGCGAACGCGTGCCGGTCCGCCGACGCCGGCGCGGCCGATGCGGCGGCGGGGAGGCCGGCCGCGCAGGTGACGAGCAGGGCGAACAGCACGGTCTTCGAGCTTCTCACTGGAGGCTCCCGAGGATACTCGTGGTTCCTGTGGTCCTTCCGTGGGACACGTGCGGTGCACGTGCCGTGGACCAGCGTAGGCATCCTGATCCGCTCGGCCAACACCACGACAACCGTGGTCGAGCACATCACCCGACCGGGCCCGGGGGTGGTTCGATGTCGGCGGCGAGCGTGCGGCGGCGAGATCGGACGCCGCGATCCCCAGGAGGTGCTCGGTGTCGGTGGACGACGTGCGCGACGCGTACGGCCGGCGGGCGGAGGAGTACACCGCCCTGTTCTGCCCGCCGGAGGGCATGCCCGAGCTGGACCGGAAGTCGGTGTCCGGGTGGGCCGACGGGGTGTCCGGGCCCATCGTCGACGCGGGGTGCGGGCCGGGGCAGTGGACCGACTTCCTGCGCGCGCGGGGCTGCGACGTCGAGGGCGTGGACCTGGTGCCGCGCTTCGTCGAGATCGCCCGATCGCGCTTCCCCGCCGGCTCCTACCGCGTTGCCGAGCTGGACGCGCTCGGCGTCCCCGACCGCTCGCTGGCCGGCGTCCTGTCGTGGTACTCGATCATCCACACCGACCCCCGGGACGTGCCCCGCGTCCTCGGCGAGTTCGCCCGGTGCCTGCGCGAGGGCGGCAGCCTGCTGCTCGGCATGTTCGAGGGCGCGCGGGTCGAGCCGTTCCCGCACGCCGTGACGACCGCGTACTTCTGGCCGGTCCAGGAGATGTCGCAGCGCCTCGACGACGCGGGTTTCCTCGTGGAGGCAACGGAAAGCCTCGTCGTACCGGGCAGACGGCCCCACGCCGCCATCCTCGCGCGGCGCGGGTGAAGCCGATCCGCCTCAGCGCGGGAAGTGCGCCAGGAGGAAATCGCGCAGAGCCCGGACCTTCAGCGGCACGTGGGGTGACGCGGGGGAGACCAGGTAGAGCGGCAGGCCGTCGGTGCGGTACTCCGGCAGCACCGGGCACAACTGCCCCTCGCGCACGGCGATCTCGCCGACCAGGCGGGGGAGCAGGGCCACGCCGGCACCGGCGATCGCGGCGCGGCGCACGAACGTGATGTCGTCGGCCGCGAGCGGGCCGCGCACCACCACGTCCACGGCACCGGCCGGGTCCTCGGCCCGGTACAGCCGCCACCGGCCCAGACCCCGCTCCGGGCGGAACACCACGCACGCCCGCCCGGCCAACTCCGCGACCGACCCCGGCGCACCCTCCCGTTCCACGTAGGACGGTGCCGCGAACAGCCCGAAACCCATGTCCTGCAACTGCACCGCCGACAGCGCCGGGTGGTGCGGCCGGCCGACCTGGAGGGTGACGTCGAGGCCCTGCCCCACCAGGTCCGGCGGGTCCACGACGATCGTCACCTCGACCCGCACCCCCGGGTGCTCCGCGACGAACCCGGCGAGCAGGGCGGGGAGCAGCTCGGCACCCACGTCCGGCGGTGCCCCGAGCCGCACAGCCCCCCGGGGCACCTCGCGCTCGTCGAACGCCGCGCTCGCCGCGTCGTGCAGCTCGGCCAGCGCCGCCGAGGCGCGGGCGTAGAACGACCGGCCGGCCTCGGTCGGCGTCACCGCGCGGGTGGTCCGGTTCAGCAGTCGCGTGCCGAGCCGCCGTTCCAGGCGGGCGACCCGCCGGCTCACCGTCGACTTCGGCACGTGCAGCGCGTCGGCCGCCGCCGTGAACCCACCGGTGTCGACGACCCGGACGAACACGGCGACGTCATCGAGAGCCAGATCCGGTACGGGCATGATTCATCGTTGCACACAGGCGAACAATCTGTTCGTCAACTGTCGTCTAGTGCGCCAGCAGCAACATTCGTAGCGTTCCCCGTGTCCACCCGACATCGGAGGAACCCGTGAACCACGCCCGATCCCGCCCCGGCCGGCTGTCGGCGGTGATCCGCAGCGCGGTGCCCGCCTACGCCTTCCCGGCCGTGACCGCCTACCTCAACGCCCAGCTCGTGCCCGATCCGGCGTTCGCGGACCGGCTCGAACAAGCCTCCTGCACCACCATCGCCATCCCGTCCGCCGCAGCGGCCACGCTCGTCACGCTGTGGCTGCACGGCCGCACCCCACCCGAGGCGGCGGGCCGGGGCGTCGTCGCCCGCACCGTCGCCGTGGCCGCTCTGGTGTGCACGGTGTTGGCCGGTGCGGCGAGCGCCCTGCTGATCGGCAACGGCCTGGCCGACCTCTCGGTCCTTCAGTTCACGCTCGGTTCCGCCGCGATCGGCGGCGGTCTGTCCGGCCGGGCGTGGGCACGGTCCCGCTCCCCGCGCCGAGGTCGGCGCACCCCACCCACCCCTGCGGACACCGTCCGCGCCGAAAGGACGTCGTCGTGATCCTCGTCATCGGAGGCACCGGAACCGTCGGTTCCGCACTGCTGCCCCGCCTCGCCGCCCGCCACGCACCCGTGACGGCGCTGGTCCGCACCGAGCCGGCCGAGCCGGTCCCCGGCGTGCGGTACGTCGTCGGCGACGCGGGCGACCCCGTTGCCCTCCGCGCCGCCCTCACCGGCGCGGGCCAGGTGTTCCTCGCGATGGGCAACGGCCCCCGGCAACGCGAACTGGAACTGGACGTCGTGGCCGCCGCCGCGCGGGCGGGCGTCGAGCACCTCGTGAAGCTCTCGGCCCCGGCGTCCGACGCGGTGGCCGTGGCCCGCATCCACCAGGAGGTCGAGCACGCCGTCGTCGCGGCCGGGCTTGAGCACACGTTCCTGCGCCCCTACGCGTTCCAGCAGAACCTGCTGCGCCTCGCGCCGATGATCGGGCGCACCGGGACGTTCACCGGCACGACCGGCGACCACCCGCTCAACATGGTCGACGCCCGCGACGTCGCCGACGTGGCCGCCGTCGCGCTCACCGGCCGGAGCACCCGGGGACAGGCGCTGGTGCTGACCGGACCGGAGGCCGTCAGCTACCCGGAGGTGGCCGACCTGCTCACCGCGCTCGGCCGGCCCACCCGCTACCTGGACCTGCCCCCGGACCGGATGCGCCACGACCTCGCCCGAACCGGGCAGCCGGGGTGGCTGGTCGAGCACCTGCTGGAGATCCAGGCCCTCACCCGGACGCACCGGGAAACGCCGACCCCCACCGTCCGGGCCGTAACCGGCCACGAGCCGCGCCGGCTGGTCGACTTCCTCGGTGAACACCTACCCGCCTTCACGGCGCGGGAACTGGCCGCGCCGGCCGACCGCCGCGCGCAGGTCCTCAAACCTGCGGTCCTGGCCAATCCGGAAGCAGCCGATGCCCGTTGACCGGACCGAGCGGCTGGTGACCCTTCTCCAGGGAGTGGTGAGGTCGCGTAGTCGACTGTCATGAGTTCTCGGCGAATATCGCGGTGAGCGGTCGCCTGGTGCGTACCTGCTCCAGGTCGTGCCGGCCCGAACGGCGAGCGAGTCGCTGCACGCACCGGTGGTTCCTGACCCTGGTCACCAACTCGGTGGTCACCTGCACTACCAAGTACTACGGCCTGGCGGTGGCCCAGCTCGGCGGGCCGGTACCAGTCGGGGTGTTGGCGAGGAAGCTGCGACGGGCCGTCATTGCCGGCGTTGTGGCCGTTCGCCGGGACTCCGGTGCCAACGCCGACCGCCGTGCCGCTGCTCAGCCCCGACGTTGCCCTCACTCTGCCCTCGGGTACCTGGCTCGACCGCCCACGTCCCAGGTACCCAGGGGGAGTCGTCTGTCCACCGAGGGAGAGTCGTATGCACGCTGAAAATCAGGCCAGGACGGCCGGGGTGCGAAAGGTCGACGCACCGGCCCGTCAACCTCAGGCCGCGCCCCGGACGCCACTGCTCGCGTTGCAGAGCACCATCGGCAACGCGGCAGTCGTCCAGATGCTCTGCCGCGCCGGACACCCGGGGGCCCAGGAGCGACACCAGCACGACACCGACGGCAACCATCAGCAGGCCGGGCATCCCGTACAGCGCTCCGCCGTCCACGACGTCCTGCGCGCCGGCGGTCGCCCCCTGGACAACGACACACGTACCGAGATGGAAGCCCGGCTCGGCGCGGACTTCTCGGACGTCCGCATCCACGCCGACAGCACCGCCAGGGCTTCCGCCGCCGAGATCGGGGCACGGGCCTACACCTCGGGCGACCACGTGGTCATCGGCGACGGCGGAGCCGACAAGCACACGCTGGCCCACGAGCTGACCCACGTGATCCAGCAACGCTCCGGCCCCGTCGCCGGGACCGACCACGGCGACGGTCTCACGGTCTCCGATCCGAACGACCGCTTCGAGCGGGCCGCCGAGGCCAACGCACGCCAAGTCACCTCCGGCGTGCAGCCGTCGATCCCGGGAACCACCGCGATCGACCAGCGTGAGCCGAGCGGCCGGGCGGACGAGGAATCGGTGCAGCGCTACGTGGTCATGCAGCCGGGCGAGACCGACTACCCCACCCGGGGCTCGCGCGACGAGCAAGGCCAGGAGCGGCCCCCCGGCGAGGACTTCTTCCCGTCGCAGCACCCAGTCGACAACAGCTACGTCAGCGGGTCCGGTGAGCCGAACATCCGGTACGAAGGCACCGTGCCGCTGCGCATCTCGGCAAAGCGCGACCTGGCCATCGAAGACGTCGAAGGCCAGGCCAAGGCGTTCTTCGCCACCGAGAAACGCATCGCGGAAGCCGACAAGCACCTCAAAGGCATAGTTCAGATCCGGCAAGCCGAAAGTGGCGACTACCTCGTCCTTCGTCGAACACGGAAGATCCTCAAGATCAAGAACAAGTCGGAGGAACTGGTCCTCTGGCAGGTCGAGCCGGTGGTGGTACGGCAGCCCCCAGCTACAGCACGGAGACCGAGCCGACCGTGCAACGCGGCAACGACGTCCGTCTCGCCCAGCGCTGCAACGAGATCGCCTCCGAGGTGACGCACCAGCGGAACCTGCCCACCGTCGGCGAGGAGCGGTATTTCGCGGCTGTCAACAAGATCCTCGGCGAGCTGACGGGCACCAACGCCACGCAGCGGCAGAAGGACCTGGACCGGACACGGGAGGCGGCCATCGGCAAAGTCCCCAAGCCCGTCGAGGAACAGGCGTACATCGGCCACCTGGCCAACCTGCTCCAGGAGGCGATCCGGCTGCGCGAGACCGTGCCGGCCGGGTTCCTGGCGGCGGCTCGCAAGTTCACACTCAACGAGTTCACCCCGCCGCCGGCGGTCGGCGACGTCTTGATGATCAAGGCGCTGAAGAATGACGCCTCGTCCGGTCCGCTGGACTTCCACTTCGCCTCGGTGGTCGCCCGCAGCGGAAATGACTACATCACAATGGAGAACTTCGCCCGGCACGAGAGCGCGGAGACGCTGAGCGCGGGCGACCCGCAATGGTACTTCCAGATGTACGGGACGGAACAGAACACCCAGACCTGGCACCAGCAGTGGGGATGGGAGGACCGCTTCCCGGAGCGGTTCGTGCTCAGCATCCTCATGAAGGGTTGACGACCGGCCCGGTGCTCGCCGAACTGCGGGACAACATTCCTGAAGGTGGCGTTAGACGACGGACGCGGCGTCGTCGGGTCCGAGTGGCACCACCTTGCCCGGTCGATGACGGCCGAGGGGCTGCGTGGCGGTTGTGGTCGGTGTGGCCGGACCGTGGTCGCCGGTCCGGCCACATTCCGCATCGCGTCGCCCCCCGGTCGGTGATGGCCGAAGACATGCATCTGAAGCGTTCGACCTGACGGGAGTGGGTGCCTTGCGCGGCAAGGTACTGTGTGTCGCATGCAAGCCGAGGGGCGTGAGCGGAACTCGTTGACGGAGTTGCGTCGCGGGGTGGTCGAGCACTGTGTGCTCGCGTTGCTGGGCCGAGAGGAGCGGTACGCGGTGGAGCTCGTGCGCGAGTTGGGTCGGCGTGGGCTGATCACCAGCGAGGGCACGGTCTATCCGTTGTTGTCCAGGTTGCGCGGTCGCGGGCTGGTGGAGACGACGTGGCGTGAGGGCGGGTCGGGGCCGCCCCGGCGGTACTACCGGCTCAGCGGTGACGGCGTCACCGCCGTCGAGCGGTTCAGGCGGGAGTGGGCGGTGTTGAGCGAGTCGGTCGAGGGGATCATCGCGGGAGGGGGCGATCAGGCATGAGCAGGTCGGTTGTGGGGCATCCGCTCGTCGCCTCGTATCTGGGGACGCTGCGGCGGTATGCGGCGTCGTTGCCGCCGTCGCGGCGGGGGGAGCTGGTGGAGGAGATCGGTTCGCATATCGAGACGTCCCTCCTGCCGGGGTCCTCGGAGGTCGACATCCGCAATCTGCTGGACCGGTTGGGCACTCCGGAGGAGATCGTCGAGGCCGAACTGGACGCCGCCACGGGCGAGGACAGGGCCCCTGGCGTGGGTGTCGGGCCGTTGCGCCGGTGGGATCTGGCGGGTCTGGCGCTGTTGTTGTTGGGCGGTGCGGTAGTGCCGCCGGTGGGGTACGTGGCCGGGTCGGTGATCGTCGGTGCGTCCCGTCGGTGGTCGTCGACGGCGCGGGTGTTGTTGGTGGGGTTGCCGTGCTTGGCGGCGCTGCTCGTGGTGGCCGGGATGGTGCGGGACGGGCAGTGGTATTCGCCGGTCGACCTGGTGGCCGACCCGCGGGGCGCGGTCGGGGACTTCGTCGACCTCGGCCTGCTCGCGCTGCCCTGCACGGTTGTGCAGGTGGTGGCGCTGGTGGCGATCAGGCCGCTGACCGGACGACGCGGACACCGCCGGTGAACCTGGTGCCCCCGAACAGGTGCCCGGTGCCACGGTCAGCGCGGTTGGCGTAGTCCTGCGACGAGGAGTTCGACCAGTCGGCGCGCGTCGTAGCGGGGGTCGCTGTCGGCACCCACGCAGAGGTTGCCGACGCCGCGCATGAGTTGGTAGGCGTCGAGGTCGGGGCGGATCTCGCCGGACGCGGCAGCAGCGTCGAGGAGTTGCGCGCACACCGGCAGGAGGCGGTCCAGGAAGTAGGCGTGCAGCGTTTCGAAGCCGGCGTTGTCGGTGTGCAGCGCGGCGGCGAGGCCGTGTTTGGTGACCAGGAAGTCGACGAAGAGGTGGGCCCACCGCCCGAGGGCGACGTGCGGTGTCGGGCTGGTCGCCAGCAGGGCCGGGCCCGCCTCGGCGCAGGCGTCGACCTGGTGGCGGTAGACGGCGATGATCAGATCCGCCCGGGTGGGGAAGTGGCGGTAGATCGTGGCCGTTCCGACACCTGCCTTCGCCGCGATGTCGCGCACCGGCGCTTCCACGCCTGACGCGACGAAGATCGCGGCTGCCGCGTCGAGCAGGGTCTCCTCGTTGCGTCGGGCATCCGCTCGTTTGGGCCGGGTCGCCTGCCCCGTGCCCCGGTCGCTGTCGTTCACCGCGCTCGTCCCTCCGTTGCCGGGTTTGCTAACCGGGACAACGTTCCATATCGTCAAACGGGACATCGTTCCGCTTCCTCATGATGGCAGAGCAGGGGGCGATGACCAAGCCATGCGTTGCCACCACCCCTCATCTCCAATGGAGGAACACGGTCATGCAGTACCGCACCTTGGGCCGCACCGGCGTGCAGGTCAGCTCCCTCGCGCTCGGCGCGATGAACTTCGGCAAGATCGGGCGCACCACCCAGGCCGAGGCGACCGCCCTCGTCGATGCCGCTCTGGAGGGCGGGATCAACATGATCGACACCGCCGACGCGTACAGCGGCGGCGAGTCGGAAGAGATGGTCGGCAAGGCCATCGCCGGCCGCCGCGAGGACGTCGTGCTGGCCACGAAGGCGGGCCTGCCGATGGGCGACGGGCGCGGCCACCAGGGCAGTTCGCGCCGCTGGCTGGTCACCGAGCTGGACAACAGCCTGCGCCGCCTCGACGTCGACCACGTCGACCTCTACCAGATCCACCGGTGGGACCCGAGCACCGGCGACGAGGAGACCCTGTCGGTGTTGACCGACATGCAGCGCGCGGGGAAGATCCGCTACTTCGGCTCCTCGACGTTTCCCGCCTACCGCATCGTGCAGGCCCAGTGGACCGCCCGCGAGCACCACCTGAGCCGTTACGTCACCGAACAGCCCGGTTACTCGATCCTGCAACGCGGAATCGAAACCCACGTCCTGCCCGTGACCGAGCAGTACGGGCTCGGTGTGCTGGTGTGGAGCCCGTTGGCCTCGGGCTGGCTGTCGGGCGCGATCCGCGCGGGCAGGGACATCACCACCAGCCGCTCCACGTTCCTGCCGGACCGCTTCGACACCGCCATCCCCGCGAACCGGGCCAAGCTCGACGCCGTCGAGCGACTGGCCACGCTCGCCGACGAGGCCGGCCTGAGCATGATCCAGCTCGCGCTGGGATTCGTGACCGCCCACCCCGCCGTGACCAGCGCGCTCATCGGCCCCCGCACGCTGGACCACCTGCACTCGCAACTCGCCGCTGCTGACACCGTGCTCACCGCCGACGTGCTCGACGCGATCGACAAGATCGTCGCCCCCGGCACCGACCTCGCCGCACACGAGAAGCACGACACCCCGCCCGCACTGCTCACCCCGGCACTGCGACGCCGCTGACCGCCAGGCCCACCGCGCCGACCACGGCGAGACGCACTGAGCGGGTGGATCAGGTGGCCGGCTCCCCGAACCAGCGGGAGAGGTGGTGGTCGAGGTCCCGCTGATCGTCGCCGACCCAGGCGACGTGGCCGTCGGGGCGCAGCAGGACGCACGGAACGTCCAGATCCGCGGTGGGATCGGCGAGGTGGTCGACCCGGTCCGACCAACCGCCGACGGCCAGGCGTCCGGTGCGGTCCAGCAGCAGGCCCCGGCCGCCGTGCAGCAGGTCGTAGAGGCGGCCGTGCTCCACGGCTATGTCGGGCAGGCGGCGGCCGACCAGGTCCGGAGCCTCCCCGAAGTCGTAGCGGATACCGGTCGCGGTGATCTTCTCGATCAGGTACCGGTTCACCTCGTCGAAGTCCATCAGTTCGGTGAGCAGCCCGCGCACGGCCTGCGGGCCCGGTCCGGCGGACAGCAGTTCGGTCTGGGCGCGGGTGTTGTCCAGCACGTCCGCAGCGACCGGGTGGCGTTCGGCCTCGTAGGTGTCGAGCAGCTTCTCCGGTGCCCAGCCCCGGACGTGTGCGGCCAGCTTCCAACCCAGGTTGACCGCGTCCTGCACACCCAGGTTGAGGCCCTGCCCGCCGATGGGCGGGTGGATGTGCGCGGCGTCGCCGGCCAGCAGCACCCGACCGACCCGATAACGCTCGGCCAGCCGGGTGGCATCCCCGAAGCGGGACAGCCAGCGCGGGGAGTGCACGCCGAAATCGGTGCCGGCGATGGTGCGCAGTCGTCGTCTGAAATCGTCGAGGGTGGGCGGTTCCGCGCGATCGCCGACGCCCGGGACGGAGACCACGACGCGGTAGACCTTGTCACCGAAGGGGTGGAGGCTGAAGGACTTGTCGGTCGCGTGGATCTCGGCGGCCTTGGCGGCGACCTCCTCCTGCGGCACGCCCACTTCCACCTCGCCCATCAGCGTCTCGTTCCGCGAGGGTTCGCCGGGGAAGCCGACGCCGAGCAGCTTGCGCACCGTGCTGCGCGCGCCGTCGCAGCCGACGAGATAGCGGGAACGCAGCAGTTCGCCGCCGGCCAGTTCGACGGTCACGCCCTCGTCGTCCTGCTCGACGCCGGTCACCGCACCGCCGTGCCGGACCCGCGCGCCCAGTCGGACCGCGTGGTCTTCGAGGAGGCCGACGACGACCGGCTGCGGGATGCCCAGCAGGTAGGCGTGCGCGGAATCCAGACCTCGGGGCACGGGCTTGTCGATGGCGGCGAAGAACCCGCCGGCCGGGCGCTTCCTGCCGCGTTCGAGGATGCGGTCCAGCAGGCCGCGCATGGCCATCAGCTCGATGCTGCGGATGTGCAGCCCGACGATGCGGACGAACGACGCGGGCTCGGTTTCCTTCTCCAGGACGAGTACCCGCACGTCGTGCAGTCGCAGTTCGGCGGCCAGCATCGCGCCGGTCGGCCCGCACCCGACGACGATCACGTCGAAGAGGGGCGCGCGATCAGCGCCGGAGACCGGTGACGGGAGCCCGGGGGCGGTGTCCGTGGTGGAGTCGCGCTCGACCGCCTCGTTCGACGACGGCTCGGCGGGGGACTGCGGAGAGTCCATCAGTGGTGCCTTTCGGGATGCCTTGTGGTCGAGGCGCTCCCGGCGACACCTACGTCGATCGCCCGACCGTGACGGCCAGGGGGAGCACCCACATCGCTACGGCGTTCATGGGTCTCACCTCCTCGGGCGGCGTCACGGTCCGCTGCAAGTTACAAGCCCGGATGCCAGGCCGTCCAACCCTTTTCAGGCCAGGGGAGCGACCCTGAGGCGCTGGTCGTTTCCGGCGGGGCGCGCTCAGGACTCCAGGCGCTCCGCGGTGTCGGTGAGCAGGGCGAGGAGCCAGCGCCAGGTGTCCGGGTCGGTGGTGGAAAGCGATTCGCGGGAGAAGAAGTACAGGCGGTTCTCGACGAGTTCGATGTGGACCGGGCGCTCGGCGTAGCGGGCCAGGAGGTCGGGGGCGAAGAGGGTGCGGTCCAGCAGGGCCTGGATTTCCTGGGCCCTGCCGAAGGGCCCGTGGACGTTGAAGGCTTCGGTGCCGGGGCCGTGCAGGTCGGGGTTGCCGAGCGGGTCGTCGCCGGACTTCAGCGCGTTGCCCATGCCCTTCGCCCGCGAGTTGAGCAGCAGGTGGGGGAGGTCGGCGTCGAGAGCGGCGGTCGCGTAGCCCCAGCGGAACGGTTCCCCGCCGCGATAGCCGGCCAGGTAGCCGTGCAGGCCGATCTCCATCGGACGCGGGCCTTCGATGCTGACGACGTCGACGGCGCAGCGGGCGTCGCCGGTGTTGAAGATCCCGGCGGGGTGCTCCGGGTCCTTGACCTTCATCCGGTAGCCCAGGCCGTTGCGGGCGGCGAACCGCATGATGCGGTAGTGGTTGATCCGTTCCTGCCGGCCGCTCCTGCGGCTCGCGACGATGACCAGGACGACCAGCCCGAGACCGACCGCCACCGGCAGCAGCCCGAGCAGCCGCACGCCCACGCCGCCGTCCGGATGGGTGCCGGTGAGGTACATGTTGAGCGGGATGCTCAAGAAGGCGACCAGGACGGCCATGATCAGGGCGAACAGGAACGCGCAGCAAGCCAGGTCGCGGGTTGGGCGGTCGCCGTTCGCTTTCGCGTACGCCAGTGCCTCGGCAGGGTCGACCGGGGCGGTGAGCGGGGAGTAGTCCAAGTCCTCGGGCACGGCTCACGCTATCCCGTCGGGTGGGCGGAACGTTCCCGGTTGGGCGTTTTCGGGTGCGTCCGAGGCAGCGGCCCGCCGCCTGGGACGCGCGGAAGGTGTCACGGTCATGCGGTACGGCGGTTGACGGCAAGCCGACGATCATGGACTTGAGGCCGGTCGTGGTGAGCGGCTATCCGGACAGTCGCTGGAGCCATTCCGTCAGAAGTCGCTGTTCGGCCTGGCTGAGGACGTTCTGGCCGGGCAGTGCTGCGCGCAGGGCACGGGCAGCGCCGCCCGGACCCGGTTCCTCCACAGCCGGTTCCCGGGTGGTGATGGTGGTGAGCATCGATTCGCGCAGGGCGACGAGGAGTGCGGTGTCCCGCTCGGGCTCGGAGACCGACTGCCAGGTCAGGATGGCACCGCCGGCGGTGGCGTGGACGATCTGGGCCGCGAGTCCCTCTTCCGTGCGCAGGAGTCCCGCTGCGGCGATGCGGCGGATTTTGTCCATGAGGTGTTCGAGGCCGATCCGGAAACCGGTCGTGGACCGGGCGGGGTCGCCGTACATGAGCGTCCACAGCGCGGGGTTGGCCAGTCCGAACTCGACCACGGTGTTCCAGCCGACGCGCAGTTCCTCGACCGGGTCGGCAGGCGGGGGTCCGATCTGCTGCTTGGCTGCCAGAAACCGGGTGAAACCGTGCTCGGCCACCGCGTCCAGCAGCCCCTCCTTGTCGCCGAACAGCCGGTAGAGGGCGGGTGGTTGCAGTCCGGCGGCGTCAGCGACCGCCCGGGTGGTGACCGAGTCGCGGCCCCTCTGCTCCAGCAGGCGGGTCGCGGCCTCGATGATCCGGCGGCGCGTCTGTTCTCGTGCGGCGGTGGCGGGCTCCGCAGCGCGCCGGGTGGGGATCGGTCGGGTCGGCTCGACAGGCATGGACGCAACGATATCGTCGCCGAAACCTGGGTGCTATCGCTGGTATCACTGTTGTGTTTCCAGCGAAAGTTTCAGTGGTATCGTTCGAGTAGTTCCACTGGAAACAGCAGTACGAGGAGAGTCGCCATGTCCGACCGTCTACGGATCATCGGGGTGGAAGAGACCGTCGTGGTACCGGCCGTCTACGAGGCGTACCAGCGGGCCGGATCGCCGCAGATCCCCGCGCGCGGCTTCGGCGACAACCCCATCGCCAAGAACCTGCACGAGGTCGGCGAGCGGCGGCTGGCCCACATGGACGACCAGGGCATCGACATCGCCGTGCTCTCCCTGTCGTCCCCGGGTGTGCAGGACTTGTCCGAGGCCGACGCGGTCGCGGTGGCCCGCGAGGCCAACGACCAGCTTGCCGAGATCGTCGCCTCCCGGCCCGACCGCTTCCAGGCGTTCGCCGCGATTCCCACCCAGGCACCGGCGGCGGCCGCGGCCGAACTGGAGCGCGCCGTGTGCGAGCTGAACTTCCCCGGTGCCATGCTGTACGGGCGTACCGGGGACAAACTGGCCGACCACCCGGACAACGACGAGCTGTACGCCATGGCCGAGCGGCTGGCCGTGCCGCTGCACTTCCACCCGCAGACACCGGTCCAGCCCGTCATCGACGCCTACTACTCCGACCTCCCCGAGCCCATGGGCCCCGTTCTGGCCGGTGCCGGGCTCGGCTGGTACTACGACCTCGGTGTCCAGTACCTGCGCATGATCTTCTCGGGGGTCTTCGACCGGTTCCCCGACCTACAGGTGATCGCCGGGCACTGGGGCGAGGTCGCGCTGTTCTACCTCGACCACACCGGCTTCTTCGGCGAAGCAGGCCGCCTGCGCCGGCCCTTGGCCGACTACTTCACCCAGAACTTCTGGGTCGCCGGCAGCGGCACCAACAGCCCCCGCTACCTGCGCTGGACCGCCGAGGTGATGGGCACCGACCGAATGCTGTACTCCACCGACTACCCCTTCACCTACGGCTTCCGCCCCGGCGGTTTCCCCTACGTCGACACCAGCAACGGCGAAGCTCGCTCCTTCCTGGAGAACTCGCCCTTCACCGACGAGCAGAAGGCCGACATCGGCCACCGCAACTGGGAACGCCTCACCGCCCGTGCCAAGCGCCCGACCGCCTGAATCCCCCAGACGAACTCGTCGCTATGCCTCCCAAATCCTGACTTCCGATAAGGTTCACTTATCGGAAGTCACATCCTTGCGGGTTCATAACGTTGCGTTGTGCCCTATAACGTTTGATATGACGTTAATCTGCTACGATATCGGGGTGACGACGTCCGAGACCACCAGCTCGACCTGCAACTACCCCGGCTGTACGCGTCCCGTGCTGCGGGGCGGCGGTCCGGGTCGACCTGCCGAGTACTGCGACCTGCCGGAACACACCCGGTGGCGGGCGTGGCGGGAGCGCCAGCGGTTGGCGCAGCAGGTGGACGGCGACTCGGAGGTCGTCACCGTGACGAAAGGCCCGCAGGGGATCACCGCGGGCAAGATCAGGGCTGAAGAGTTGCTGGAGCGGTTCCGGGTGCTGGCCGAGCAGATGTCGACGACGTTGACCGGGGCCGTCGGCGAGTTGGCGGCCATCGCCGATCCGAGCGTCGCCGAGAGCCAGGTGCAGGCGGCCGAGGCCGAGGCGGCGCGCCGGGTCGCCGAAGCGGACGCCGCAGTGGCGAAGGCCGAACGGCGGCGGCGGGACGCCGAACAGGCGCGGGTGGCGGCCGAGGCCACGACCGAGGACGCGATCCGGGCCGCCGAGCAGGCCGAGCAGGACGCCGCCACGGCCTACGGCCTGCGTGATGAGGCACGGGCCGAGGCGACGGCGGCCGTCGAACGGGCCGAGAGCGAGATCGCGGCCCTGCGGACCGAGACCGCGACCCTCGTCGACGAGGTCCGCCGCGAGTGCGCGGCCCAGGTCGAGCAGGCCCACGCCGACGCCGTGGCCCACGCCGAGCGCGCCCGCCGCCAGGCGGCCAAGGAGGTCGAGCACGCCCAGGCCGCCGCCCGCGTCGACGTCGACCGGGCGCGCGCCGACGCCGAGGTGAAGGTGGACCGGGTGACGGCGGACGCCACCGCGCAGGTCGAGCGGGCCCGAGCCGAAGCGGGCACCCAGGTCGCACGGGCCCGCGAGGAGGCCGAAGCCCACGTGGTCCGGGCCCGCGAGGAGGCCGCCGCGCAGGTCGAGCGGATCGGCGAGATCGCCCGGCGGGACGCCGAGGCGGCGGCGACCGCCCGAGCCGCCGCCGACCAGGCCGGTCAGGCCGCCGCCGATGCGCGCGCCGAACTGGACCGGGCGCGCGCCGAGCTCGACGCCGCGCGACGCGAGCACCAGCACCGGTTGAACGAGGCCGAGCGCGTCACCCGGGAGCGGGTCGCGGCGCTGGAACAGGCGCGGCTCCAGACGTTGGCCCGCGCCGAACGGGCCGAGGCGCAGCTCGACCGCGCCCTGGAGGGACCGCGCGGCTAGCGAAGGCCGGTCCCGGTGATCCTCTCGACCAACTCGTCGTGGAAGGTCTGGGCGTCCTGTAGTTCCGGTTCGGAGCCGTCGGTCCGTTGGAGCGCGCCTTCGAGGATCTTCAACGCCTGCTGTTCGTCGCCCTTCGCGTCCGCCAGTCGTGCCGCGTTCTCCATGGCTTTCGCGAGTTTGGTGCGCGCCTCGGGTTCCTGGGCGGCCTGGTGGATCCGGATCCAGTTGCCGCCCGGGTCGACGACGGTGAACCCGGTGTACCGGTCGTTGCGCAGCCTCGGCCTGGTCATGCGCGGGATGCCGGAGAGGAGCAGTTTTCCGTGCACGGACCGCATCCCCGCCGCGAAGGCCTCGAACAACGGCCCGGTGTCCGCCACGATGACCAGGCACGTGCTGTACGACTGCGCCGGGTCGTAGTCGTCCATCCCGAAGAAGTGCAGGTTGATGTCTTCCCGTCGCACCGCGATGTGCGGGTTCGGCCGCGTCTGCCGATAGGTGGTCTCGAAGCCGAGCATCTCGTAGAAGGACGCGATTTCGTCGATGGAGGGGCAGGGCAGGAGCGGAATGGTCAGTTCGTTCGCCACCGCCCGAACCTAAGCCCGAACCCGCCGAAACGACACGGAGCTATTTGCTCAAGCGAACAGTCACATCTGACACACGCGCTGGTCGTCGACGAGCGCGGTGGGCTTGCCGATCAGGCTCACCGCGATCCGCCGGTCCACCCAGGGCAGCTTCGCCAACCGCATGGCGACCCGTCGTGCCCGCAACCTCAGCTCCGTGGCGGGCAGGAACCACCGCGCGCCGTTCCGGGCGACCCGCTGCTTCTCCCGCACGACGGGACGCCACCGCCGCTCGTAGGCGGCCGGGTCGGTCAGGTTCTCCGCCAGCACGAACGCGCCGCCCATCCCCAGCGACGCGCCCTGGCCGGCGAGCAGCGACACCGCGCCGCACGCGTCCCCGACCAGCACCACCCGCCCGCTGCTCCACCGGGGCAGCTCGATCTGGGCGACCTGGTCGTAGTAGATCTCCGGCGGGCAGTGCTCCAGCACCCTCGGCACGATCCAACCCAGCGTGGCGTACGCGGCGCGCACGGCGGCTCGCGGGTCGGCCGGACGGGTCGGGTCCGGGGTGCGGTGCACGGTGAACGCCGCGACCCGCCCGTCGCGCAGGCCGTAGCAGCCGACCTGCCGGCCGACGGTGTCGGTGAGGCAGAACCGGCCGTCGACGAGGCGGTGGATCTGCGGGTCCTCGAACACGAACGCGGCGGTGTGGAAGCCGAGGTACCGGAAGTACGCGGCCTCCGGGCCGAACACCAGGCCGCGCACGGTCGAGTGGATGCCGTCCGCGCCGACCAGCAGGTCGGCGTCCAGCGCGGTGCCGTCGGACAGCCGCACCGACACCCCGTCCGGGCGGTTGTCGACGTCGGTGACGGCCGCGCCGAAGCGGACCCGCACGCCGGGCGGCAGGGCGGTGCGCAGGAGGTGTTCGACGTCGGGTCGCATGATGCTGGTCATCCGGCCGTCCAGGCTCCGGGCGAACCGCTCGAAGCTCAGCCCGGCGCGCCGCCGGCCGTGTTCGTCGTAGTAGCCGGCCTCGTCGAAGTGGTAGCCGAGTTCGTGGAAGCGGGGCAGCAGGCCCATCCGCTCGGCGGTGTCGTAGCCCGGACCGAAGAAGTCGATCATGTAGCCCTCGGGGCGCGGGCCGGCGGACCTCTCCACGACCTGCACGGTGTGGCCGAGTGCGCCCAGTCGGCCGGCGAGGGTCAGGCCGGCGATGCCCGCGCCGCTGATCAGGACCTTCATCGCAGCACCCGGCCCAGCACGGGCGCGACGAGCGCGCGGGACAGGGCGGGGTCGAGCGCGCGGTGCAGCATGACGCCGTCGAGGGCGGCGGCGAGCACGGCGGCGGTGGCCTCCGGGGTGGGCACGTCGTGCTCGGCGAGCCAGGTGGCGATGGTGCGCCGGAACTCGGCGAGCACGTCGCCGACCGCGCGGCGCAGGTCCTCGTTCCGGGTCGCGGCGAGGAAGGTCTCGGTGAACAGCTCCTGCCCGCCGGCCTCGTCCAACGCCGTGAGGATCACGTCGAGCGCGTCGTCGGGGCGGTGCGCGGTCGCGAGCAGGTCGGGCAGTCCGGCGAGCGAGGCGCGCAGCGCGCCGGTCGCCGCCTCCACCAGGACGGCCGGGGTCGAGTCGAAGTGGTAGTGCACCACGCCGGACCCGACTCCCGCCCGTTCGGCGAGCATCCTGGTGCTGACCGCGCCCCAGCCCTTCTCCACGATGAGTTCCGCGGCTGCCGCGAGCAGCCGTTCCCGAACGGTCATCTCCTACCTCCACCTGTTTTGGACGATCGTACTGGACGATCGTCCAAAACGGGGTCAGGCGGTGATCCGGACCTCCCCCTCGACCCCGGCGAACGCCAGCAGCCGGGTTCCCTCGGCGAGCACGTCGGCGTGCTGGGCGGCGGTGAGCGGGCGGAAGACCTGCACGTCCAGGCCCTGCGAGAGCTTCCAGATGCCGTGCACGAACCCGTCCACCAGCAGGGTCGGCTTGCCGCCGATCACGATCCCGCGCCGGTAGTCCTCGACGGAGATGACCCGGGTCCGGTCGTCGTGGCCGAGCAGCAGGTTGTCGAACTCGGGCAGGAACCGCACCGGGGCCGGGGTGTCCGGGTCGGGCAGCGGGCCGTCCGGCACGTCGTAGAGCTCGCGGCCCGACTCGTCGGTCAGCACCCGCAGGTCCAGGCCGCGCAGCACGTCCTTGAGCCGGGTCAGGCCCGACCACAGCTGCACGTCCTTCACCGTCGCCGGGCCGAACGCGGCCAGGTAGCGGCGGACGAACCCGGCCGGGTCCCCGTCCTCGCCGACCGCGCCCAGCCATCGCGCGGCATCCGCCCACACCGCCCGGCCCGACCGCCCCCACACGCCGCGCGGCGGCAGTTGCACCACGGGCAGCAGGTAGGTGACCGCGAAGCCGAGCGAGTCCGGGTCCAGTCCGGGCCACCGCTCGGCGAGCGCCCGGCCCAGCTCGGGACGGGTGCGGGGCCGCTCGGCGAGCAGTTCCGCACCCGCGCGCACGAGGTCGTCCTGGTCCAGTCCGGCGAGCACCGCGCGGAACGGCGAGGAGGCGAACCGGCGGCGCACCATGGCCCGCAGCACCGGTTCGACGCGGGCGTGGTCGGCCGCGGTGACCAGGTGGATGGTGGCCCGGTGCAGCGGCGCGCGCGCGACCCCGCCGCCGGTCAGCAGGTCGCCGAGGGCGTCGGGGGTGAAATCGCGCAGGCGGGACCACAGGCCGTAGTACGGCGAGAGCGGTTCCTGGGCCTGCATCCCGACGAGGTGCTCGATCGCGTCGGGCACGGGCAGCGGGGCGCGCTCCAGCAGGAGTTGCCGGTGCAGCAGGGCGCGGTTGAGGCCGCGCAGCGTGATCACCGCGCGGCCCCGGGCCACGTGCGGACGTTGTGGGCGTGCAAGTCTGGTGCCTCCCTCGCGCGGGACGGTGGCCGCTGCGGTCGTTCCCGGACCTGCGCGGCACCGTGCTGTCGCGGCCGTGGTCGGATTCCGGCCGAGTCCCGCTTTTCCTACCCCGTCCGCGCCGGTCCCGGTGCACGCGGTGCCGCATCCCGGTACGGCGGCGGGGACCGGCGGGGCGGTCACGGCGTCCGGTGGGCGACCTGCCTGGCGTTGACCTCGCGGCGCAGGGCGATGGCGTCGGCGCGGACGCGTTCGGGTGCCTCGTGGTCGAGCAGGGCGCGGCGCACCAGGGAGGCGATCGCGGGCTGGTCGGCGGGGGTGAAGCCGCGTCGGGTGATCTCCTGGGTGCCGATGCGCAGGCCGCGCAGCCCCTCGTCGGGGCGCTGCCAGGGCAGGCCGATGCCGCTGAGGTAGACGCCCGCCTCGCCGAGCCGCAGCCCGGCCCGCTCGCCGCCGCCGAGGTCCGCGGCGTCGACCGCGACGTGGTGGGAGCGGGTGAACTCGCCGTCGCGCCGGGCGACGGTGAACCCGTTGCCGTGCAGGGAGCGGGCCAGCACCTGGGCGTTGGCCAGGCACGCCGAGGCGTACGCGCCGCCGCGTTCGGCCAGTTCGGCGGCGGTGACGGCGAGCGCGCCCAGCCGGCCGGCGTCGTAGTTGGCGACCATCCCGGGGTAGGCGACGGTGGAGATCCGCTCGGCCAGGTCGGGGTCGCGGGTGACCACGCAGCCACCGGACGGCCCGCCGAAGGACTTGTAGGTGGAGAAGGTGAGCACGTGCGCGCCCTCGTGCAGCGGGCGCTGGAAGACCTTGCCCGCGACCAGGCCGGCCATGTGGGAGGCGTCGTAGAGCAGGGTCGCGCCGACCTCGTCGCACGCCGCGCGCACGGCGGCGACGTCGTGCGGGAACAGCATCATGCTCGCGCCGATGACCACGATCCGGGGCCGGTGCACGCGCAGGAAGCCGGGCAGGGCGGCGTAGTCGAGGTCGAGCCGGTGCGGGTCGTAGGGCAGGTCCACGACGGTCAGGCCGCGCACCGCCGGGACGCCCTGCGGGTGGTGGCTGGCGTGACCGCCGGCGGCTTCGGGCAGCACGGCGATCTTGTCGCCGGGCCGGGCGCACGCGGTGTACACGGCGAGGTTGGCCAGGGTGGCGCTTTGCAGCCGGACCTCGGCGTGCGCTCCTTCCATCAGGTCGGCGACCAGCAGCGGGGCCAGGACTTCGAGGGTGTCCAGGTGGTCCAGGCCGACCTGGTACTTCTCGCCCGGCCAGCCCATGCTGGGCCGGCTGGACACGGTGGCCAGGTTCGCGGCGGCGGCGGCCGGGCTGAGCACGTTGGTGCCCGCGTAGAGCACGATGCCGTCGTCGTCGACCTGCGTGCCGTGCGCTCGCAGCGCCTCGCGGACGGTGTCGGTCACCCCGGCGGCGCTCAGGTCGGCGGACACGGCGGCTTCGACCTCGGCCAGGCGGCGTTGCGCGCGAGGCGAGGCCCACGGGGCGATCCTGCTGTTGGTCACGTGATCGACGCTAGGGGCCGGGCGCGGTGGCCGGCGACCGCGCGAGGTCGCGAGTGTTTCCTACAATTGTCGAAATGCAGGAGTTGCTGGACGAGTTGTCCCGGGTGCTGGGGCGCGGTGTCTCGGTGGACGACGTGTCCGGCCGGCTGGTGGCGCACAGCGCGCAGACCGACGAGGTCGACGCGGCGCGGGTGCGCGCGATCCTGACCCGTCGGGTGTCGCCGGAGGTCGCGGCGTGGCAGGAGCGGCACGGCGCGGCCTCGTCGGCCGGTCCGGTGCGGGTGCCCGCGAACGAGGAGCTGGGTTTCCAGGCGCGGGTCGGGTTCCCGTTGCGGCACAACGGCGTGCTGGTGGGCTACCTGTGGGTGCTGGGCGAGGTGGACCCGGCGGAGGTGGTGGGGCACCTGCCCGCGCTGGCGGCCGGGATCAGGGTGGGTGAGCGCGCGCCGATCAGGGTGGTGGTGGCGCTGGAGCCCCGGTCGGTGCGCACGGTGCCGGCCGCCGACCCGGTGCCGGACCTGCCCGGCCCCGCCGGGGTGAGCGACCCGCACCCGCCCGACCGCGCCGGGGACGCCTACCAGCAGGCGTTGGCGGCGGCCGAGCTGGCCCGGCTGGATCCGGCGCTGCCCCGGGTGGCGCGCTGGGCGGACCTGGGTGCGTACCGGTTGCTGTTGGGCGCGTCGCCGGACGGGGTGCTCACGGGGTTGTCGGAGGTGCTGCTGGCGACGTTGGAGGGCTACCTGGATTCCGGGTGCGACGCGCGGGCCACGGCCGAGGCGCTGCACCTGCACCGCACGAGCCTGTACTACCGGCTTGGCCGGATCGAGGCGGTGACCGGGCGGGCGTTGTCGGACGGGACGGCGAGGTTGGAGCTGCACCTGGCGCTCAAGCTGGTACGCCTCGCCCGCCGCCCGTGAGCACCCGGCCGGAGGCCGAGGACGGCCGGAGGTGGCAGGCCGGCGGCAGAGGGCGTTCGAGCGGGGCCGGCCCCCGGGGCGCGCGATGGCGGGCGGGCCGTTGGTCCGGTGCGTGTCGCAGGGGCTGTCGGTGCCTCGCCGGCCACGTCGGGATGGGCCGATACGCTGACTACTTTTATCAGCTTCTCTGACCATCGCGAAGGAGTGACGTTGGCGGACCTCAACATCGGCCTGCTGCTCTACATCCCGTACCGGGAACTGGAGAACCGGGTGTTCGCGGCGCTGGCCGAGGCCGGGTTCGACGACATCACCACCGCCCAGGCGCGGATCTTCCAGCGGATCGGCCCCAACGGGTCGCGGCTGACCGAGCTGGCCGAGGCGGCGCAGGTCACCAAGCAGACCGCGGGGTTCCTGGTCGACCAGTTGGCGCGCGGCGGGTACGTGGAGCGCACCCCGGACCCGACCGACGCGCGCGCCCGCCTGGTGCGCGTCGCCCGGCGCGGGCTGACCGCCATGCCGATCACCGCCGCGGTGATCGCCGACGTCGAGGCCGAGTGGACCGCCCACCTGGGGCAGCGCCGGATGGCGGGGCTGCGCGACGCGCTGGCCCGGCTGCGGGAGATCACCGACCCGTACCTGTAGCCGGGGGTCGCGGCCGGCGGCGGGCGCGCGGTCAGGACGACAGGAACCGGTCCAGCACGCGGGTGCCGAACCGCAGACCGTCGACGGGGACGCGCTCGTCCACGCCGTGCGCCATGGCGCGGTAGTCGTAGCCCTCGGGCAGCGAGAGCGGGGCGAAGCCGTAGCAGTCGATGCCCAGCCGGCTGAACGCCTTGGCGTCGGTGCCCCCGCCCATGCAGTACGGCACGACGACCGCCTCCGGGTCCTCGGCGCGCAGCGCGTCGGCCATGGCCTCGAACCACGGCGAGTCGATCGGGGCCTGCACCGGCGGCAGGTCCTCGATGAGCTCGCGGGTGACGTGCGGGCCGAGCACGGCGTCGAGGGAGGCCATCAGCTCGTCCACGGTGCCCGGCAGGGTCCGCACGTCGATCTCGGCGGTCGCGGTGCCGGGGATGACGTTGACCTTGTACCCGGCGGTGAGCAGGGTGGGGGTGGTGCTGTTGCGGACGGTCGACTCGGCCAGCGCCGCCGCCGTGCCGAACCGGGCCAGCGTGCCGTCCACGTCGGACAGGTCGACCTCGACGCCCAGCGCGTGCCCGGTGCGTTCCAGGAACGCCCGCACGGTCGGGGTCAGCCGCACCGGGTGGTGCAGGGCGGTGATCCGGGCGAGGGCCTCGATCAGGTGCACCACGGCGTTGTCGGTGTTGCGGCGCGAACCGTGACCGGCCCGGCCGCGTGCGGTGAGCCGCAGGTGGGAGCTGCCGCGCTCGGCGGTGCCGATGGGGTAGAGGCGGTGGTCGCCGACCCGGTGGGAGAAACCGCCGGATTCGCTGATCGCGGCCGTGACGCCGGCGAAGTAATCGCGCTGGTGCTCCACGAGCCAGGTCGCGCCGTACTCCCCCTGGTCCTCCTCGTCGGCGACGAAGGCCAGCACGACGTCGCGGCGGGGCCGCCGGCCCTGGCGGGACCAGTCGCCGACCACGGAGAGCACCATCGCGACCATGTCCTTCATGTCGACCGCGCCGCGCCCCCACAGGTAGCCGTCGCGTTCCACGCCCGCGAACGGCGGCACGCTCCACTCGGCGGGATCGGCGGGCACCACGTCGAGGTGGGCCTGGACCAGCAGCGCGGGCAGTTCCGGTTCGGTGCCGGGGACCCGGGCGAGCACGTTGGAGCGGCGCGGCGCGGGTTCCAGGACGCACGCGGGCACGCCCAGGTCGTTCAGGTGGGTGGCGACGAACTCGGCGGCCTCGCGTTCGCCGGCGGACTCGCCGCCGCCGTAGTTGGTGGTGTCGAACCGCAGCAGCGCCGCGCACAGGTCGACGACGTCCTCGGCCATGCATCCCCCTCCACCGCTGCCTCGGCGATCGCGGTGACGATCTCGCACGCCCGCGTCGCCGGGGTCATGGACGCGGCGTCGAACTCGACCCGCCGCGGACCGACGAGCTCCACCGTAGGCACCACCGCTGCGGCTGCCGCGAGGTGGGTGGCGTCGCACTCGACTGCCACGCAGACCCAGGCGTCGCGATCGGCGTCCGGGAGGCGGAAAACCGGTCGCGCCGTGCCGTCGGGCGGGTGGAGGATCGACTGTCGTGACGATCGTGGCGCGCGACCTCCTGCTGGAGCGGTTCCGATGGGTCGACGGCCACTCGGACATGTGGCCGGTGTTCCGGGACGCCGATGCCTTCAAGGCGGTCGTCCGGGCGCTGGTGGAGCCCTTCCGCGAGGCGGGGGTCACGGCGGTGTGCGGGGTCGAGTCGCGGGGTTTCCTCCTCGGCGGGGCGGCGGCGTGGGAACTCGGGGTGGGTTTTGTCGCGGTGCGCAAGGCCGCCGGGTTGTTCCCCGGCGAGAAGCTGGTCCGGGAGACGGAACCGGACTACCGGGGGTTCCGGCACGTCTTGAGAATCCAGCGGGCGTCGCTGGGGCCGGCCGACCGGGTGCTGTTCGTGGACGACTGGGTCGAGACCGGCAGCCAGGCGCGGGGAGTGCGGGGGTTGGTGGAGGACGCGGGTGGCCGGTGGGTCGGGTGCGCCGTCGTCGTGGACCAGACGAGCGCGGCGTCCAGGGAGGCGTTGGGCGGTGTGCACGCCCTGGTGGGCCACGACGAGCTCTCCGGTGTCCGACCTCGGCGGTCGGCCGGGGGCGGATGACGTCCATCGCGGTCACCGGACGAACCGGACCACGCGGTGGCGTGGGGGGCGGTTCGTCGAGCAGGCCGGGGCCGCTGGTGACCGGGGGCAGCACGGTTGGCAGGTCGGTCGGCCAGGCGTGACCGGCGACGCGCACCCCCAGTGCGCGCCGCCACCCGCGCGGGCCCGCCCACTGCCGGTCCCACAGCGGGTTGCGGTCGACCGCGCCGGGCGGCAGGGCGGTCGCGGAGGCAGGGGCGGATAGCAGGGCGGTCGCGGCGGTGTGTACGTGGCGGCGGGTGGGTGGGAGTTCCACGGGTTTCTCCTCGGGTCGGGGGTGATCGACACCGAGCATCCCGGTCACAAGCTGTGAATGGACTGAGACGCTGAGAGACCGCTGAGGGGTCGGGGGTGTTCCTGAGGAGCGCTGGGGTGGGGGAGGCCCGCGATCCTCAGCCGTTCACCCCGGACGGTCGACACCGGACGGTCGACACCGGCCGGGCCTGTCACGGTGTCGGCAGGGTTTCCCACAGCAGTTCGCCGTCCTCGACGACATCGGTGGCGACCAGGCCGATCCACCGCGCGACCGCGTTGGACGCGGCGTGGTCGGGGTGCGCGTGGGCGGTGAACCGGGTGATCCCGGCGGCGCGCAGCCATCCGACGACGAGGCCCGCCGCCTCCTGCGCGAAGCCCCGGCCCTGGTGCCCGACGCCGACGACCCAGGCGATCTCGGCGGCCGGCGGCCGGTTCCCGACCCATGGCGGCCCGTTCTCGACGGTGGCTTGGACGTACCCGGCGGCCTGGCCGGTGTCGTGGCGGCGCACCACCCAGTTGAGCCACCACTGGTCGCCCTCGCGCGACCGCCCGAGCACCTGGCGGGCGTAGCGCCGGCGCAGTTCGGCCACGTCGGGCGGCTCGCCGCCGGTGAAGGCGTAGAGCTCCGGTGCGGCCAGCACGACCGCCATCTCCTCGGCGTGCTCGACGCGCAGCGGTTCGAGCCGGAGGCGGCTGCTGTCCAGGGGTTCGGCTCGCACGCCCCTACGTGTACTTCCTGAGCTCGCGCTTGGCCAGCGACATCCGGTGCACCTCGTCGGGGCCGTCGGCCAGGCGCAGCGTCCGGGCCTGCGCCCACAGGGCGGCCAGCGGGTAGTCCTGGCCGACACCGGCCGCGCCGTGCGCCTGGATCGCCTTGTCCAGCACCCACTCGGCCATCAGCGGCGTGCCGATCTTGATGGCCTGGATCTCGGTGTGCGCGCCCTTGTTGCCCACGGTGTCCATCAGCCACGCGGTCTTGAGCACCAGCAGCCGGGCCTGTTCGATGCGCACGCGGGATTCGGCGATCCACTCCCGGACCACGCCCTGGCGGGCCAGCGGCTTGCCGAACGCGACGCGTCCGGCGACTCGGCGGCAGAGCAGTTCCAGGGCGCGCTCGGCGATGCCGACCAGCCGCATGCAGTGGTGGACGCGGCCGGGCCCGAGGCGGGCCTGGGCGATCGCGAAGCCCTCGCCCTCGCCGGCGATGAGGTGGTCGGCGGGCACCCGGACGTCGTCGAACACGATCTCGGCGTGGCCGCCGTGCGCGGCGTCGGTGTAGCCGAACACGTGCAACGCGCGTTCGACGCGCACGCCCGGGGTGTCGCGGGGCACCAGCACCATCGACTGGCGGCGGTGGCGCTCGGCGGCGGGGTCGGTCTGGCCCATGACGATGAAGACCCCGCAGTCGGGGTTCATCGCGCCGGAGGACCACCACTTGCGGCCGTTGATCACGTAGTGGTCGCCGTCGCGTTCGACGCGGGTGGCGATGTTGGTGGCGTCGGAGGAGGCGGTGTCGGGTTCGGTCATGCAGAACGCGGAGCGGATCTCGCCGTCGAGCAGGGGCCGCAGCCACCGCCGCTTCTGCCGCTCGGTGCCGAACATGGCCAGCACCTCCATGTTGCCGGTGTCCGGCGCGGCGCAGTTGAGCGCCTCGGGTGCCAGGTGCGGGCTGTGGCCGGTGATCTCGGCCAGCGGCGCGTACTGGAGGTTGGTCAGGCCGCCGCCGTGCTCGGTGTCGGGCAGGAACAGGTTCCACAGGCCCTGGCGGCGGGCTTCGGCCTTGAGGTCGGCCAGGACGGCGGGCCGGGCCCACGGGTCGGCGGCGGCGGCGAGCTGGGCGGCGGCGACGGGTTCGGCGGGGTGCACGAACTCGTCCATGAACCGCAGCAGCGTGCCGCGCAGGTGCCCGGTGGTGGCGTCGTGGGCGAAGTCCACCTAGTTCTCCCCCTCGGTGGCGGCGAGTCCCCGCCGGAGCAGCGGCGCGGTGAGCCGGCCGATCCGGTCGAAGCCCGCGCCGACCGTCTTGCCGGTGGTGTGGCGGAAGTGGATGCCTTCGACGATCACGGCGAGCTTGAAGCAGGCGAACGCGGTGTACCAGCCCAGGCCGGAGACGTCCGCGCCGCTGCGCCGGGCGTAGCGCTCGACCAGCTCGTCGGTGGTGGCGAAGCCGGGCAGCGCGGCCGCGGTGCCGGTGATCGGGTCGTCGGCCGGGCCGGGTCCGGTCCAGTAGAGGCAGAGCAGGCCGAGGTCGGCCAGCGGGTCGCCGAGGGTGGCCATCTCCCAGTCCAGTACCGCGCGGATCGCCGGCGGGTCGTCGGTGACCAGGACGTTGTCCAGCCGGTAGTCGCCGTGCACGATCGTGGCGCGCCGGGAGTCGGGCACGGTGGCGGCGAGCCGGTCGCGCAGTTCGTCGACGCCGGGCAGCTCGCGGCTGCGGGAGGAGTCGAGCTGGGTGCTCCAGCGGGCGACCTGGCGGCGCAGGAACCCGTCCGGGCGGCCGAAGTCGCCCAGGCCGACCGCGTCCGGGTCCACGGCGTGCAGGTCGGCCAGCACGTCCACGAGCCGTCCGGACAGCGCGGCGGCCTTGGCGGGGGTGAGCCACGGGGCCTGGTCGCGGTGCCGCAGGGCGACCCCGGGCACCTCCTGCATCAGGTAGAACGGCGCGCCGAGCACGTCGGGGTCGGTGCACAGGTGCCCGGTGCGCGGCACGGGCACGGCGGTGCCGGCCAGGGCGGTGATGACGCGGTGCTCGCGGGCCATGTCGTGCGCGGTGGCCTGCACGTGGCCCAGCGGCGGGCGGCGCAGCACCCAGCGGGCGGTGCCGTCGGTGAGCCGGTAGGTCAGGTTGGACCGGCCGCCGGGGATGAGCTCGGCGGTCAGCGGCGGCGTGCCCAGGTGGGCGGCCAGGCGGTCGAGGTCCAGGCCGGGCGGTGCGCTCATGCGGCGGCTCCCAGCAGTGCGGCGAGGACGGTACGGGTGGACTCGGCGTCGGTGTGCCGGTGGGCGTGCAGGCCGGCGGCGCGCGCTGCTTCGACGTTGACGGGTGCGTCGTCGACGAACGCGCAGCGGTGCGCGGGCAGGTCCAGGACGTCGAGGGTGTGGGCGAAGATGCGCGGGTCGGGTTTGCGCAGCCCGACCCGTCCGCTGACGACCACGGTGTCGAACAGCTCCAGCAGCAGTTCCTCGGGGTAGCCCTCGCCCCAGCTGTTCGACAGCAGCACCGTGCGCAGGCCCCGGTCGCGCAGGTCGCGGACGAGCGCGACCATCGCCGGGTCGGTCTCGGCCGCGCCGAACATGCGGCGCAGCAGGTCGTCCGGGGGGATGGCGGCACCGGTCGGGGTGCGCAGCTCGGCGGCCAGCAGGCGTTCGAACTCGGCGACCGGGAGTGCGCCGGTCTCCAGCCGGTGCACCGGGTTGTCGGGCGCGGCGTCGTGGCCCATCCAGGCGCGGATGGTCGCGCCGTAGCGCTCGCGGTCGACGTTCTCGCGGTGCAGCCAGTCTTCGATGAAGGTGGGCACGGGCACCGTGAGCACGCCGCCCCAGTCCAGCACCACCGCGTCGATCCGTCGTCCGGGTTCCGCCACGCAACGAGGGTACCGACCGGTCGGTATGCGGGCAACCGGAAAGCGCGGGAATACGCCGGAAAGGTGAATGGCGCGGTCGTTCCGGAAAACGTGAACACCGCGTTCGCATTTGACTGGTATGGTTTTGTTGGATTCATGGGTCCTATTCTTGTCACGGGTGCGACGGGCACCGTGGGCGGCAGTGTGGTGCGGCAGTTGCTGGCGGCGGGGGTCGAGGTGCGGGCGTTGACCCGTGACCCGGCCGGGGCCCGGCTGCCGGTCGGGGTCGAGGTGGTGGGCGGCACGTTCGCGGAGCCGTCGTCGCTGCTCCCGGCGTTGCGCGGGGTGACGCGGGTGCACCTGGTGTCGATGGGCGGCGATGGCCCGGAGATCGTGGACGTGCTGGTGCGCGCGGGGGTGGAGCGGTTGACGCACCTGGGGCACGACGACCCGTCGCGGGCGGACGACGACCCGTTCGAGGCGTGGCACCGGGTGTTCCGCAAGGCGATCGAGGACTCCGGGATGGCGTGGACGCACCTGTTCCCCGGCGAGTTCATGGCCAACACCCGGGAATGGGCCGCGTCGGTGCGGGCGGAGAGCGTCGTGCGGGCCCCGTTCGGCGGTTGGTCGACCGCGCTGGTGCACGAGGACGACATCGCGGCGATGGCGGTGCGGGCGCTGCTGGAGGACGGGCACGCGGGCCGCGCCTACCAGCCGACCGGGCCGGAGCCGGTGGTGCGGCGGGACGCGGTGCGGCTGATCGGCGAGGCGGTGGGCCGTCCGGTGCGGTTCGAGGAGCTCACCCCGGAGCAGGCGCGGGAGCAGTGGCGCGACCTGTACCCGCCCGAGGTCGCCGAGTGGTTCCTGGAGATCGGCGCGCGGGCAGGTGGGATGGACTGGGTGTCGCCGGACGTCGAGGCGGTGCTGGGCCGGCCGGGGCTGACCTTCCGGCAGTGGGCCCTCGACCACGCCGCCGAGTTCGCCTAACGGTCACCGGGCGGGCGCGCGTTGCGCAGCCGGATTCCGCTGAACCGCAGGGTGCGGCCGGTCGCCTCGTCCCAGAACGACCACAGGTCGGTCCGCACGCGCAGCTCGATGCCGGCCTGCTCGTGCAGGTCGAACAGGTCGCCGACGCGCTCGGGCGGGCCCAGCGGGAGGACCGGCCCGGTGGCCACCACGGCGCTGTCGCCGAAGGGCCGGAACGCGGCGGCGTCGAACCGGTAGGCGTAGAGGGCGGTGGTGCGCATCCGGGCCAGCCAGCCGTACTCGACGGCGTGCACCCGCTGCGCGCCCAGCCACAGCCGGTCCTCCGGCGTGGTGTCGGGGTCCGCCCAGGCCATGGCACGCGGGCAGTCGCGCGGGAACCAGTAGGCCGGGGCCAGGTCGTGGTCGACCGCCCACACGTAGGCCCCGGGGTGTCGCGCGGTGGCCGCGACGTGGGGTTCGAACCGGGTGATCGCGGGGTCTTCGGAGAAGTGCAGCACTTCGCCGGGCGCGGGACGCATGGTCGGCAGTGTCACCGACCCGGTGGCGCGCGGTCGACCGAAATCCGGTGGCGGGCGGCCCGCCCCGCGCGGTGGGATCGGGCGCGTGCCCGGATCACTGCTGGTCGACTTCGTCTACTGCCATCCCGTGGGCCACGCGATCGAGGCCCTGCACCTGTGCCACGGGTACCACCGCGCCGATCCCGCCCTGCGGATCGGGCTGGTGCTCAACGCCGCGACCCCGGTCGAGCCGGCCGGGCTCTGCCCGTTCGTGGCCGAGGTGCACGCGATCGACGTGGACGTGGTCGACGCGTCGGCGGACTTCTCCGGGCAGCTCGCCGGGATCGCCCGCGACTGGGACGGCGTGGTGCAGGACCGGCGGGCCGACCAGCCGGAGCAGCGCGAGGTGTTCCCGGGCCTGGCCGCGTACCACCGGCAGGCCCGGTCGCACTTCCGGTCCCGGGGCGCGGTGTTCCCGTACTCGCCGGGCGAGGCGTTCCGGCTGCCCGTCCCCGCCTACCGGTCCCGGGTCGACGGGGTGCGGATCGCGGTGCTGCCGGGTGGCAGCGGTCCGCGCCGGCTGTACCCGTCGGTGCGGTCGTGGCGGCTGGTCCTCGACGCGCTGGCCCGCCGGTTCCCCGGCGCGGAATTCGTATTCGTGGGCAAGCTGCGCGAGGACGACCGCACCAGCACCTCGTTCGGCCGGGCCGAGTACGACGCGCTGGCCGGCGCGGTGCGCGCGGTGGACGCGGTGGATTTGCCGCTGGTGTACCAGCTCGCGCGGGTGGCCTCGGCGGACGTGCTGGTGTCGCCGCACTCCGGGTTCGCCATGGCGGCGTTAGCGGTGGGCACGCCGTGGCTGGCGATCTCGGGCAACCGGTGGCCGGAGTACTACTTCCCGGGCACCCCGTTCTACAGCGTGCTGCCGGATGTGACCCGGTTCCCCGCGTTCGGCCGGTTCGCCGAGGACCCGCGGCCGGTCGAGGACGACGGGCCGAGGTCGCCGAGCATGTCCTACGACCGGATCGCGGCGGACCTGCCGGAGATCGTCGAGGGGGCCGCGCGGCTGGTGGAGCGGCGGTGGGACTTCGACACCGCGCTGGCCGACCACGTGCGGCGGGTGGTCGGGGCGGGGTTGGGCGCGGGGATGTGGTCGGTGGACGACGTGCACCGCCGGCACCTGCCACAGTAGGCCGGTGACCGGGGACTACGAGACCGTGCGCGAGGCGGTCGACGGCGAGGGCGACGTGCTCGCGGCGCTGGAGCTGCTGCGGCGGCTCAGGGCGGAGCTGACCGGGTGGGAGCCCCGGCTGATCGAGGCGGCCCGCGCGCGGGGCACGAGCTGGGCGCGGCTGGCCCCGGCGCTGGGTGTCGCGAGCCGGCAGGCGGCCGAGCGGCGCTACCTGCGGCTGCGGCAGGACCTGGGCGACACCGCCGAGGGCCGGGTGCGGGCCGAGCGCGACCGCCGGGCCGGTGAGCGCGCGGTGGCGGCGTGGGCGCGGGAGCACGCCGGGTCGCTGCGGGACCTGGGCGGCCGGGTGGCGGTGGTGGACGTGCTGGTGCGCGAGGCGCTGGCGGCCGACGACACCGCGGCGCTGCTGGCCCCGCTGGCGGGCGCGGCGGACCGGGTCGCCGACCCGGAGCTGGCCGAGGAGATCCGCGCGGTCACGGCGGCGGCGGAACAGGCCCGCCGGCGCTGAACCGAACCGGTCCTGAACCGGCGGCGCTGATCGGCCGGCGGTTCGGCGGTCACGCCACCACGGACACCACGCCGGCGTCGGCGTCCAGCTCCATGGTCACGCCCAGCGGCACGGTGTGCGCGCCGGCGCAGTGCCCGAACCGGACCGATCCGAGCACCGGCACGCCCAGCCCGCCCAGCCGGTCGCGCAGCACCGCGTCGACGACCTCGGCCCGGCCGCACCCGGTCCACGAGCCGAGCACGATCCCGGCGACCCGGTCGAACCAGCCGCCGTGCAGCAGGTCGGTGAGCAGCCGGTCCAGCCGGTAGGGCTCCTCGCCGACGTCCTCCAGCCACGCGATCGCCCCGTCCGGCGGCGGCGCGCCCAGCAGGCTCAGGGTGCCGCCCACCGCGATGCCCCGCGCCCTCCCGCCGACCACGGGCGTGCCGCGGAACGCGGGCACCTCGCCGAACAGCGCGCGGCGCAACCGGTCGCGCGCGGTCGGGTCGTGCACGAACGCCGCGGTGCCCACCATCGGCCCGAACCACGTCGGCACCCCGGCCCGCCCCAGCCGCTCGTGCAGGACGGTGGTGTCGCTGGAGCCGACGAACACCTTCGGCGCGCGGCCGGCGGCGTCCCAGTCGAGCAGGTCCGCGATGCGCCGGCTGCCGTACCCGCCGCGCGCGCACACCACGGCGGCCACGGCGGGGTCGTGCCAGGCGGCGCGCAGGTCGGCGGCCCGGTCGGCGTCGGTGCCGGCCAGGTGGGGCAGCTCGGGGTGGACGTCCAGCGCGTGCGGCGCGACCCGCACGTCCAGGCCCCAGGTGCTCAGCCACGCGACCCCGGCGTGCAGCAGCCCGGCCGGCACGGGACCGGCCGGGCTGACCACGACCACGCGGTCGCCCGCCCGCAGCGGGCGCGGTGTCACGTGCGCAGCTCCAGCACGGGCACGCCGGCGGGCACGAACCCGAACACCTGCCCGTAGAAGGACAGCTCGGCCTCCAGCGCCGCCACGATCGTCTCGGCCTTGCGGAAGCCGTGCTGCTCGCCCTCGAAGGTCAGGTACGCGTGCGGGATGCCGGTGCCGTCCAGCGCCGCGACGAACCGGTCGGCCTGCTCGGGCGGGCAGATCTCGTCCTCCAGCCCCTGCAACAGCAGCACCGGCCCGCTGAGCCGGTCCACCCGGTTGGACGGGGACCGCTCGGCGTAGCGCTCGGCGGTCGCCGGCCACGCCCCGACCAGGCCCTCGACGTAGCGGGACTCGAAGTCGTGGGTCTCGCCGCCGTCGCCGGTCCAGCCCCTGAGGTCCAGGATCGGGAACGCCACCATCCCGCACCGGTAGGTCTTCACGCTGGTCATCGACGCCGCCGAGGTCCACCCGCCGGCGCTGCCGCCCCGGATGCCCAGCCGCGCGCCGTCGGCGGTGCCCTCGTCGGCCAGCGCCTGGGCGACGGCGGCGCAGTCGTTGACGTCGACCACGCCCCACTGCTCGCGCAGCCGCTCGCGGAAGGCCCGGCCGTAGCCGGTGGAGCCGCCGTAGTTCACCGACACGACACCGATGCCGCGACTGGTGAAGTAGGCGATGTCCACGTCGAGCACCGGCGCGGACCGGCCGGTGGGCCCGCCGTGGACGTGCACCACGTAGGGCGGGCGCTCGTCGTCGGGGCCGGCGAACTCCGGGTTGGTCGGCGGGTAGACGTAGGCCGGGACGTCCTGCCCGTCCGGGCCGGTGAACACGCGTTCGGCGGGCACCGGCAGGTAGTCCGCCGGCGGCAGCGACGCGGCGTGCCCGGCGAGCCGGGTCAGCTCGCCGGTGGACAGGTCCAGCGCGACCGCGGCGGCCTCGTCGCGCGGCCCGGCCGCGCCGGAGACCACGACCCCGTCGTGCACCGCCAGGTGGGCCTGCCACACCGGCAGCTCCACGTCGACGTCGGTCACGGTGCCGCTGCGCTCGTCGAGCACGGCCAGCGCGCCCGAGCGCAGCACCAGGTAGCGGCCCCGGTCCAGGGCGGCGAACCAGCGGTTGCCCAGCCGCCACATGGGGCCGCCGAGCTCCTCCTGGCACGGGGCGAGGTTCTTCTTCGTGCCGTCCGGGGAGATCCGGAACAGGTTCCACCAGCCGTCGGGGTCGGTCAGCGCGAGCAGGTCGCGCCCTTCCCACTCGACCTGGCAGACCGCTTCGCGCGGCCCGCCCGCGAGCACCCGGTGGGTGTCGGAGCCGACCTCGGCCACGCACAGCTCGGTGCCGTCCCACGGCATGTCCGGGTGGTTCCAGCCGATCCACGCGAAGTGGGTGCCGTCCGGGGACAGCCGGGGGCCGGTCATGAAGTGGTGGCTGGCGGCGAGCACGCGCGGCGCGGACCCGTCCACGGGCAGCGCGACCAGCTCGCGGCGCACGTCGGTGCGGGCCTCGCCGGTGACGGTCTCGCGCACGCACCACACCTCGCCGGCGGGCCCGGCGGTCAGGTCGGCGTAGCGGACGCCGTGCCGGCGCTCGGGCTCGGGGCTGATCGGCACCGGGTCGGGGTCCTCGGGGTCGAACAGGTGGACGCGCTGGTCCTCCCAGTCGGTGAACGCGACGCGCTCGCCGTCGGGGGTGTCCAACACCACCCACGGCCGCCCGCCGTACTCGTGCACCCGGTTGCGCACGTTCCACGGCGGGGGCAGCAGGTCCTGTCCGTCGCGCACCAGCGCGACCCGGCCGCCCTGCGCGGGGCGTCCCTCGGCCCACCAGACCCGACCCCGGTGCAGGTCGACCCAGTGCAGGCCGCCACCGGCGGCGGCGGCGTCGGCCGCGCCGATGGGCGATGTCCATGTTCCGTACGGTGCGATCTTCACCACGGAGGCGACCCTAGCGCCCGCCCCGCCGCCCCGGTCAGCACCGATCGGCTCCGGGCGTTTCTCCACAGATGACCGAATGCCGGGGGGAGGGCTGCCGATCTTGTCGGCGTGGCCTAGGGTCGTCGGTGTCATGGCACGGGTCATCCACGTATTCCGCCAGCCCGACCGGTTCGTCGCCGGCACCGTCGGGCAACCTGGCGAGCGCACGTTCTACCTCCAGGCCTCCGAGGAGGCCCGGCTGGTCAGCGTGGCGCTGGAGAAGCAACAGGTCGCCGTCCTCGCCGAGCGCATCGGCTCGCTGCTGGAGGAGGTGCACCGGCGGTTCGGCGCGGAGGTCCCCGAGGAGGTCCCCGACGACCTCCGGGACACCGAACCCCTCACGCCGCCGGTCGAGGAGGAGTTCAAGGTCGGCACGATGGGGCTGGGCTGGGACGCCGAGTCCCGCGCGGTGGTCATCGAGCTGCTCGCGATCACCGAGGAGGAGGTCGACGAGGCCGTGGTCCTCGACGACACCGAGGAGGGCCCGGACGCGGTCCGGGTGTTCCTCTCGCCGGGGGAGGCGCGGGCGTTCGCCGACCGCGCCGACCGGGTGGTGCGGGCGGGCCGCAAGCCGTGCCCGCTGTGCTCGGAGCCGCTGGACCCCGAGGGCCACGTCTGCCCCAGGCAGAACGGCTACCGGCGCGCGGACGAGAGCTGAGCCGCGGCGTGCGGCCCGGTGACGAGGGCGTCCTGGACCTGCTCGGCCGGGGCCGGATGGAGGTCCGGGGCAGGCTGGTCGACGCCTCCAACGCGACGCTGCTGTGCACGATCGGCCTGGACGGGATGAGCGCCCGGTGCGTGTACAAGCCGGTGCGCGGCGAGCGCCCGCTGTGGGACTTCCCCGACGGCACGCTGGCGGGCCGCGAGGTGGCCGCCTACCTGGTGTCGGAGGCGGCCGGGTTCGGGCTGGTGCCGCCCACGGTGCTGCGGGCCGGCCCGTTCGGGTCGGGCATGGTGCAGTTGTGGGTGGAGACCCGGGAGAACGACGACCTGGTCGACATCGTCCCGGTGGACGAGGTGCGCCCGGGGTGGCTGCCGGTGCTGCGCGCGCACGACCGGTTCGGCGACCCGGCGGTGCTGGTGCACGCCGACCACCCGAGGGTGCGGCTGATGGCGGCGTTCGACGCGGTGGTGAACAACGCCGACCGCAAGGGCGGCCACGTCCTGCACTCCGACGACGGCGCGGTCTACGGCGTGGACCACGGCATCTGCCTGCACTCCGACGACAAGCTGCGCACGGTGCTGTGGGGGTGGCTGGGCGAGGCGCTGCCGGGGGACGCGGTGGAGGCGCTGCGCCGGCTGCGGTCGGGGCTGGCCGGCGCGGTGGGCGAGAGCCTGCACGAGCACCTGACCCGCGCGGAGGTCCGCGCGCTGG
This sequence comes from Actinosynnema sp. NPDC023587, assembly GCF_040640215.1. Lineage (NCBI taxonomy): Bacteria > Bacillati > Actinomycetota > Actinomycetes > Pseudonocardiales > Pseudonocardiaceae > Actinosynnema > Actinosynnema sp. NPDC023587. Next base: position 63,599 of record NZ_JBFABG010000005.1, on the reverse strand, counting down.
CCGAGCGGGTGGACAAGCTGCTGGCGGCGGGCGTGTACCCCGAACCGTCCCAGGAGTGGCCGTCGATACCGTGGCCGGCGTTCTGACCGCCGATGCCGCCGCCGGGGGCGCGGCGGTGGTCTAATCGACCGGGTGAGCAGCGTGCGACTCCGCGAGGTGACCGAGGCCGACGTGCCGGTGTTCTTCGAGCACCAGCTCGATCCCGAGGCCAACCGCATGGCGGCGTTCGGCGCGGCCGACCCCGCCGACCGGCAGGCGTTCCTGGCGCGCTGGGCGCGCATCCTGGCCGACAACGCGGTGGTGGCCCGCACGATCGAGTTCGACGGCCGGGTGGTGGGCCACGTGGCGCGGTCCAGCCGCTTCGGCGAGCCCGAGGTGTCGTTCTGGGTCGACCGCGCCCACTGGGGGCTGGGCCTGGCCACGGCGGCGCTGAGCGGGTACCTGGCGCTGGACCCGGTGCGCCCGCTCTACGCGCGGGCCGCGGTGGACAACCTGGGGTCGCTGCGGGTGCTGGCCAAGTGCGGGTTCCTCGCCGTGGGCGAGGACGTCGGATTCGCCGAGGGGCGCGGCGAGGACGTCGAGGAGTTCATCCTCCGCCTCGACGCCTAGGGTCGCGGCGGTGACCTCGACGGTGGAGACCCGCCTGGTGAAGCGGTTCGGGCCGGGGGTGCGGCCGTGGCTGGCGGACCTGCCGGACCTGGTGGCCGCGCTGTGCGCGCGGTGGGGGCTGGAGCCGGAGCGGGAGCTGTCCGGCGGCCGGAGCTCCCACACCCTGCTGTGCCGGCGCGGCAGCGCCGCCGTGGTGTTGAAGCTGACCCCCGACCCGGAGATCGCCGCCGAGGAGGCCGCCGCGCTGCACGCGTGGGAGGCCGTGCCCCGGGTGGTGGCGCTGCTGGCGCAGGACGTGGCGGCCGGCGCGTTGCTGCTGGAGGGCCTGGAGCCGGGCACGCCCGCCGCCTACGGGCCGGAGTACCTGGAGGTGCTGACCGCGCTGCACATCCCCGCCCCCGGGGGGATCCTGCCGCTGGCCGGCCGGGTGGACTACATGTACGCGCTGGCGGCGCGGACCAAGCCGGGCGACTACTCCGCGGCGCACGCGGCGGCGACGGAGTTGGCGCGCGACCCGGTGCCCGCCGTGCTGCTGCACGGCGACCTGCACTTCGGCAACGTGCTCGACGCCGGCGAGCGGGGTCTGGTGGCGATCGACCCTCGACCGTGTGCGGGCGACGCGGCGTTCGACGCGGCCGATTTCGTGTTCGCCGCCCCCGACTGGGACACCGGGCTGGCGGCGCTGGAGGGCGTGGTCGACGTGGCGCGGGCGGCGGCGTGGTGCGAGGTGCTCAAGGTGTTCCTGCCCGGCTTCGGCGCGGACGGCGCGCCTGCGGGTCATCCGACCGGGTGAGCGGCTAGCGTCGCGGCTCGTGCGATCACAGGACTACGGGCGGGACGTGCTGGCGGGGCCGAAGAAGCGGAAGGTGCCGGAGGTCGCGGCCGAGCCGGGCGTGGTGGTGGAGGACCCCGCGTCGGGGTTCTGCGGCGAGGTGGTGCGCTTCGAGCACGGCGGGGTGGTGCTGGAGGACCGGCACGGCCGCGAGCGGCTGTTCCCGCTGCTGCCCGCCGGGTTCCTGCTCGACGGCCGGCCGGTCACGCTGGTCCGGCCGGTGGCCGCGCCCGCACCGGGCCGCGCGGTGTCGGCGTCGGGTTCGGTGAAGGTCGAGGGGCTGCGCGCCCGGACCGCCCGCGACGGCCGGATCTGGGTCGAGGGCCTGCACGACGCCGAGCTGGTGGAGCGGGTGTGGGGCCACGACCTGCGGGTCGAGGGCGTGGTGGTGGAGCCGCTGGACGGTGTGGACGTGCTGGCCGGGCGGGTCGAGGAGTTCGGCACCGGGCCGCGCCGCCGGCTGGGCGTGCTGGTGGACCACCTGGTGGCGGGGTCGAAGGAGTCGCGGCTGGTCGCCGAGGTCCGCGACCCGCACGTGCTGGTCACCGGCCACCCGTACGTGGACATCTGGCAGGCGGTGAAACCGGCCTCGGTGGGGATCGCGGCGTGGCCGGTGGTGCCGCGCGGCACGCCGTGGAAGGAGGGTGTCTGCGCGGCGCTGGGCTGGGGCGAGACCTGGGAGGGCTGGCGGCGGGTGCTGGCCGCCGTGGCGGGTTTCCGGGACCTGGAGACACCGCTGATCGGCGCGGTGGAGCGGCTGATCGACTTCGTCACCGAGCCGGACCTCGATCGTTCGTGACCTGCCCGCGCTCCCGAAGTGCGAGGATGGTCGCGTGGCCGCGTTGATCTGGTTGGTGCTCGGGGTGCTGTTGATCGCCGCCGAGATCCTGTCGGGCGATTTCGTGCTGGTCATGCTCGGTGCCGCCGCGCTGGGCGCGGCGGGGGTGTCGGCGCTGGGCGCGGGCGAGGTGCTCGCCGCGGTGGCGTTCGGCGTGGCCGCGCTGGGCCTGATCGCGGGCGCGCGGCCGGCGCTGAAGCGCAGGCTCACCGCCGGGCACGAGCTCAAGTCGGGCGTGCAGGCGCTGGTGGGCGGCACCGCGATCGTGGTGTCCACTGTGGACGCGCACGGCGGTAGGGTGCGCATCGGTGGCGAGGTGTGGTCGGCGCGGTCGCTGGACCACACGGTCCTCGAACCCGGCGCGGAAGTCACAGTTGTCGAGATCTCGGGCGCGACCGCCGTGGTGATGTCCGGGTCCTGAGTGGGAAGGGACGGAATTTGAGTTGACCACCACGTTGATCGTCGTCGCGGTCCTGGTGTTGTTCGTGCTGGTCGTCACCGTCAAGTCGGTGCTGGTGATCCCGCAGGCGACGGCCGCGGTGATCGAGCGGCTGGGCCGCTACCGGACGACGGCCGCACCCGGCCTGAACATCCTGTTCCCGTTCTTCGACCGGGTGCGGGCCCGGATCGACCTGCGCGAGCAGGTGGTGTCCTTCCCGCCGCAGCCGGTGATCACCCAGGACAACCTGACGGTGTCCATCGACACCGTCGTGTACTTCCAGGTGACCGACCCGCGCGCGGCGGTGTACGAGATCTCCAACTACATCGTGGGCGTGGAGCAGTTGGCGACCACGACGCTGCGCAACCTGGTCGGCGGGATGAGCCTGGAGGAGACGCTGACCTCCCGCGACCAGATCAACAACCAGTTGCGCGGGGTGCTGGACGAGGCGACCGGGCGCTGGGGCATCCGGGTGGCGCGGGTGGAGCTCAAGGCGATCGACCCGCCGCCCTCGATCCAGGACTCGATGGAGAAGCAGATGCGCGCGGACCGGGAGAAGCGCGCGATGATCCTGACCGCCGAGGGCCAGCGGGAGTCGGCGATCAAGTCGGCCGAGGGCCAGAAGCAGGCCTCGATCCTCTCGGCGGAGGGCGCGAAGCAGGCGGCGATCCTCTCCGCCGAGGCCGAGCGGCAGTCCCGCATCCTCAAGGCGCAGGGTGAGCGGGCCGCCCGCTACCTCCAGGCGCAGGGCCAGGCCAAGGCGATCGAGAAGGTGTTCGCGGCGATCAAGGCGGGCAAGCCGACCCCGGAGGTGCTGGCCTACCAGTACCTCCAGACGCTGCCGCAGATGGCGCAGGGCGACGCGAACAAGGTGTGGCTGGTGCCCTCGGACTACGGCAAGGCGCTGGAGGGTTTCGCGCGGATGCTGGGCGCGCCCGGCGAGGACGGCGTCTTCCGCTACGAGCCGCCGGCCGACGAGCCGCCGCGCTCCGCGCCGGAGGAGGACGACCCGTCGGTGGCGGACTGGTTCGACACCGCGCCGGACCCGGCGGTGGCCGAGGCGGTGCGCGCGGCCGAGGCCGTGGCGCGGCAGGAGGTGCCCAGCCCGCTGGGCGGGCACCGGCCCGCGCCGGTGGAGCCGGGTGTCGAGCGGGCCGGGTTGACCGGCGGGCCGGGCGTGGCGGGGATCGCCGGTGCGCACTCGGGCGAGGTCCGACCGGGTGACGCGCTGTCGGGCGGGGCGGGGTCGCCGCGCCCGTCGCAGGAGTAGTTTTCGCGTTCGTCGCGGATTTTCCGCGTTGTCCGAGCGTGGGGGGCGATCGGCCGGTTCGCGGCCGATCGCCCCTTTCGCGCGTCGGGGCACCGGTCACGGCCGACCCCGGGGTGGAGCATCGCCGCCCCGGGGGTCGGTGCGGTTGGATGTGCCGGTGCCCCCGTTACCCGATCGAGTGAATTTCTGGTTGGACCGGTCCAACGTGACGTGGGCCGAGCGCTGGGACGGGCTGACGGCGGCCGTGGCGGACCTGTCGGGGGTGGTGCTCGCGGGTCCGGGTGCGCGGCGGGTGGTCGAGGAGGTCGCGGAGCTGCTCGTGGCGGGCGCGAGCCGGCACCGGGCGCACCGGGCGGCGCTCTCCGAGCTGGTGGACCGGGTGCTGGACCTGCACGCGGTGGCGTGCGGGTCGGACCCGCCCTCGCCGACGGCCCTGGCGGACTGGCTGCTGCACGTGCAGACCGGCTTCGCCGAGCCGCCCGAGGTGCGGCTGGCCCCGTACGCGGCGGCGCTGGGCGCGCAGGGCCTGGCCCGCTACCGGGACGAGGCGGTGGCGCGGTTCTCGGAGCTGCCGGTGATCGGGTTCGGCCGGACCGGGCGCTACGACCGGGAGCGGTGGGCGCTGCTGCGGGTGATGGAGGAGCTGGCCGAGCACGTCGGCGACGTGGACCTCCAGGTGCTGGTGCTGGCGCGGGACCTGTCCTCGGGGTGGCACTACCTCCAGGTGGCGACGGTGCTGCGGGACGCCGGCCGGGTGGAGGAGGCGCTGGAGTGGGTCGGGCGGGGCCTGCGGGCGACCGGCGGGCGCGGCGCGGCGTCGCGGCTGGTGGACCTGGCGGTGGACGAGTGCCTGCGGCTGGGGTGGCGGGAGCGGGCCCTGGGCTGGCGGCGTCGCGCGTTCCTGGCGTGGCCGTCGCCGGAGACCTACGAGCGGTTGCGGGCGCTGGCGGCCGGGATCGGCGGATGGCCGGCGGTGCGCGAGGACGTGCTGGCGCAGGTGCGCGCGGCGGGTGACCCGGACGTGGTGGCGGACCTGCTGGCGCGGGTGGCGGCGCGCGAGGGCTGACCGAGCGGTGTCCGTCGCGGTGTCCGGTCCCCGGGTGTGCCGGGGTCAGCCGGTGTGGCCCGGGGGGCGGCGGTCGGTCCAGGGGCGGGCGCGTTCGAGCTGGGCGGCGGCGGCCAGGACGGTGTTCTCGCCGTGGGCGGGGCCGACGAGCTGCACGGCCAGCGGCAGGCCGGCGCGGGTGTGCCCGGCGGGGACGGCGGCGGCCGGGTTGCCCGCGATGTTCCACAGCGGCAGGAACGTGGTCAGCCGGGCGGCGGCGAGCAGCGCGGGCACGGTGCCGCGCCGCCGCCACTCGTCGACGCGCAGCGGCGGCCGGGTGAGCACGGGGGTGAGCAGCAGGTCGTGGTCGGCGAAGACCCGGTTGGCGTGGGCGGTGAGCCCGGCGGCCTGGTCCAGGGCGGCGCGCACGGCGCGGGCGGGCAGGGCGCGGCCGAGGGCGGCGGCCTGCCGGGTGCGCCGGTCGAGCCGTTCGGGGTGGTCGAGTTCGGCGGCGGTCGTGGCGGCGCAGTGCAGGTAGCGGGCGGCGAACCCGGTGGAGCCGGCCAGGTCGTGCATCGGCGGGTCCAGGCGGGTGACCTCGTGGCCGAGGTCGGTCAGCAGTCCGGCGGTGTCCAGGACGGCGGCGCGGACCTCGCCGGTGATCGGGATGCCGGGTCCCCAGGGGCGCAGCGAGACCGCGATTCGCAGCGGGCGCGGGTCCTCGGCGACGGCGGCGCTGTGGCCGTGGCCGGGGGCCAGGACGTCGAGCAGCAGCGCGGCGTCGCGGACGTGGCGGGTGAGGGGGCCGGCGGCGACGAGCCCGGTCCACACCGGCCGGTCCAGCGGCACGTGGTCGCGGTGGGGTTTGAGCCCGAACAGCCCCGTGCACGCGGCCGGGATGCGCACCGAGCCCGCGCCGTCGGTGCCGAGCGCGGCCCCGACCAGCCCGGCGGCCACGGCGGCGGCGGACCCGCCGCTGGACCCGCCCGGCGAGTGCGCGGCCGACCACGGGTTGCGGGTCGCGCCGGCCCAACTGCTCTCGGTGAACGGCCACAGGCCGAGCTCGGGCATCCGGGTGCGGCCGACCAGCACGGCCCCGGCGGCGCGCAGCCGGGCGACGGCGGGGGAGTCGGCGTCGGCGGGCCGGTCGACCGCGCAGGTGCCGGTGGTGGTGGGCAGGCCGGCGACGGCGAGGTCTTCCTTGACCGCGACGGGCACGCCGAGCAGCGGGGCGTCCTCGCCGGCGGCGCGCCGGGCGTCGGCGCGGCGCGCGGCGTCGAGGGCCTGCTCGGCGAACACGACGCGGAAGGCGTTGAGGTCCCGGTCGTACCGGTCGATGCGGCGCAGGCACTCGGCGACCAGGTCGTGGGAGGCCAGCTCGCCCGCGCGCAGCAGATCGGCTTGCCGGGCCGCTCCGGCGAAGCACGCGTCGGTCAGGTCCATGGCGGCACCCTAGGGCAGCGACGGGCCGGGTGGGCCGGGGACGCGCGGAGCCGGTCGCGGTGCCGGGCCCGCCGTGCCGGTTCCGAAGCGGTGAGGTGGACCACCTCCGCCGACGTGCCCGGTCAGGGCATGATCGGTGTCATGCCGACGTGGGTCATGTGGCTGGTGGTCGCGCTGGTGGTCGCCGCCGTCGTGGTGCGGCACCACCGGCGGTCCCAGGCCGACACGCTGCTCGACGAGCACGCGCGCCGCCGCACCGGGGGCGGGCCGACGCCGGTGTCGGTGTGGCGGGAGGCCAACCGCCGGTTCCGGGCGGGCGAGCGCGAAGGTCTGCTGCTGCTCGCCGACATCGGCCGCACGCTGCCGCGCCGCCGCCAGGACGTGGTGGACACGTGGCTGGCGGCGTTGCGCGGCGGGGTGAGCCGGGGCCTGGACACGCCGTGGCGCACGGCGGTGCAGCGGGAGCTGGTGGCGCACCTGCGGCCGGGCGAGGACTACTGGCCCGGGATGGACGTGCACGCGGCGGGCGCGATCCTGGTGGACTTCGACCTGTCGGGCTGCCGGGTGGGCGGGATCGACTTCACCGGGGCGGTGTTCGTCGGCGACGCCCGGTTCGCGGCGATGACGGTGACCGGCGAGGCGGTGTTCGACGGGGCGCGGTTCCTGCGGCACGCGGTGGTCACCGACGCGCTGTTCGCGCGCTCGGCGTCGTTCGCGTCGGCGGTGTTCACCGGGAACCTGGCGTTCGCGGGGGTGCACGTGGCGGGGGAGGCGCGGTTGCGGGCCTCGAAGGTCTCCGGGCGGGCGGACCTGCGGCGGGCCGAGTTCGGCGGGTCGGCGGACTTCGCGGGGGTGTTCTTCGGCGGCCGGGCCCTGTTCGGCGAGGTGGTGTTCCACCAGGACGCGGTCTTCTCCGGGTGCTGGTTCCGGGGCCGGACGGACGTGAACTCGGCGTTGATCGGCGAGGCGGCGGAGTTCGGCGGTGTCCGCTACGGGCACCGCGTCCTGCACTGACGGCGCTGCACTGACGGCGCTGCCGCCGATGGTGCGGTACCGGGCCGGGGTTCGGCCCGCCCGGGTCTAGCCGGCCTGGACCTGGTCGTCGGGCCGGCAGGCGGGGCGGTCGCGGGCGGGGTCGGGTACGGCGGCCCGGAACAGCCCGAGCCCCAGCGCGTAGGGGTCGTCCAGGCCGGTGGCGCGCAGCGCGTCGGCGGGCAGCGCGAGCAGGGACACCGCGATGCCGAGGAAGTAGGCGTCGAGCAGCCCGGCGTCGCGCGCCGAGGAGGGCAGCCCGGCGGCCCGGTGCAGGTCCGCGCCGGCTTCGGCGTTGGACACCACCATCCGCCCGAGCGCCTCGCGCACCCCGGGCCGGCGCACGGCCTCCAGGTAGAGCTCGACCATGGCGAGGAGCTGGGTGGGGTCGTCGCCGACCGCGCGGCGCAGCAGCGCGGGGTAGAGCTCGGCGACCTCGGCGGGGGAGATGTCCTGCGGGGTGGTGGCCGCCAGCCGGGCGACGGCCTCGGCGTGCAGGTCGGTCATCCGCCCGGCGGCGGCCTGGAGCAGGGACTCCCGGGTGGGGAAGTAGTTCTTCGTGGTCCCCTCGGGCACCTGCGCGCCCCGGTCCACCGCGCGGTGCGTGAGCCCTCGACCGCCCTCGGCGGCCAGGACGGAGATCACGGTGTCGCACAGCAGTTCACGGCGGGTGGTCACGAAAAGGGGACCTTAGCCGACCTTCGGCCCGCCGGCCGTCGCCACCACCCGGCCCGCGTCGAGCACCAGCCACACCCCGCACACGCAGCGCACGTAGGACACGCGGCCGTGGGTGGAGGCCGGGTAGGCGGGGTCGGTGGCGGGCCAGCCGCAGGAGGGGCACCTGGTGATCACACCGACCAGCGTGCTGTCATGGTTCAGTGCATTTCAACCCTTACGGCGGGACGGCCGCGCAACTGGCCGCCGCCCTGGTCAACGCCGCCCCGTCCGCCACCCCGGAAGACCTGGTGGCGGTGCTGCGCGCGCAGCGTTACAAGCCGGTGGGCACGCTCACCGCGGCCGAGGCCGGCCGGCTCTCGGCGTGGGCGCGCCGCCTCGAACCGGTGTTCGCGGGCGGCATCGACCGGGTGGCGCACCTCAACGCGCTGCTCGCGGAGACCGCCGCCCGTCCCTACATCTCGATCCACGACGACCGCCCGCCGCACCTGCACTTCGCGCCGGAGACCGCGTCGACCCTGGTCCGGGTGCGGGCGTTCACCGCGGCGGGCCTGGCGCACGTGGTGTGCGAGGAGCCGGACCGGCTGGGCCGCTGCGGGCGGGAGGGGTGCGGGACCGTCTACGTGGACACCTCCCGCAACGGCCGGCGGCGGTACTGCACGACGCGCTGCGCGAACCGGTTGCAGGTGGCCCGGCACCGGGAGCGGCACGCGTCGTGACGGCGCAGGTCACCGGTCGTCGGGGTGGCCGCGCACGCCGAACTCGGTGGCGAGTTCGGCGGCGAGCCGGGCGGTCAGCCCGCGGGCGATCTCGTCGGCGGGGTGTCGCGGAGGTGGCCGAGGGCGTCGCCGCGGTGCAGGTCGACCCAGAAGTCGTGGCCGCCGAGGGTGCCCGCGCGGGCGGCCTCGGCGAACCAGCGGGTCCAGTCGCGTTCGGCGCGCAGCACCGCCTGGCGGTAGTCGAGCTCGATCCGGGCGAGCTGGGGCAGGCCGAGCGCGGCGAGGTCGGTCTTGACGGTGTCGAGCGCGGTGATGTGCTCGTCGAGGGCGGTGGCGCGGCGTTCGCACAGCGCGGCGGCCTCGTCGGGCGGCAGCAGCCCGATCAGCGCGACCCCCGCCTCGAACCGGGGGTACTCCTTGGCGGGCACGGCGATGAGGTCGCGCAGCCAGTCGTGCAGTTCGGCGCGGCCGGTGTCGGTGAGCGCGTAGACGGTGCGCTCGGGGCGGTTGCCTTCGCGGGTGGTCCCGGCGGCGTCGATGAAGCCGTGCGAGCGCAGCGCGTCGACCACGGTGTAGAGCGAGCCGTAGGTGAGTCTGACGCTGCCTTCCTGGTGGCGTTCGCGCAGGGTGGACGCCATTTCGTAGGGGTGCATGTCGCGTTCCCGCAGCAGGCCCAGCACGGCCAGGGCCAGCGGGTTCGTCCGGCGGTAGGGCTTGGGCACGGGGATGCTCGCTTCCGTATATCCGGACACGAGTATAGCGCGGGGGTCGTAGATTCCCGGGTATGACGATCAAGGGGACCGCCGCCGGGGTGCCGTACGTGGCGCTGCCACCACAGTCCGGGCGGCGACTGGTGCTGGTGTGGCACCTGATGGGCGAACCCGGCACACCGCAGGACATGGCGCGGGCGCTGCCCCTGGCCGGCGTGGACGCGTGGCGGGTCTACCTGCCGCTGGCCGCGAGCCGCCAGGACGGCGACCCCCTGGCCGACGGTTACGCCTCCGTCGTCACCTCGGGCGTGGCCGCCGTCGGGCCGGTGGTGGCGGCGTTGCGCGCCGGGCTGGGCTGCGACGACGGCCCCGTCGACGTGGTGGGCGGTTCGGCCGGCGGGCACATCGCGCTGCTGACCGCCGTCGGCGACGCCGTGCCGGTGCGTCGCGTCGCGGTGGTCAACCCGGCGGTGAGCGCCCAGGCGGTCCTCCAGGCCTCCCTCGACGCCGGGTTGCTGGACTCCTACGACTGGACGCCGGCGTCGACCGCCGCCGTCGAGCCGCTGGACGTGCTCGCCCGCGCGGAGCGGCTCACCGCCCCGCTGCTGGTGGTGCGCGGCGAGCACGAGTACCCCGCGTTCCGCTCCGCGCAAGAGCGCCTGCACGCCACCGTGCCGGGTTCCCGGCTGGTCGACGTGCCGGAGCTGCCGCACATGCTCACCTCGCGGCTGGACGTGGTGGAAGCGGAGGTCGTGGCGTGGCTGAACGCTTGACGGTGGTGACCGGCGGGAGCCGGGGGATCGGCGCGGCGACCGTGCGCAGGCTGGCCGCCTCGGGCCACCGGGTGGTGATCGGCTACCGCGCGGCGGCCGACGAGGCCGAACGGCTCGCGGCCGAGGTCGGCGGCCTCGCCGTGCGGGTCGAGGTCTCCTCGCCCGAGGACGTCGACGCCCTGTTCACCGCGGCGGCCACGCTCGGGCAGATCACCGGCGTGGTGGTCAACGCCGGCATCACCAGCCCGGTGGGCCCGCTGGCCGACACCGCCGTGACCGACCTGCGCCGGGTGGTGGAGGTCAACGTGCTCGGCGCGCTGCTGTGCGCCCGCCGCGCGGCCCAGGACCTGGTGGCGGGCGGGGCGGTGGTGTCGGTCTCCTCGGCCGCGGCGACCCTGGGCAGCCCGGGGGAGTACGTGCACTACGCGGCGAGCAAGGCGGCGGTCGACGCCATGACCATCGGCCTGGCCAAGGAACTCGGACCGAGGGGGATCCGCGTCAACGCCGTCGCCCCGGGCACCGTGCACACCGGAATCCACGAACTGTCCGGCGTCCCCGACCGCCCGCACCGCGTCGCACCCGCCATCCCCCTGGGCCGAGCCGGCCAGCCCGACGAGATCGCCGCCGCGATCGCCTGGCTGCTCGGCGACGAGGCCTCCTTCACCACCGGCGCGATCCTGCGCGTCGCCGGCGGGCTGTGACCGGCGACGGACCGACGCCGGCCATTCCCCCGCCGGTACCCGGACCGGAAGCAGGACCGGGCCGGGCGGCCCGCGCCGGCGGTCACGGGCCTGTCAGGACGTGACCGCCACGGCGGGCAGGCGGGGTGCGGTCAGCACGCGCGGGCCGTCGTCGGTGACGGCCACGGAGTGCTCGACGTGCGCCGCCCGGCTGCCGTCGGCGGTGAGCAGCGACCAGCCGTCCTCGGCCTCGTAGTACTTGTCGCGCCCGCCCGCGTGGAACATCGGCTCGATCGCGATCGCCATCCCGGCCCGCAACGTCAGCCCCCGTCCCGGCCTGCCCTCGTTCGGCACGCCGGGCGACTCGTGCATCGCCCGGCCGATCCCGTGCCCGCCGAAGTCCGAGGGCATCCCGTACCCCGCCGCCCGCCCGATCCGGCCGACCGCCGCCGACACGTCGCCCATCCGCGCGCCCGGCACGGCCGCGGCGATCCCCGCCGCCAGCGCGCGCTCCGCGGTCTCGATCAGCGCCAGGTCCGCCGGGTCGGCCCGGCCGATGACGAAGCTGATCGCCGCGTCGCCGTGCCACCCGTCGACGTGCGCGCCGCAGTCGATGCTGACCAGGTCGCCCTCGCGCAGCCGGTACCCGGTCGGGATGCCGTGCACGATCACGTCGTTGACCGACGCGCAGATGTAGCCGGGGAACGGGGTGGTCGCGAACGTGGGCTGGTAGTCCAGGAACGACGAGCCCGCGCCCGCGCCCCGGATGACCCCGGCGGCCACCTCGTCGAGGTCCAGCAGCGACATCCCGACCCGGGCGTGCTCGCGGACCGCGGCCAGCGCGTCGGCCACGACCAGGCCGGCCACGCGCATCGCGTCCAGCTCCGCGGGGGATTTGAGCTCGATCACCAGAGTGCTCCTTACCGTGATAGTTATACCGGTATTACTATCACAGCATGGTGCGCCAACCACTCACCCCCTCAGAGCACGCCCGCGGCGAACGCCTCGGCGAAACCCTCCGCCGGGCCCGCGGCGACCGCAGCATGGTCCAGGTCGCCACCGCCGCCGGCATCTCCGTGGAAACCCTCCGCAAGATCGAACGCGGCCGCATCCCCACCCCCGCCTTCTTCACCGTCGCCGCCCTCGCCGACGCCGTCGGGCTCTCCCTCGACACCCTGTGCCGCGACCTCGACGAACCCCGCCAGGCGGGCGCGGCCTGACCGTGCGGGACTTCGTCCACCACCACACCACCGCCCGGCCCGTCCCGCTCGCGCCCGAAATCCTCCTGCACACCGCCACCGACATCACCGCGCTCTGGGAGAGCACCGGCCGGCCGGACCCGCCCTTCTGGGCCTTCCCCTGGGCAGGCGGCCAAGCACTGGCCCGCCACCTGCTCGACCACCCCGACCTCGTCGCCGGCCGCACCGTCCTCGACCTCGCCGCCGGCTCCGGGCTCGTCGCCATCGCCGCCGCCACGACCGGTGCCGCCACCGTCACCGCCAACGACGTCGACCCCGCCGCCGGCACCGCCATCGCCCTCAACGCCGACGCCAACCACGTCACCCTCGACATCGTCATCGCCGACCTGCTCGACACCGACCCCACCCACGACGTCGTCCTCGCCGGCGACGTCTTCTACGACCGCGACATGACCGCCCGCGTCCTGCCCTTCCTGCGCCGCGCCCACCACCGGGGAGCCACCGTCCTGGTCGGCGACCCCCAACGCGCCCACCGCCCCCGCGACGGCTTCCACCACGTCGCCACCTACCGCGTGCCCGTCGAGCACGACCTCGAAGGCACCGACCACCGCACCACCCACATCTGGCGACCCGACTAACGCCCGCCACGCGCTACCGGCGATGCGCGAACTTGTCCGTCGCCGCCAACACCGCCGCCATCATCCCGTCGTCCTGGACGCTGTGCGACGCACCATGCACCACCACCAACTCCGCGTCCGGCCACGCCCGATCCAGCTCCCACGCCGCCCGCAACGGCCCCTGGAGATCCAACCGGCCGTGCACCAGCACCGCCGCGATCCCGTGCAACCGGCCGATGTCCCGCAACACCTGCCCGTCCTCCAACCACGCCCGGTGGTGGAAGTAGTGCGCCGTGATCCGCGCGAACGCGTGCCGCCACCGGGGATCCGACGCGCGCGGCCCCGGCGAGTAATCCGGGTCCAACGACACGATCGACCCCTCCCAGGCGCACCAGTCGTCCGCCGCTTTCTGCCGCACCGCCGGATCCGGGTCGTTCAACAACGCGCAGTACGCCGCCACCAGGTCCACCGACCCCTCCGGCGCACCCCGCCGGAACCGGTCGTACTCCTGCGGGAAGAACTGCCCCAACCCGCCGTAGAGCCACTCCATCTCCGAATACCGGCCCGAGGTGACCGCCACCATCACGATCTCCGTCACCCGCGCCGGGAACAGCTCCGCGTAGTGCAACCCCAGCACGCACCCCCACGAACCGCCGAACACCATCCACCGCTCCACACCCAGGTGCTCCCGCAACGCCTCGATGTCGCGCACCAGGTGCGCCGTCGTGTTCACCGACAGGTCCGTGTCGTGATCGGCCGCGTGCGGCAGACTGCGCCCCGACCCGCGCTGGTCGAACAACACGATCCGGTACGCCGACGGGTCGAACTCCCGGCGCACGACGGGGGAGCAGCCCGTGCCCGGCCCGCCGTGCAGGCACACCACCGGCTTGCCCTCCGGGTTCCCGCACACCTCCCAGTACACGAGGTTCCCGTCACCCACGTCGAGCATCCCGTGCTCGTACGGCTCGATCTCCGGGTACACCGCCACCACCCCCACCAGTCGGCCCGTCACCGGACAGCACACACTACAACAGCGCTGTTACATTAGGGGAGTGGACGACAACCCCACCACCGACTACCTCGGCACCCGCCTGCGACACCTCCTCGACCAACTCGAAGGCGACGTCACCCGCACCTACACCGACCTCGGCCTCCCCGACTTCCGACCCCGCTACACCCCGATCATCCGCATCGTCGACACCCACGGCCCCCAATCCATCCGCCAACTCGCCACCACCATCGGCATCACCCACTCCGCGATCAGCCAGACCGCCAACCAGATGCGCCGCGACGGCCTCGTCGAACTCCACCCCGGCACCGACGCCCGCCACCGCATCGTCCACCTCACCGACCACACCCGAACCCTGCTGCCCACCCTCCACGCCGAGTGGAACGCCACCACCGCCGCCGCCCGCCAACTCGACGCCGAACTGCCCTACCCCCTCAGCCAACTCGTCGAGCTCGCCCTCCAAGCCATCACCGACAAACCCCTGCACCACCGCATCCGCGACCACCTTCACACCCCGTGACGCGCCACCAACTCCGCACCCAACCGCGCCAACTCCACCCGCACCCCCTCCGACTCCACCACCTCCACCACCGCACCCCACCCCGCCAAGTGCTGCGCGATCATCAACGGCGACGGAGCCGACACCCGCACCCGAGCCCGCCCCCCGACCACCCCCACCACCTCGCAATGCCGCCCGAACTGGGCGCGCAACACCGACACCAACCCCGCCGGCACCACCACCACGGCCACCGACGCCCCCTGCCGCCCCTCCACCTCCGCCACCACCACGTCCCACGCCGCCGACAACTCGAACCCCTCCGGCCGCACCGCCTCCTCCCCGGTCACCACCACCTCCACCACCCGGTCCACCCGGAACGTCCGCCGCCCCACCCCCGAACCCGCGACCAGGTACCAGACGTCCCCCTTCTCCACCAACCCCAACGGATCCACCACCCGCACCGACGACTCACCCGACCGCTTCACATAGGTCAACCGCACCTTCCGCCGCCGCACCACCGCACCCTGCAACACCTCCACCACCCCCGACCGCCCCGAACCCTCCCGCCCCCACCCCGCCGCATCCAGCACCACCGCACCCGCCGCCGCCTCCGCACCGGCCCGGAACGTCTCCGGCAACGCCCGCACCAACTTCCGCAACGCCGCCTTCACCTCACCCGACACCGCCGCCGCAGGCCCCACCAACAAGAACAACGCCTGCGCCTCAGCCGCCGACAACCCCGACAGATCCGTCCGCGCCCCACCCACCAACCGCCACCCACCACCACGCCCCGGCTGCGGGTACACCGGAACCCCCGCCGCCGACAACGCCTCCAGATCCCGACGCGCCGTCGCCACCGACACCTCCAACTCGGCCGCCAGCTCCGCAGCCGTCACCCGGCCACGCGACTGCATCAGCAACAACACCGCCACCAGACGATCCGCACGCATGACACGCAGTCTCCCCGGAAAAGTGCGCAGGAGATGAGCACTTCACCACCCAGACTGGTCCACAACAGACACCACCGGACCAGCCCAGGTCCACCGAACCGGGGGAGACCCACCATGCTGCGAGGCTTCACCACCGTCAGCTACTACGCCGACGACCTCGACGCCGCCGAAGCCTGGTACAGCCGCCTCCTGGGCACCGAGCCCTACTACCGCGTCCCCGGCGGCTACCTCGAATTCCGCATCGGCGACTACCAGCACGAACTCGGCATCATCAACAGCGCCTACGCCACCCACGACGTCAAGAACGGACCCGCCGGCCAGATCATCTTCTGGGCCGTCGACGACCTCGACGCCACCCTCGAACGCCTCCGCGAACTCGGCGCGACCCTCCATGCGGCCCCACAGGACCACGGCGGCAACGGCTACATCACCGCCAGCGTCATCGACCCGTTCGGCAACATCCTCGGCGTCATGGCCAACCCGCACTACGTGGCGACCCTCGCGAACATCAAAGCGGGCACGCACTTCACCGAATCGAACACCTGAGCGAACGTCGCGGGGGAGTAGGGGACGTAACTCGCCGCAGTCGTCCCGTCGAACCGACATCACCGCCGACGTCGGTGACGCCCGTTGCCGGCCACCAAGGCGAACTAATCCGGATTTAGCGGTTTCCACACCCTCGACGAGGCGCGGGCGAAGACCAAGCCGTTGCTCGCGGACCGACTCGCCGCCGCAGTGGAGGTCGTGGACCACGGCGTGGCCGCGTTGCGCGAGCAGGGGCACCGGGTGGCCTGACCGGCGCGGTGGAGGGGGGTGGTGAACCGCTCCTGGCACCCCTCGAACGCTTTACTTAACATAATGTCGATTATCGGCGTTACGGGAAGGGCTGGTGACGGGGCCTGAGATACGTCACGTGACGTATCGGCGGTGGTGTGGCTGGATGGACCGACGACGTCGTTCCGACGCTCTGACGGCCGACGATCACGCCCTGACGCCTTCGAGGCTCGTCGCGACCTGAGTTCGCACGCCGACATCGGCTGCCGAGCCACCGGGCGGCCGGCGCGGCAGCGTGTGCACAACGACAGCACGGAGAACGGTCGGACGGGCGTCCCGTGTACGCGATGGAGAGGTTGGGTCCCCCGGCGAACGGTTCGGGCCCACTCGACCCACCCCCAGGCCGCCACAGACCCTTCTGGACGGGTTTCTGATGGATAATCGCTATTATCCATCACCCGTTGAATATCGCGTGCCGGGAGCGGTATGGAGATCCGCCTTCGCTCCGCGTTGTCGGTGTGGTGCGGTATGAAGATCCAATGCGAGTTCTCGCCGCTCAGCAGTCGTTCTTCCTGGCCCGCCGCCCCCGCAAGGACTCCCCCCACACCACCGCCGCCTACCGGCGCGACCTGGCGGGGATCACCACGTTGCTCGCCGAGGTGTGCGCCACTCCCCCGGACGGGCTGGAGATCGCCCACCTGACCTCCGGCAACCTGCGTGCGGCGTTCGGGGTGTTCGCGGACTCCCACGCGAAGAGCTCGGTGTTGCGGGCCTGGTCGACGTGGAACCAGTTCCTGACGTTCTGCGTCGCGGAGGACCTGGTGCCGGGCAACCCGATGGGCGCGGTGGCGCGGCCGAAGACCCCTCCCCTGGTGCCGAAGCCGTTGCGGGGCGAGGACACGCCGGAGCGGTTGTTGACGGCGGCGGCGGAGGGTGCGCGGCAGGGGCGTGACCCGTGGCCGGAGCGGGACGTGCTGGTGTTGGCCCTGGGGCTGGTGGCGGGGTTGCGCTCGGCGGAGATGCGGACGTTGACGTTGGCGTCGGTGGTGGGTCGGCCGGGTGAACGGCGGCTGCACGTGGCGGGCAAGGGGAATCGGGACCGGTCGGTGCCGATCGAGCCGGCGATGGACCGGATCATCGAGCAGTACCTGGTGTCGTGCCGGTCGCGGTTCCCGCAGGGGCGGTTCGACCGGGGGTCGGCGTTGTTGCGGGATCGGCACGGGGAGCCGATCGGGCGGGGTGGGTTGGAGTACCTGGTGCGGTCGTGCTTCCGGTGGGCGGGGTTGCACGACCGGGTGCCGTCGGGGGCGAACCTGCACGCGTTGCGTCACACGTTCGCGACGCGGTTGGCGGAGGACGGGGCGTCGGCGTCGGAGATCATGGCGTTGTTGGGGCATGCGTCGTTGGCGACGTCGCAGAACTACATCGAGGCGACGGCGCGGGAGCGGCGTGCGGCGGCGGCGGGGAATCGGACGTACGTGTCGTTGTCGCGGTTGCCGGGTCAGGGTGGGGAGTCGGTGTCGGAGTAGGTGTGGTGGTGGGGCTGTCCGGGGGTGTGGGTGGTCGCGGTTGTGGTCCGTTCGGGTGACGTGCTGGTGCGGAATCGGTCGGGGGCGGGTACGCACGTGGGATGAGGTCCGTGTGGCGCGGGGCGATTTCCTTCGGGTTGGTCACTATCGGTGTGCGGTTGTACACGGCGACGGAGGAGCACGACTTCCGGTTCCACCAGGTGCACCGCGAGGACGGTGGGCGGATCCGTTACAAGCGGGTGTGCCAGGTGTGCGGTGAAGAGGTGGCGTTCGCGGATGTCGCGAAGGGCTACGAGTTGGACGACGGCCGGTTGGTCGTGTTGGAGGATGAGGATTTCGAGACGCTGCCGGTCAGCACCGATCACGCGATCGAGGTGGTGGAGTTCGTGCCGGCGGAGGAGGTCGATCCGATCTTCTTCCAGAAGTGCTATTACCTGGAGCCGGACAAGGCGGCGGCGCGGCCTTATGTGTTGTTGCGGACGGCGTTGGCGAAGTCGGGCCAGTTGGCGGTGGTGAAGATCACCATTCGGCAGCGGGAGACGTTGGCGATGTTGCGGGCTCGGGACGACCTGCTGGTGATGCACACGATGTTGTGGCCGGATGAGGTGCGGAAGCCGGATTTCGATTTTCTGGACGGGGATGTGGAGGTGCGTCCGCAGGAGTTGCGGATGGCGTCGTCGTTGGTGGAGAGCATGGCGGGGTCGTTCGACCCGGGTGGTTTTTCGGACGATTACACGGTGGCGTTGCAGAAGTTGATCGAGGCGAAGGCGGAGGGTGCGGAGTTGCCGGCGCGGCCGGAGCCGGAGGAGCCGGGTGAGGTGATCGACTTGATGACGGCGTTGGAGCGCAGTGTGGAGCAGGCGCGGTCGTCGCGGGGTGAGTCGGGTGGGAAGTCCGCGAAGTCGTCGCGGTCGTCGTCGCGGTCGGCGGCGAAGTCGTCGGGTGGGGCGAAGTCGGGCGAGAAGTCGGAGAAGGCTCCGGAGAAGGCCTCGGCGAAGAAGAAGGCGAAGCCCGCGTAGGGCGTGCGGGATGGCCGGGGACCTGTCGGAGTACCGGAGGAAGCGGGTCGCGGGGCGGACGCCGGAGCCGGTGCCGGCGGTGGGCGCGCTGCTCCCCCATGGCGCTGATGACACGTTCGTGATCCAGGAGCACCACGCGTCGAGCCTGCACTGGGATGTGCGGTTGGAGCGGGGTGGGGTGTTGGTGTCGTGGGCGGTGCCGAAGGGGTTGCCCGCTGAGCCGGGGACGATCCACCTGGCGGTGCGCACGGAGGACCACCCGGTGGAGTACGCGTCGTTCGAGGGGGTGATCCCGAAGGGCGAGTACGGGGCGGGGCGGGTGTTCGTGTGGGACCGGGGCCGGTACGAGACGGTGAAGTGGAGTGACCGCGAGGTCGACGTGGTGCTGCACGGGTCTCGTGTCGAGGGTGGGTTCGTGTTCTTCCGGGGTGGCGCGTCGGGGCGCGGGGGTTCGGACCGGGGCTGGATGGTGCGTCGGCGGCAGGGGGCGGTGCGGCCGGGGTGGGTGGCGTTGCCGGAGTCGGTGGAGCCGATGTTGGCGACGGCGTCGTCGGGGTTGCCGGAGCGGTCGGACGAGTACGCGTTCGAGTTCAAGTGGGACGGGGTGCGGGCGGTCGCGCGGGTGGAGGGCGGCCGGGTGCGGTTGGTGTCGCGGGCGGGCAACGACATCACGGCGGTGTACCCGGAGTTGCGGGCGTTGGGTGGGGCGTTGGGGTCGACGCAGGTGTTGTTGGACGGCGAGGTGGTGGCGTTCGCGGGTGGGCGGCCGAGTTTCGGGGCGTTGCAGCAGCGGTTGCACGCGAGCGGGGCGGCGGCGCGGCGGTTGGCGGCGCGGGTGCCGGTGACGTTCCTGGTGTTCGACGTGCTGCACCTGGACGGGGTGTCGACGTTGGGGTTGCCCTATTGGCGGCGGCGGGAGTTGTTGGAGGGGTTGGGGTTGGCGGGGCGGCACTGGTTGGTGCCGAGGTCGTTCCCGGGTGCGGGTGCGGAGGTGTTGGCGGCGAGTCGGGAGCAGGGGTTGGAGGGGGTGGTGGCGAAGCGGCTGGATTCGCGGTATGTGCCGGGGGTGCGGTCCGCGTGGTGGGTGAAGGTGACGGAGGTGGAGCCGCAGGAGGTGGTGATCGGCGGGTGGCGGCCGGGTGGGGGCAAGCGGGCGGGGGTGGTGGGGTCGTTGTTGTTGGGGGTGCCGGACGGGGTGGGTCTGGTGTTCGTGGGGTCGGTGGGGACGGGGTTCGGGGATGCGGAGTTGCGGGGGTTGACCGAGCGGTTGCGGGGGTTGGAGGTGGCGAGGTCGCCGTTCTCGTCGGAGGTGCCCCGGGAGCGGGCGCGGGGTGCGCGGTGGGTACGTCCGGTGTTGGTGGGTGAGGTGGTGCACCGGCAGTGGACCGCGGAGGGGCGGATGCGGTTTCCGACGTGGCGGGGGTTGCGGCCGGATCGGGTGCCGGAGGAGGTGCGTCGGGTTGGTGGAGGGGACGGTGGTGCGGGTCGGTGAGCGGCGGGTGACGCTGACGAACCTGGGCAAGGTGCTGTACCCGGAGGTGGGTTTCACCAAGGCCGAGGTGATCGACTACTACACGCGGATCGCGCCGGTGCTGCTCCCCCACCTGGCGGGTCGGCCGTTGACGGTGCGGCGGTTCCCGGACGGGGTGGGCGGGCGGTCGTTCTTTGTGAAGAACGTGCCGTCGCACGCGCCGGAGTGGGTGCGGACGGTGCGGATCGGGACGCCGGGGTCGTCGCGGGGTGCGGAGTTCGCGGATTTCGTGGTGGTGGAGGAGTTGGCGACGCTGGTGTGGTTGGCGAACCTGGCGGCGTTGGAGTTGCACGTGCCGCAGTGGGTGGTGGGTGCGCGGGGGGCGCGGCGCTGTCCTGATCTGGTGGTGTTCGACCTTGATCCGGGTGCGCCGGCGACGGTGGTGGAGTGCTGTCGGGTGGCGGAGCGGTTGCGCGGGGTGTTGGTGGGTGACGGGTTGTCGCCGGTGGTGAAGACGTCGGGGGCGAAGGGGTTGCAGGTGTACGCGCCGGTGCGGGTGTCTTCTCCGGAGCGGACTGCGGAGTACGCGAAGGCGGTGGCGCGGCGGTTGTCGGCGGAGTCGCCTGGTGAGGTGGTGTGGTCGATGGCGCGGGCGCGGCGGACGGGCAGGGTGTTGATCGACTGGTCGCAGAACAACCCGGCGAAGACGACGGTGGCCCCGTACTCGTTGCGGGCGCGGGCGGTGCCGTCGGTGTCGACGCCGGTGACGTGGGACGAGGTGCGGGGTTGCCGGTCGCCCGCGGAGTTGGTGTTCGTGGCGGATGAGGTGCGGGCGCGGGTGGGGCGGGACGGGGAGGTGTTCGCGGTGGGAAATCCGTCGCGGCTGCCGGGTTGACTGGTTTATTCTGGTCGACTGCCTATTTTCGGAGGGGTGGTCATGGTGGGCGACCGTTTCGTGTCGACGGAGGAGGAGATCGTGGCGGCTCACGTCGCGCCGCCGGCGCGGTTGGACGGCCGGGTGGTGGTCGTGGAGTACGACCCGGCGTGGCCGGGGTTGTTCGAGCGGGAGGCGGCGCGGGTGCGGGCGGCGCTGGGTGGTGTGGTGGTGGCGTTGGAGCACGTGGGGTCGACGTCGGTGCCGGGGTTGGCGGCGAAGCCGATCATCGATGTCTTGTTGGTGGTGGCGGATTCGTCGGACGAGTCGGTGTACGTGCCGCCGTTGGCGGCGGTGGGGTACGTGTTGCGGGTGCGGGAGCCGGAGTGGCATGAGCACCGGTTGTTCAAGGGGCCGGACACGGACGTCAACCTGCACGTGTTCTCGGACGGGGACTCGCAGGTGCGGTGGATGCGGACGTTCCGGGACTGGTTGCGGACGCATGAGGGCGATCGCGGGCGGTACGAGGCGGTGAAGCGGGAGTTGTCGGCGCGCGATTGGGAGTTCGTGCAGAACTACGCGGATGCGAAGAACGCGGTGGTGGACGAGATCATGGCGCGGGCTGTGCCGGATGGTTCGCTCAAGCGGGACTGAGCGGGGACTGGGCGGTGCGCGGCTCCTGGGGGTGTGGACTCTCGGGAGCCGCGTCGTTGCGCGAAATGGCATTTTATGGCTTGCTCCGGAGGCCGTTACGGTCGAATTCATGGAATGGGGTTTTCGATCGGCCGAGGAGTTGACGGCCGCGTTGCGCGCCGGTGACGTGAGCTCGGTGGAACTGACCGATGAGGCGATTTCCCGTATCGAGCGGGACGACGGGGTGGTCAACGCGGTCTGCGTGCGGGACTTCGACCGTGCGCGGGTGGCCGCGCGTGGTGCCGACCGGGCGCGGGCCCGTGGTGAGGTCCGGCCGCTGCTCGGTGTCCCGGTGACGGTCAAGGAGTCCTACGACGTGGCCGGGCTGCCCACGACCTGGGGCATGCCGCAGCACCGGGACTGGATGCCGGCCGAGGACGCGGTGCAGGTGGCGCGGTTGCGGGCTGCGGGTGCGGTGGTGTTGGGCAAGACCAACGTGCCGTTGGGGTTGCAGGACATCCAGACCTTCAACGAGATCTACGGCACGACTGTCAATCCGTGGGATCACGGTCGCACGCCGGGTGGGTCCTCCGGTGGGTCGGCGGCGGCTTTGGCGTCGGGGTTCGGCGCGTTGTCCATCGGGTCCGATCTCGCCGGGTCGCTGCGCACTCCGGCGCATTTCTGCGGCGTCTACGCGCACAAGCCCTCGCGCGGGCTGGCGGCGACCCGGGGCATGGTCGCGCCGTCGGAGCCGGTGTTGCCGGTCGAGCCCGATCTCGCCGTCGTCGGTCCGATGGCGCGCACCGCGCGCGATCTGGTGCTCCTGCTCGACGTCATGGCCGGGCCGGACCCGTTGACGCTGGGCAGGGCGTATGAGGTGGCGTTGCCGCCCGCGCGTCACGGGCGGCTCGGTGATTTCCGGGTCCTGGTGCTCGACGAGCATCCGCTGATCGCGACCGGGTCCGCTGTGCGGGCGGGCGTGGACCGGGTGGCCGGTGCGCTGGCCGACGGCGGTGCCCGTGTGGAGCGGCGTACTGCGCTGCTGCCGGATCTGACCGAGGCCGCCACGCTCTACACGCAGTTGCAGTTCTCGGGTTCGGTCGCTCGTTTTCCCGTCGACTCCTTCGAGTTGCTGCGGGCCCGTGCGGCCGGGCTGGATGCGCGGGACGGGAGTCTGGACGCGGCGCGGTTGCGCGGGATGGTGTTGGGCCACCGGGACTGGATCGAGGTCGACCACCGTCGTGAGCTGCACCGGCAGGGCTGGCGGCGGTTGTTCGCGGAGTTCGACGTGGTGGTGTGTCCGATCACGCCGACTCCGGCGTTCCCGCACGACCACGATCCCGATCCGCTGGCACGGCGGCTCGATGTCGACGGGGTCGACCACCCCTACTTCGACCAGCTCGTCTGGGCCGGTCTGGCGACCATGCCGGGTCTGCCCGCCACCGCCGTGCCGGCGGGCCGGTCCTGCGGTGGCCTGCCGGTGGGGGTGCAGCTCATCGGTCCGATGTTCGAGGACCGCACCCCGTTGCGGCTGGCCGAGCTGCTGGAGCAGCGGATCGGCGGCTTCCAGGCTCCGGGACAGGGCGGTGTCCGGCGGGCCTGAGCGGGCCGGTTCGCGGTGCGGGTGGGGCGATCGGCGTCGCGGGGGTGCGCGGGTGGGGAACAATCCTGGCGCGTGAGGTTCGCTGTGTTGGGTCCGATGGTGGTGCGGCGCGCGGACGGGACGGAGATCCCGGTCGGTGGGCCTGGGTTGCGGGCGTTGTTGGCGGTGTTGGTGATCGACGCCGGGCGGGTCGTGGGGGTGGATCGGCTGGTCGACGCCCTCTACGGGGACGCGCCGCCGGCCGGGGTGGGCAACGCGGTGCAGTCGCAGGTGTCGCGGTTGCGTTCGCTGCTCGACGTGGAGGTGGAGCGCTCCCCCGCCGGGTACCGGCTGGTGGTGGACCCGGCGGAGGTCGACGCGCTGCGGTTCGAGGAGTTGTTGGCCCGGGGGTCGCCGGGTGCGGCGTTGGCGTTGTGGCGCGGTCCGGCGCTGCGGGACGTGGGCGGTGCCCCGTTCGCGCCGGTGGCGGCGGCGCGGTGGGAGGAGCTGCGGTTGCGGGCCGTGGAGGACCACGACGTGGCGTCGGTGGCGGTGCTGCGGGAGTTGGTGGAGGGGTTCCCGCTGCGGGAGCGGTTGGTGGCGCGGTTGGTGCGGGCGCTGCACCGGGAGGGCCGGCAGGCCGAGGCGTTGGCGTTGTTCGAGCGGACCCGGCGGGAGTTGGCCGAGGAGTTGGGCGCGGACCCCTCCCCCGGGCTCGCCGCCGCGCACCTGGAGGTGGTGCGGGGTGAGCGCTCGCCCGCCCGGCACGTGCTGCCCGCGCAGTTGACCAGTTTCGTGGGTCGCGCGCGGGAGGTGCGGCTGGTGGGCGAGGCGTTGGCGGCGGGGCGGCTGGTGACGTTGTCGGGTCCGGGCGGGGCGGGCAAGACGCGGTTGGCGGTGGAGGTGGCGTCGACCGATCCGGGTGATGTGTTCTTCGTGGACCTGGCTCCGGTGGGGGTGGGCGGGGACGTGCCGCAGGCGGTGGTGGCGGCGTTGGGGTTGCGCGAGGACGGGGTGCGGTCGGTCTCCTCGCCGGTGGAGCGGCTGGTGGCGGCGTTGGCCGAGCGGTCGGTGCTGGTGGTGCTGGACAACTGCGAGCACGTGGTCATCGACGCGGCGGTGCTGGTGGGCCGGTTGTTGGCGGCGTGCCCGGGGTTGCGGGTGCTGGCGACGAGCCGGGAGGCGTTGGGGATCACCGGCGAGTCGGTGCGGCCGGTGCCGCCGCTGGCGGTGGGCGACCTGGACTCCCCCGGTGTGCGGTTGTTCGCCGACCGGGCGGCGGCGGTGAACCCCTCGTTCGTGGTGGACGCGGTGTCGGGGCCGCTGGTGGTGGAGATCTGCCGGGCGTTGGACGGGATGCCGCTGGCGATCGAGCTGGCGGCGGCGCGGGTGCGGTCGCTGCCGGTGGCGGAGGTCGCGGCCCGGTTGGGCGACCGGTTCCGGTTGTTGTCGCGGGGGTCGCGGGCGGCGGCGGCGCGGCACCGGACGTTGCACGCGGTGGTGGAGTGGTCCTGGGGCCTGTTGGACGCCGACGAGCAGGCGTTGGCGCGCCGGTTGACGGTGTTCTCCGGTGGGGTGACGTGGGAGTCGGCGGCGGCGGTGTGCGGGGTGGCGGGCACCGACGAGCTGTTGCCGTCGTTGGTGGACAAGTCGTTGGTGGAGGTGTCGGGGCGGCGGTTTCGGATGTTGGACACGATCCGGGCGTTCTGCGCGCGGCGGCTGGTGGAGGCCGGGGAGCGGGAGGGGGTGCGGCAGGCGCACGCGCGGTGGCTGCTGGGGTTGGCGGTGCGGGCCGCGCCGCACCTGTTGCGCGCCGAGCAGCTCCGGTGGCTGGCGGTGCTGGCCGAGGAGCACGAGAACTTCAAGGCCGCGGTGCGGTGGGCGGCGGGGGCCGACCACGACCTGGCGTTGCGGTTGATGGCGGAGCTGGGCTGGTACTTCTGGCTCCAGGGGCTGCGGTCGGAGGGCGCGGCGCTGGCCGGTGAGGTGGTGGCGGCGGTGGGTGCGACCGCCCCGCCGGGGTTGGCCGAGGAGTACTTGCTGTGCGCGTTGAACGCGTCGTCGACGGGGACGCGGGAGGAGGAGTTGCCGGGCGCGCCGTCGCCGAAGCAGATGGTGCCCGACGGCTACCGGGGCCCGCCGACCCGCCCGTACCTGACGATGCTGTGGGGCATGGCCTACGTGGCGCGGCCGTCGTCGAGCGCGCGCGGGGACCTGATCGGCCCCGATCCGTGGTCGCAGGCGTTGTCGCTGCTGGGGTTGGGGATGCAGTACCAGTACGCCGGGCAGGTGGCGGCGGCGCGGGAGGCGCACCGGCGGGCGCTGGCGGGGTTTCGGGCGTTGGGTGAGCGGTGGGGCATGTCGGCGGTGTTGGTGCAGCTCGCGGATCTGGCGTGGGCGGCGGGAGAGCCGGATTCGGCGGTGGGGTTGCTGGACGAGGCGCTGGAGCTCTCCGGCGCGTTCGGGGCGACCGAGCACGTCGCCACCATGGTGGTTCGCCGCGCGGAGTGGGCGTGCCACCGGGGCGAGTTCGACGCGGCGTGGGCGGATCTGGAGCGGGCCGCGGAGTCGGCGCGGTCGCAGGGCGCGGTGGAGACCTTGGCGCAGGTCCGGTTGGGGATGGCGGAGGTGTGCCGGTACCGGGGTAACCTGGTGGGCGCGCGGCGGTGGTGCGCGGAGGCGTTGCGGGTGTGCCCGTCGGGCTGGTTCGGGCCCGAGGAGGTGCGGGCGATGATCCACATCGCGGTGGGGCGGGTCGCGTTGGCCGAGGGTGATCCGGTGGCGGCGCGGGCGGCGGTGGACCTGGCGGTGGAGTCGGGCGCGGAGTGGGGCAACCTGATGATCGTGGCGCGGGCGGCGGACGCGCGGGCGTCGTTGGCGCTGGCCGAGGGGGACGCGCGGGCGGCGGCGCTGCTGGTGGGCGCGGCGGCGGGGCTGCGCGGCACGGTGGCGGCGGCGGACCCGGACGTGGCGCGGGCGCACCGGGCGGCGCGTGCCGCGTTGGGCGCGGAGGTGTTCGAGGCGCTGTCGGGGCGGGGCGCGGGCCTGGGGCGCGACGGGGTGCTGTCAGCGCTTCGTGCGTGAGCGGTGCGCGGGCCGGTGCAGGCTGCCGCGCATGACGAGTGGGACCCGCAAGTGGGGCACGTTGGTGTTGGGGTGCCTGGCGGTGCTGTTGTTGGCGGTGGACCTGACGGTCCTGCACCTGGCGGTGCCGGCGCTGGTGGCCGACCTGGGGCCGTCGGCGACGCAGGTGCTGTGGATCGCCGACGTCTACGGGTTCGCGCTGGCGGGTCTGCTGGTGACGATGGGCAACGTGGGCGACCGGTGGGGGCGCAAGCGGCTGCTGCTGGTGGGCGCGGCCGGGTTCGGGGTGGCGTCGGTGTGCACGGCCTACGCGCCGACCCCGGAGCTGCTGATCGCGGCGCGGGCGCTGCTGGGGGTGGCGGGGGCGACGATCATGCCCTCGACGTTGTCGATCATCCGCAACGTGTTCACCGACGCCCGGGAGCGCACGACCGCGGTCGGGGTGTGGAGCGGGGTGGGCGCGGCGGGGTTCGCGGTGGGGCCGATCGTGGGCGGGCTGCTGCTGGAGCGGTTCTGGTGGGGTTCGGTGTTCCTGGTGAACGTGCCGGTGGTGGCGTTGATCGTGGTGGTGGGCGTGGTGGTGCTGCCGGAGTCGCGCAACCCGGCCCCGGGCAGGCTGGACCCGCTCTCGGTGGTGCTCTCGGTGGTGGGTGTGGTGGCGCTGGTGTACGCGGTGAAGGAGGCCGCGCACGGCGGGGTCGGCCCGGCCGCGCTGGTCGCGGCGGCGGTGGGGGTGGGCGCGCTGGCGGTGTTCGGCCGGCGGCAGACCCGGTTGGAGGAGCCGTTGATCGAGGTGCGGCTGTTCGCGGTGCGGGCGTTCTCGGCGTCGATCGGGGCGACGCTGGTGGCGATGTTCGCGAGCCTGTCGCTGTCGCTGATCCTCGCCCAGTACTTGCAACTGGTGCTGGGGTGGACGCCGTTGCAGGCCGGGCTGGGCGGCCTGCCGGGCGGGGTGTGCGCGGCGGTCGGCGGCGGGTTGGCGGGTCCGCTGGTGGCGCGGTGGGGCCGGGCGGCGGTGGTGGCGTTGGGGTTGGGGTCGACGGCGGCGGGGTTCGGGCTCTTCGCCGCGGCGCTGTCGGTCGGTACGACGTTCTGGTCGGTCCTGCCCGCGATGGTCGTCTACGGGACGGGGGTGGGGTTGGCGTTCGCGGTCACCAACGACACGGTGCTGGCCTCGGTGCCCCGCGAGCGGGCGGGTGCGGCGGCGTCGATCTCGGAGACCGCGACCGAGGTGGGCGGGGCGTTGGGGATCGCGGTGCTGGGCAGCGTGCTGGGCGCGGTCTACCGGGACGATTTGGCGCTGCCGGCGGGGGTGCCGGCGGGGGTGCCGGCGGCGGCGGGCGAGTCGTTGGCGGCGACGCTGCACGCGGCGGCGGGGTTGCCGGCGGAGGTGGCGGGCCCGCTGGTGGCCGTGGCGCGGCAGGCGTTCGTCGACGGCGCGGTGGCGGGCATGTGGGTGTGCGCCGGGCTGCTGGCGGTGTCGGCGGTGCTCGCGGGCCGTGTCCTGCGCCCGGTGCCGAAGGTGATCGACGACCCGGGCCCGGCGGTGCCGTCCTGACACCGCCGGGGGCGCGGTCGTGGGCGGGTGGTCGGGAGCCGGCGCACCGCCGGCGCGGTGTCCGGGACGTTGAGCAGGGCGTTCACATCCGGGAGCCGCGAAAGCCCCCGGACGGCTGCTCCCCCCGGGTGACCCGGTGGGCGGTAGGCCGATCCGGTGCCGTCACGCCCGGAGACCCGGGCACCCGGCCGGTCCTCTCCTAGGCTGGCCCGATGCCGAGGATCGCCACCGAGCGCACGCCGGACCGGGCCGGGCTGCTGGAGTTCCTGCGCCCCCGCCACCGCGCCCTGCTGATCACCACCCGCCGCGACGGCCGCCCGCAGGTCTCGCCGGTGACCTGCGGGCTCGACGGGCAGGGCCGGATCGTGGTGTCGAGCTACCCGGGCCGCGCCAAGACCCGCAACGCCCGGCGCGACGGGCGGGTCGCGCTGTGCGTGCTCTCCGACGACTGGGACGGCCCCCACGTGCAGGTCGACGGGCGCGCCGAGGTGCTCGACGTGCCCGAGGCGGTCGAGCCGCTGGTGGACTACTACCGCGGCACCGCCGGCGAGCACCCCGACTGGGACGGGTACCGGGCGGCGATGCTGCGCCAGGACAAGGTGCTGATCCGGGTGCAGGTCGAGCGGTGGGGGCCGATCGCGACCGGCGGTTTCCCCGCCGCCGCCGTCCCGCCCTCCGACCCCAAGCCCGGCAACGCCTGACCGGTCAGCCGCCGTGCCAGGCCCCGCCCCAGCCGGGAGGGTCCTGCACCACCGCGAACCGCGCGCCCGAGGGGTCGGCGAGCCGGGCCGCCAGCCCGGTGGGCCCCTCGCCCGGCGGCACCACCACCCGGCCGCCGGTCCGCGCCGCCACCGACGCGGCCTGCGCCACGTCGGGCACCGAGAAGTAGCACAGCCAGCCCTGCCCGCCGGCCGCCAGCCGCCCGGCGACCGGACGGTGCCCGACGGCGGTGTCGTAGACGGTGAACGGCTCGTCGGGGGTGCGGCTGCGCCACCCGAGCTCACCGGCCCAGTAGTCGTCGTCCGCCGCGCCCGCGTACTCCACCCAGCACGGCTCCCCCGGTCGCGGCTGCGGGGCCCACGGCCCGTGCAGCACCCGGCCCCGGTCCACCGACGCGCCCGCGCGCAGCCCGCGCGGGTCCCCGCCCGCGAACACGACGTGGAACCCGTCCCCGCCGGGCCGCACCCGCACGGCCAACCGGTCGCCGACCCAGCCGGAGAACACCCCGCCGGGCTCGGCGATCACGACCCAGCCGAGCAGGTGGGCGTAGAAGTCGGCGACCGGTTCGGGGTCGGCGGCGGTCAGCTCGACGCGGCGCACACCGCGCACGGGGCTGCTGGAAGGAGCGGTCACGGGATTCCCATCGGGCGGCGGGGAGATCAGGAACGCGCCCCATCCTCCGCACCCGCCGGCGGTGGGGACAATGCTCCGTTCGGATTCACCGGATCGGCCGAAAGGATCTGCCCCAGCGGCACCGGGCGGCCCAGGTGGAACCCCTGCCCCACCCGCACGCCCAAACCGATCAGGGTCGCGACCTGCGCGGGCCGCTCCACCCACTCGGCCACCGCCGACAACCCCAGGCCGCGCGCGATCTCCACGATCCCGGCGACCAGCACCGCGTCGGTGGAGCGCTCGTCGATCCCGCGCACGAACTCCCCGTCGATCTTGATCCCGGTGATCGGCAGGTGCTTGAGGTGGACGAACGACCCGAACCCCGACCCGAAGTCGTCCAGCGTGATCCGGCAGCCGAACCCGCGCAGCTGCACCGCCAGGGCGCGCGCGGCGTCGAGGTTGGTCACCGCCGCCGTCTCGGTGATCTCCAACCCCAGCCGGCCCGGCGCGACCCCCGCCGTGGCGAGCCGGTCGAGCACGAACCCGCCGAAGTCCTCGTCCTCCAGCGTGCGGCCCGACACGTTGACGTTGAAGCGCAGGTCCAGGTGCGGGTGGCGGACCAGCGCGTCGATCGCGGTCGAGAGCACCCACCGGTCGATGTCGAGCACCAGGTTGGAGCGCTCCGCCTCGGGCAGGAACTCCGCCGGGCCCAGCCTCGGCTCCTGGCCGTCCTCCAGGCGCAGCAGCAGTTCGTGGCCCAGCGTGCGGCCGGTGGCCAACTGCACCATCGGCATCGCGTGCAGCGCCAGCCCGCCGCCCTCCAGCGCCGCCCGCACCCGGTCCATCACCGACACCCGCTTCGCGGTGTCGGCGTAGTGGCCCGGCTCGTAGACCGTCACCCGGTCCCGGCCCGCCGCCTTCGACGCGTAGAGCGCCAGGTCGGCGTTGCCCAGCACCAGCTCCCACGTGTCGCCCGCCCCGTACTCGGCCACCCCCGTCGACACCGTCACGTGCGCCGAGGCCGCCACCAGCGGCAGCGACGCCACCGCGTCGCGCAGCCCGTCGGCCACCACCGCCGCCTCGGCCGCCGAGCAGCCCGGCAGCACCACCGCGAACTCGTCGCCGCCCAGCCGGCCGATCGTCTGCGCCCCGGACAGCCGTGACCGCAACGCCACCGCCAGGGTCTTCATCAGCCGGTCGCCCACCGCGTGCCCGCGCAGGTCGTTGACGTCCTTGAAGTTGTCCAGGTCCAGCAGCAGCAGCGACCCCGTGCCGCCCGCGCCCAGCCGGCGCTCCAGCTCCCGGGTCACCGCCCGCCGGTTCGCCAACCCCGTCAGCGGGTCCTGCTCGGCCAGCGCCAGCAGCTCGTCGTGCACCC
Source organism: Actinosynnema sp. NPDC023587 (assembly GCF_040640215.1). Lineage (NCBI taxonomy): Bacteria > Bacillati > Actinomycetota > Actinomycetes > Pseudonocardiales > Pseudonocardiaceae > Actinosynnema > Actinosynnema sp. NPDC023587. The sequence continues at coordinate 33,026 of NZ_JBFABG010000005.1, read as the reverse complement.
GCCGCGCCCGGGTGATGTCGTGCGCGCTGCCCCACGCCCGCACCGGCACCCCGTCCGCGCCGGCCACGAACTCCCCGAAGCACTCCAGCCAGCGCTCCGCGCCCCGGTCGGGCACCCGCAGCCGGTGGGTGTAGGAGAACCCCGCCCCCGACCGCATCGCCTCCTCCAGCGTGGCCTGCACCGTCGAGAGGTCCTCCGGGTGCACCAGCGCGGTGTAGGCGTCGAAGTCCAGCACCGTGCCCGGCGCGAACCCGAACACCGCCAGCAGCGTGTCCGACCACACCATCCGGTCCTCGGCGATGTGCCACTCCCAGGTGCCCATCCGGCCCAGCACCTGCGCCCGGCGCAACGCGTCCGCCTCGTGCGTGGCCTCCAGCTCCCGGTCCCGCCACGCCGTCACGTCGGCCACCCGGTACAGCAGCTCACCGGACCCGCCACCGGGCGGCGCGTCGTCGGCGGCCAACCGCCGGCAGGTCACCTCCAGCCACCGGTGCCCCTCCCGGTAGCCGGCCGGTGCCAGCAGCGCCAACCCCGACCGGGGCCGCTCGGGCACACCGGGCAGCAGCGCCGGCAGCGACCGGCCCGCCACGCGGTCCGCCGCGACACCCAGGATCTGCGCCAACGCCGGGTTCACCCAGCGCAGCACACCATCGCCGTCGGTCACGCCGAAACCCACATCGGCCCGGTCGAGCACCTCCCGGTGCAACGCGCCGTCGCCGTCCACGAACCCTCCTCGCCACCCCGCGGGCCATGATGGTGGAGCCCGCGCACGCCCGGCAAGCCGACGCCCGGACCACCCGGCCCGACACCCGCCGGCCACCGGGCCACCGGCCTCAGCGCAACCGCTCCAGCCCGCGCGCGTTGTCCACCAGTTCCTCCGCCAGCCGCCTGAGCTCGGCCGCGTCCGCGCCGTCCGACGCCGCCGTCACCACGTCCTCCGCCGCGCACCGCAACTGGAACAACCGGTCTTGCAGGTCCGCCAGCTCCGCCGCCGACAACACCACCGCGTCCTCCGGCAGCCCGCCCCGCTGCACCGCCGCGCGCCGCTCGTAGGCCCGCTGCCGGCACGGCTGCGCGCAGTACCGGCGAGGCCGCCCGATCCGGCCGCTGTCGGGCAGCCGACGACCGCACCAGGCGCAGTGCCTGGCCTCCTCCCGACGCGACGCGACCACCTCGGTCACCAGCTCCATGGCGCGCGACGGTATCCCGCTACCCACCGGTCACCCCCGCGCCACGCCGCCACGGCACACTCCACCCGTGACCGCGAAGCACCCCTACCTGTCCGGACCGCACCCCCGGGCCTACGCCCACCGGGGCTGGCACCTCGACGAGCTGGACGGCATGGAGAACTCGCTGGCGGCGTTCCGGCGCGCCACCGCCGAAGGGTTCCGCTACCTGGAGACCGACGTCCACGCCACCGCCGACGGCGTCGTCGTCGTGCACCACGACCACACCCTCGACCGCACCACCGACGGCACCGGCCCCGTCGCCGCCCAACCCTGGTCGGCGGTCTCCCGGGCCAGGGTCGGCGGACGCGAACCGGTCACCCGGCTCGCCGACCTGCTCGAAGAGCTGCCCGACGCGCTGCTCAACATCGACGTCAAAGCCGACCACGCCGTCGGCCCCGTCGTCGACCTGCTGCGCGCCACCGGCGCGCTGCACCGGGTGTGCCTGGCCTCCTTCTCCGACGCCCGCCTGGCCCGGCTGCGCCGCCTCGCCGGCCCCGACCTGATGACCTCCCTGGGACCACGCGCCGCCGGCGCGCTGTGGGCGTGCGGACGGGTGCCCGCGCTGCGCCTGCCGGTCCCCGGCCGCATCGCCCAGGTGCCCCCCACCCAAGGCCGCCTCACGGTCGTCGACCGGCGCTTCGTGCGCGCCGCCCACCGACGCGGGATGGAAGTGCACGTGTGGACCGTCGACAGCGCCGCGCGGATGACCGCCCTGCTCGACACCGGTGTCGACGGCCTGGTCACCGACCGCCCCGACCTCCTGCGTGACGTGCTCACCACGCGCGGGGTGTGGGCGGGCGGCTGAATGGCAACAGCTTGGCGATGATCACCACCGCCGCCCGGACGGGGAAGTACAGTCCCCGCCCATGAGCGTGGCCGACACCCCTGCACCCGCGATCGACCGCAAGCGGGAACAACGCGGATGGATCTGGTACGACTGGGCCAACCAGGTCTTCCCCACCTCCGTGATCACCGTCTTCCTCTCCGGCTACCTCACCGCCGTGGCCAAGGAAGCCGCCCGTGAGGACGTCGCCCGCAACGGGCCCGACGCGTGCGCCACCAGCTCCCTGCAACAGTGCGACATCTCCGTGTTCGGCGGCTACGTGCCCGCCGGGTCGCTGTGGGGCTACCTGCTCTCCATCGCCACCGTCGTCCAGGTGCTCGTGCTGCCCATCATGGGAGCCATCGCCGACCGCACCCGCAACAAGCGCCGCATGCTCGCCTGGACCGCCTTCACCGGCGCGGCGGCCACCGCCGCCCTCTCCCTCGTCGGCGGCACCGACTGGCACCTGGGCATCGCCCTGTTCATCCTCGCCAACATGAGCTACGGCTCGTCGGTCGTCGTCTACTACGCCTTCCTGCCCGAGATCGCCACCCCCGACGAACGCGACGCCGTCTCCTCGCGCGGCTGGGCCTTCGGCTACCTCGGCGGCGGCCTCGCCCTCGCCGTCCAGCTCGGGCTGTTCATCGGCCACGACGCCGTCGGCATCGACGAGGCCGTCGCCGTGCGCATCGGATTCGTCCTGTCCGGCCTGTGGTGGGCCGCGTTCACCCTCGTCCCGCTCGCCCGCCTCAAGCGCCACGACGAACCCCACGTGCGCGAATCCGGCGCGACGGTCGTCACCGCCGGGTTCCGCGAACTGCGCCAGACCCTGCGCCAGGCCAAGACCTTCCCGCTCACCCTGGCCTTCCTGGGCACCTACCTGATCTACACCGACGGGATCGCCACCGTCGCCAACGTCTCCGCCCAGTACGGCCGCGACGAGCTCAAGCTCGACGAGACCGTGCTGATCACGACCATCCTGATCGTCCAGTTCGTCGCCTTCGGCGGCGCGGTCGTCCACGGCCGGATGGCCAGGCGGTGGGGTGCCAAGCGCACCATCATGACCAGCCTGCTGGTGTGGATCGTGGTCATCGGCGCGGCCTACTTCGTCCAGACCGGCCAGCAGGTCCAGTTCTACCTGCTGGCCGTCGGCATCGGCATCGTCCTGGGCGGCACCAACGCCCTGTCCCGGTCGCTGTTCTCCCAGATGATCCCGCCCGGCCGCGAAGCCCAGTACTTCTCCCTCTACGAGGTCGGCGAGCGCTCCACCTCGTGGCTGGGACCGCTGGTCTTCGCCGGCGTCGGCCAGGCCACCGGCTCGTTCCGGCTCGCCATCATCTCGCTGGTGGTGTTCTTCATCGTCGGGTTCGTGCTGATGATCTTCGTGCCGGTGCGCCGGGCGATCGTCGACGCCGGCAACCCGGTACCGGCCAAGGTGTGACCGCCGGGCGGCTCACCCGGCAGGTGCCGACGCCGCCCCGGGCCCACCCGCCCACGGCCGGAACGCCACCACCACAGCCGTGGTGATCAGCCCCGCGCCGACCCACGTCACCAGCGACAACGGCAACACCCACGCCGAAGCCGCACCCAGGAACGCCCCCGCCACCGCAGCGCCCACCCACCGCGCCCGCGCCACCGGGGGCGCTTCCCGGTGATACCCCAGCCACACCGCCGCCGCCGCCACCCACACCGGTGCCACCGCCACGAACGACCACCCCACCGCCACCGCACCCAGCGCGGCGAGCACCACCACCAGCCACCGGGCCCACACCACCCGGCCCGACACCAGCGCGGCGAACGCCGCCACCACCACGGCGTCGTACCAGGGCGACCACACCGCCCCGGACCGCGCCGCCGACACCGCGCCCTGCGCCGCGAGCACCACCTGGCCCACCAGCCCGGCCGACGCCAGCAGCCGCGCCACGTCCCCCGCCCGGCTGCGCGCCCGGAACCGGACCCGCACCGCCAGGCCCACCGTCGCCCCCGCCTCGCCCCAGCCCGGCCAGCCGTGCTCCAGGTCCGTCCCGTCGTCCCGGTCGACGAGGAAGATCCCCACCATCTCCTCCTCCCGCTCCGCCCGGTACCAGGCCGGCAGCACCCGCAGCAACCACCGGTAGCGGCGTTCCAGGTTCGAGCTCACCGCGCCTCCCTCGCCCGCAGCACCGACGACGCCGCCCGCACGTTCGCCGACATCCGCGCCACCTCGGCCGACAACGCCCGCACCCCGGCGTCGGTCAGCCGGTAGTAGCGGCGCAGCCGGCCCTGGTGGACCTCTTCCCGGTCCCGCTGCGCCCACCCGTCGGCGACCATCCGGTCCAGCACGCCGTAGAGGGTGCCGACCCGCAGCACCACCCGGCCCTCGGACAGGACTTCGACCGACCGCACGATCGCGTACCCGTGCAACGGCTCCTCGGCCAACGCCGTGAGCACCAGGAACGCCTGCTCGGAAATACCTCTCACAACGCAGGTTATATCGCACAGCGTTATATCTCGTCCAGGGGTGTCGGTCCCGTCTGGGCGGTTGCGCGGAGGGTGGGTCGGTGAACTTGCACCCGATGAGTGTGAGGACTGATCTTTGTTCTTACTGAAGGAATAGAGTGGTATGACCAACCATGCGGGCGTTGTCGCCGGTCAGGGGTCTGGCGTGACCTCGGTGACGGAGGCGGTGAGCTGCCACAGCCCACGTGCGAGATCGGGGTTCCGCGCGGTCGCGGTGCGGCGGGCGGGACCGGCCGGGCCACGGGTCTCGAACAGGCCGGTCGGGCCGAGGTAGTCACCACCGCGAACCGGTCCCGTGGCGGCGAGGAGCTGCGGTCGGATGCCCGCGCCCACCGGCTGGGAGAGGTACCGGTCGGGCAACACGAGCATGCGGGCACCCCAGGTCCTCTTGCGGGCGAGGGCGTTGGCGAGCAGCTCCGAGGCCGTCAGTCCCGGATGGGCGGCGATCGAGACCACCGGGTCCCCGGTGGCCCGCAGTCGCCGGTCGAGCTCGGCGGCGAACAGCAGGTTCGCGAGTTTCGAGGCCCCGTAGGCGCGTGTCGGCGAGTAGCGGCGGCGCTCCCAGTGCAGGTCGGTGAGGTCGAGGCCGCCGGTCCGGTGCCCCAGGCTCGACGTCGTGACCACCCGCGCGGGCCGTGCCGGCCGTCCGGCCGCGCGCAGCGCCGGCATGAGCAGCCAGGTCAGCGCGGCCGGGCCGAGGTGGTTGGTGCCGATTTGCAGTTCGAACCCGTCCCGGGTCCGCTCGTGCGGTCCCAGCGACACGGCGGCGTTGTTGACCAGTACGTCGACCCGGTCGCCGGTGCGTTCCCGGATGTCGGTGGCGGCGGCGTGCACCGAGGCGAGGTCGGCCAGGTCGAGCAGCACGAGTTCGGCCGAGCCCGGCCCGTCGATACCCGCCCGCACCTGCTCGACGGCCGCCGCTCCGCGCTCGGCGTCACGAGCGGTCATCAGGACCCGGGCACCGGCCCCCGCCAGCACGGCGGCGAGGGCACGGCCGAGACCGGAGGTGGTCCCGGTGACGACGACGGTGCGGTCGGCGAGGTCGGGAACGGCGTGCGGTGGTGGCGTCATGGTCGGGCGTCCCCGCTCCGAGGGCCGCCGCCCCGGCTTTCATGTGACGTTGTCATGTGATCTATGGTCGCATCTCGGCTGACATTGTCAAGTAAGATGGCCGCGTGACCCGGGCGGAAACCGCAGCGACCACACGGCGAGCGCTCGTCCGGGCCGCCTCCGAACTGCTCGACGAAGGCGGCCCGGACGCGGTCACCCTGCGCGCGGTGGGCGCGCGGGCCGGAGTCTCCCGAGGCGCGCCCTACGGCCACTTCGAGAACAAGGACCACCTCCTGACCCAGCTCGCCGTCGACGCGTGGAACTCACTGGCAGAAGAGGCGGGCCGGCTCCGCGCGGCCCCCGAGACCCCGGTGCGGGCGCGGCTGGAAGGAGGACTCCTGGCGCTCATCGCGCTCGCCCGCCGCCAACCGCACCTGTTCGCCCTGATGTTCAACACTCCGGCGAACACACCGGCCGCCGCCGAGGCCGCGAACCGCGTCGCGAACCAGTTCCTGGCACTCGTCGCGGACGTGGTCGGCGAGGCCGACGCCCCCCGGTACGGCGCTCTGCTGATGTCCAGCGCCTACGGCATCGCCGGGATGGAGCTCAGCGGCCACCTGGCCACGGAAACGTGGCACGTCAGCGTCGAGCAACTCGTGCACATGCTGGTCGACCCCCTCCGACCGCGATGATGTCCGGCGAGCCCACGTCCGTGGGCCCACCGGACACCGGGGGAACACACATGCAGTGGGGATTGACGAGCCTGTTCGACCCGAGGCTCACCGTGCACATCGACGAGTGCCGCGCGCTCAACGCCGCGACAGCGCCCATGAAAGGCCCCGCCGACCTGGACGAGGTGCACGCGGCACGAGCCAGGCAGGCGAGCCTCTCCCCCGCCGACACGACCGCCGTCACCGAGGTCGTCGAAGCCGCCGGCCGACACGTACCGGTCAGGGTCCTGCTCCCCCGCGACACCGCACCGCGCGGCGTCCACCTCACCCTCCACGGCGGCGGCTTCTACCTGGGATCGGCCGCGCGGGGCGACGCGCGCAACCAGCAGCTCGCCGACGCCCTCGGCATCGCCGTCGTGGGCGTGGACTACCGGCTCGCCCCCGAACACCCGTGGCCCGCCGCCCCCGACGACTGCGAGACGGCGGCCCGGTGGCTCGTCGAACGGGCCCAGGCCCGCTTCGGCACGACCCGGCTGACGATCGGCGGCTTCTCGGCGGGCTCCACGCTCGCCGTGACCACCCTGCTGCGCCTGCGCGATCACGGCACCGCCGACGCGTTCGCCGGAGCCGCGCTCCAGTTCGGCACCTACGACCTCAGCGGCCTCACCCCCGCCGGACGGCTGATCGCCGACGAGTACTTCCTCCGGGCCTACGTCGGCCACGTCGCCGACCGCACCGCGCCGGACATCTCCCCCGTCTACGGCGACCTGCGCGGCCTGCCCCCGCTGCTGATGGTCGTCGGCAGCCTCGACGTCCTCCTGGAGGACAACCTGGCCATGGCGGGCCGCGTCTCGGCGGCCGGCGGCGACGTCGACCTCCGGATCTACCCCGAGGCACCGCACGGCTTCACCACCGCCGCCACCGGCATGGCCCGAGCCGCGCTGCACGACATCGAGGGCTGGCTCGCCGAGCGCCTCTCCCCCGTCCCCGGCTGATGTTGCCGGAGTTCCCCACCCGGGCCGCCACCTGGTGGTGAGCATCTTTTTCGGCCGTCACTGAAACAATAGAGTGTTGTGACAACGATTGGTGTGTTCCGGCAACACGCCCCGCCGGACCACCCGCCGCGCGGACGCCCTGCTCAGCGCGTCCGCGCGGTGATCCACACGCCACCGCCGCCCCCTCGCCCACTAAGGTGGGCCGCCGTGGAGCCCACGAATCCCCGCACCGACCCGACCGACGCCCTGTCCTCCGTGCCCGCCGCCGGGGCACGACGCGGCATCGCCCCCACCGGCCGGCTCCGCTTCTTCTTCGGGCCGATGGACTGCGGCAAGTCCACCCTCGCCCTCCAGATCGACCACAACCAGGCCCGCCAGGGCCGCAGCGGCCTCCTCCTGGTCCGCCACGACCGCTCCGGCACCCCCACCATCTCCAGCCGCATGGGCCTGGCCCGCAACGCCGTCGAGGTGCACGAGGGGATGGACCTGTGCGCGCTGGTCCGGGAGCGCTGGGCGGCGGGCACCCGGGTCGACTACGCCATCGTCGACGAAGCCCAGTTCCTCTCCGCCGAGCAGGTCGACCAGCTCGCCGAACTCGCCGACGACGCCCAGCTCGACGTCTACTGCTTCGGCTTGGCCACCGACTTCCGCAGCGCCATGTTCCCGGGCTCGCGCCGGCTGTTCGAACTCGCCGACGAGCTGAGCGCCATCCAGGTCGAGGTCCTGTGCTGGTGCGGCCACCCCGGCCGGTTCAACGCCCGCGTGCACGACGGCGACATCGTCCGCGCCGGGGACACCGTCCTGGTCGCGGACACCACCGCCCACACCGCCGACGAGGTCCGCTACCAGGTGCTGTGCCGGCGGCACTACCGCACCGGCGAACTGGGCCCCCACGCCGTCGACGGCCGCCAGCTCAGCCTCACCTGAGCCGTTCCCCCGCCACCCGACGAGCGAACCGCGCCGGAGACGGGCCACGTCCCCGGCGCGTCACCGCTCGCATCACCGCGTCGAGGCGTCGCCCGCCCCGATCGCCACAGGCCGCTCCACACCCACTCGCCTCAAGCCCTCGACGTCGCCGTCCTCGCCGGCGTCACACGCCAGGACGACCACGACCAGGGCACGAACACTCTTCACTGCGGAACCTCCTGTGCGGACATCCGTTCGTGAATGTCCACACCAGACTCGGCAGGGCGCGGCACCCCCACACCCGCCCACCCGGACGTCACCACACGGCGCACCGCCCACCACACGCGCGGGGCACGCGGCCCGCCCGATCCGTCACGCAACGGATCACCGTCACCCGGAACCCGCCCCCCGCGCGCATGACGTCCACCCGACGTGCGGGAGCCCGAAGCGGTGATCGTCCGGATCGCGCCCGCTGCCGTCCCACCCCCGTGCACCCGACCGGACTCGCTCGACGGCCCCGCCACCCGACCCGCCACACTGTCCCCCGTGACAGGGAAGATCAGCGCGGGCATCCTGCTGCACCGCCGCACGCCCGACGGCGTCGAAGTGCTCATCGGCCACATGGGCGGCCCGTTCTGGGCGCGCAAGGACGCCGGGGCCTGGTCCATCCCCAAGGGCGAGCCCGAGGGCGACGAGCCGCTGCCGGCCACCGCCCGCCGCGAGTTCGCCGAGGAACTGGGCCTGCCCGTCCCGGAGGGCGAGCTGGTCCCCCTGGGCGAGGTACGGCAGTCCGGCGGCAAGACCGTCCACGCGTGGGCCCTGGAGGGCGACCTGGACCCCGCGCTGGTCGTCCCCGGCACCTTCGAGCTGGAGTGGCCCCCCGGCTCGGGGGCGCTGCGCGCGTACCCCGAGGTCGACCGGGTGGCCTGGGTGCCCCTCGCCGAGGCCGCCGCGAAGCTGGTCACGGCCCAGCGGGTGTTCCTCGACCGGCTCGCCGACCGCGTTCGGGAATGATCTTTAAGTACACACTGAAATCATCGCAGGAATAAATTCCACGGACCAACGTTTGGGTGCGGGCCGGACGGGTGATCCCAGGAGTTGGCAAACACGCAGCACGATCGTGCGGGCACGGAGCGTGTGCACTAGGCCCCAGGCCACCCAAATAACTTTCCGTGACCACAAGCATGACAGTCGTCACTGTTGTCGAGTTAAACCCGCCGTAACATCGCCCTACGTGTTCGGTCTAAGCTGTCGCAGCCGCACACTTTCTGCGGGTACTGCTCCATCCGTGTGATGAAGTAGCCCGACAGCCTGATAACGCGTCACGATCCCGCCGCGAGTGCATCCCTTAGGAGGAAGCCTTCGTTGACGGGTGAAAGACGTCACTGTGGGCGACGATGACCGCCAAGCCGGGAACGAACGGAGCAGTCCGGTCGTTGCACTCGGTGAGCACCAGCCTGGGCCCCGGCCCTGAGCCGAGCGAAAGGACACCGCCATGGCCGACCGCGTTCTACGGGGTAGCCGGCTCGGAGCAGTCAGCTACGAGACCGACCGCAATCACGACCTCGCCCCGCGCCGGTCGGTGCGGTACGCCTGCCCCAAGAACCACGACTTCGAGGTTCCGTTCTCCGACGACGCCGAGATCCCGCACACCTGGGAGTGTCGTCTCCACGGGACGGAATCCAAGATCATCGACGGCGTCGAGCCGGAGGCGAAGAAGGTCAAGCCGCCGCGCACGCACTGGGACATGCTCCTGGAGCGCCGCACCATCCCGGAGCTGGAGGAGCTCCTGGACGAGCGGCTGGAGGAGCTGAGGGGACGGCGCACCCGCACCGCCTGACCGCCCGACCACGCCGGAAGGGGCCCGCCGAGCGACTCGGCGGGCCCCTTCTCGCACTCGGAACCGTTCGTCGGAGCTGCCGGAGGGGCCGAAGCCCGCCCCGGCGGCTAGCGCTTCGCCCCGGCCTTCGGCCTGGGCGCGAACAGCTCCCGCAACTGCGTGTAACGGCGGCGCAGGCCCCACTTCGTGACGCGGAGCAGGGCCTCCCGCACGATGTTGCCGCTCATCTTCGACTCGCCCAGCTCACGCTCGGTGAACGTGATCGGCACCTCGACCACCCGGTAGCCCAGCTCGATGGCCCGCCACGCCAGGTCGATCTGGAAGCAGTAGCCCTGCGAGGCCACCGTGTCCAGCCTCATCCGGCGCAGCACCTCGGCCCGGAACGCCCGGTACCCGCCCGTGATGTCCTTCACACTCGTGCCCAGCGCGATCTGGGAGTAGACGTTGCCGCCGCGCGAGATCACCTGCCGCAGCCAGGGCCAGTTCACCGTGCTGCCGCCGGGCACGTACCGCGAACCCAGCACCAGGTGGGCGTCGCGTAGCGCGTCGAGCAGCCGGGGCAGGTCCTCCGGCGCGTGCGAGCCGTCCGCGTCCATCTCCACCACGACGTCGTAGCCGTGCTCCAGCGCCCACCGGAAGCCCGCCACGTAGGCGGCACCCAGCCCGGCCTTCTCGGTGCGGTGCATCACGTGCACGCGGTCGTCGGCGGCGGCCAACTCGTCGGCCAGCTCCCCGGTGCCGTCCGGGCTGCCGTCGTCGACCACGAGCGCGTGCACCTTCGGCAGCGCCGCGTGCAGCCGCTTCACGATCTTCCCGATGTTGTCCCGCTCGTTGTAGGTCGGGATCACCACCAGCACCGGCCCGAGCTCGCGGTCAGGCTGCGCCTGCTGGTCCGCCATCCGTTTCCTCCTCGCCGGTCCCCGCACCAGGGGCCGGACGCGATCCTCGTCGTGTCACTGTCAAGCCGAACGCCACGGCCAGCAGACCCAGGGCGGACATCACCCACTCGGGCCAAGCGCCGAACCGGGTGGCCAGCGTAGCCTCCCCGCGCAGCGGCAGTTCGGCCACCAGCGCGTCGGGCGTGAACATCCCGGTCCGCCGGGTGACCTCGCCGTCGGGCCGCACGATCGCGCTGACCCCGCTGGTGGCCGCGACGACCACGGCCTTGCCGTGCTCCACCGCCCGCACCCGCGACATGGCCAACTGCTGGTAGGTCATCTCGGTGAAGCCGAACGTGGCGTTGTTCGTCGGGATCGCGATGATGTTCGCCCCCGCCAGCACCGAGTCGCGCACCACGCCGTCGAACGCGACCTCGTAGCAGGTGTCGATGGCCACCCTGGCGCGGCCCATCTCGAAGCCCTGCGGGTCGGTGCCCGGCTGGAAGGTCCCCGCCCGGTCCACCGTCTCGGTGAAGAGCCGGAAGAACGACCGCATCGGCATCGTCTCGCCGAAGGGCTGGAGCTGCCGCTTGGTGTAGCTGTCGACCGGGCCGCGCTCCGGGTCCCACAGCACGACGGTGTTGCGCGGCAGGCCGTCGGACTCGTCCACCACGACCGCGCCGACCGCGATCGGGGCCTTGATCGACCGGGCCGCCCGGTCGATCTGCGCGGCGGCGTCGGCGTTGCGGAACGGGTCGATGTCGGAGGAGTTCTCCGGCCAGACGACCAGGTCCGGCTGCCTCTCCCGGCCCTCCGCGACGGCCCGCGCCAGCTCCAGGGTCCGGTTCACGTGGTTGTCCAGCACCGCGCGGCGCTGGGCGTTGAAGTCCAGCCCGGCCTGCGGCACGTTGCCCTGGATCGCCGCGACCACCGCGGTCCCCTGGTCCGGGGCGGTGCCGACGAACGGGGTGGTCACCAGCCCGCCCGCCAGCGGCAGCACCGCCAGGGGCAGCGCGACCCGCCAGGCGCGGCCCAGCCGGGCCAGCGCGAAACCGGTCAGCGCCACCGCGAACCCGATCAGCGGTGCCCCGCCGACCGACGCCAGCGGCAGGTACCAGCCCTCCGGCTGGCCGAACGCGATCTTGCCCCACGGGAAGCCGCCGAAGGGGAACACGCCGCGCAGGAGCTCGTCGGCCACCCACAGCAGCGCCATCCACAGCGGCGCGACCGGCAACGTCGACACCCGCGCCATCAGCATCGTGCCCAGGCCGATCAGCACCGCGCACACCAGCGCCAGCGGCAGCCACGCGATCATCCCGACGAACTCGCCGGTCCACCGCAGCAGCGGCACCATGAACCCCAGACCCCACACGAGGCCCAACCCGAAGCCCGCGCGCATCCGCCGGCCGTGCAGCAGCACCCCGAGGACCGCGAACCCGACCGGGGCCAGCCACCACGCGGTGCGCGGCGGGAAGCTGAGGAAGACCAGGCCGCCGCCGACCGCCGCGAGCACGACCCGCAGCAGCGTGCCGCGCACGTCCCGGCTGCGGGCGGGCGGGGTGTCGGCGGCGGGCTGACCCGACGCGAGGGGGGGAGCGACCACCCGGTCAGCGTACGAGGACCGGGCCGGTGCCCGGACGACGGCCGCCGCCGGACCGCGCACACCACGGGCGGGGGTGACGGCGGGCACTGGGCCCCGGTGTCGTGGTAGGGGTGGCGGGAGGGAAGAGATCAGGGTTCGCCCCCATGCGCACGGCCGCCGAAAGGGGCATCGTGGAGTCATGACCACGATGACCAGGCCTCGTAACCAGCGGGTGATCGCGGGTGTGTGCGCGGGACTGGCCGAGCGGTTCGGTTGGCAGCCGAACACCGTCCGGCTGATCGCCCTGCTCTCCTGCCTGCTGCCCGGACCGCAGTTCGTGCTCTACCTCGTGCTGTGGGTGATCATGCCCAAGCGCGCCTACTGACGCGACACCACCAGCGCCTCGACGCCGTCGAGCACGCGTTCCAGACCGAACTCGAAGGCGTGCTCGCCCGAGTAGGCCGATCCGTGCGCCTCCCCCGCCGCCGCCCCCACCCGGGCCGCGGTGGGGAACCGCTCCGGGTCGAACACCCGGGCCAGGAACGGCGCGGCGGCCCGCCACCACTGCTCGTCGGTCAGCCCGGTGCGCTGCTCGATCCGCGCCGCCTCCACGGCGAGCCGCGCGCAGGCCCGCACGTGCCCCAGCACCAGGCCGAGCACCGCGTCCATCTCCACGTCGGTCAGGCCGATGCCGTCCACCGCCCGCAGCTCGTAGTCGTACTTGGCCGCCACGTTCGGGCCCAGCACGGCCCGGTTGGCGACCACCTCCAGCAGCCACGGGTGCCGCAGGTGCAGCGCCCAGTTCTCCCGGGCGACCTGCGTCAACCGGCTGCGCCACCCGCCGGGCACGACCTCCGGGCGGGCCGTCCCGCCCTGCACGGTGTCGACCATGACGTCGACCAGCTCGGCCTTGCCCGGCACGTAGGTGTAGAGCGACATGGTGCCCACGCCGAGCTCGTCCGCCACGCGGCGCATGGACAGCGCGCCGAGCCCCTCGGCGTCGGCCAGCGCGACCGCGACCGCGACGATCCGGTCCACGCCGAGGTCCTTGCGCGGGTTGGGCGAGGTGGTGCGCCAGAGCACCGAGAGGGTGCGCGCCGGATCTCCCCCACCACCGCGTCCGTTGGTCACCCGACCACACTACTGATCAATCCGCGAGGGCCGCCCGCACGATCTCCAGCGCCTCGTCGGCCGTCAGGCCCTGCTCGCGCGCCGTGGACGCGTAGCCGCGCGCGGCGCGCAGCACCCGTTCGCGGCTGCGCTCCCCCGCCGCGCCGACCACCGTCCCGGCTCTGCCGCGGGTCTCGATGAGACCCGCCTCCTCCAGTTCCCGGTAGGCGCGGGCGACCGTGTTGACCGCGATGCCCAGTTGCGCGGCCAGCGCGCGGACGGTGGGCAGCCGCGTGCCGACGGCCAGCTCCCGGTCGGTGATCTTGCGGGCGAACTGGGACCGCACCTGTTCGTAGGGCGGTACCGGGGAAACCGGATCGAGACTGATCACGCAGTCGATACTGGCAGAGACCCGGGGTGGGCAGAACGACGCCGTCCGGCTGACGGACCGGAGGACAACAGGTCCGCCGGGGCCCGCGCGCGGTGACGCCCCCGGCCGTGTGGACGTCGACGACTGCGCGACGGTCTGCCCGGACGCCCCTCGGCCGCCACCGACGCCGTGACCAGCCCTGGGCCGGTGACCGCCGAACGGCCGACACCCGAGCGCCTGCCCGCACCCGCCCGGCACTCGGCGGCGGTCATCGCGCGGGAGAGCGCGGCCGAGCGACAGCTCGTCGGCCTCCTGCGCGGAGCCCGTTTCACCACAGGGTTCGGCCACGCGCCGAGCACGTTCCACTACCCGCCGGACGCCACTGAGCAGCTCACTTACGACCAGCTACGTACCCGGCTCGCCCAAGAGCACGCCTACCCCGCCGACCGCACGTGGTCGGTGCGAACCGGCCGCGCGGTGTACAAGCCGCCGCTGGCCGAAAAGCCGACCGGGCTGCTGACCGCCGCGCCGGGGCAGCCGGGGCGGGAGCTGCTGCTCGCGGCGATCCCATGGGAAGGAGACCCCGGCCACGCGGGACAGCACGAACCCCTACCCGGCGCACGCCGACGACCTCGGCCAGGACATCGACCGGATCGACGGGCTCCAACCGCCGCAACGCCAGTACGTCGCCCAGAACTTCCTGAAGTCCATGACGGGGCCGGGCGGGCTTCGGCACGCGGTCACGAGGTGGAGACCGTCACCAAGCCCCCTGCCCGAAGATGGTCCGGCCGCGCAGCACGGTCCGCAGGCACGTCGGCGGCTCGTCCAACGACGGCAGGCCCGGCACGCCCGAGCGGGGATCGGTCGACCACCGCTGGACCCGCGAGTCCGGCGCGCCGACCTCCAGCTCCCCGGCCCGCCAGACCGCGTAGGTGGCGGGCGCGCCCGGCTGCAACGTCCCGGTGATCCCGTCGTCCACCCCGGCCGCCCGCCACCCACCACGGGTGTGGGCGTTGAACGCCGCGCGCGGTGAGATCCCGAACCCGTCGGTGCGGTGGTGCACGGCGGCCCGGATCGCCGCCCACGGGTCCACGGCCGTCACCGGCGCGTCGGACCCCAGCGACAGCACCAGCCCCGCGCTCGCCAACGTCGAGAACGGGTTCAACGCCGTCCCCCGCGCGACCCCGAGCCGCTGCGCGTACATCCCCTCCGGGCCGCCCCACTCGCGGTCGAACAGCGGCTGCACGGACGCGACCACGCCCCACGACCCGAGCTTGGCGGCCTGCGCCGCGTCGATCATCTCGACGTGCTCCAGCCGGTGCCGCCGGGTCGCCAGCGCGGGCACCCCGACCACGGCGGCGGCCTGCTCGAAGCCCTCGACCACGGCGTCCACGGCGGCATCGCCGATCACGTGGAACCCGCCCTGGAGACCGGCCTCCGTGCAGGCCACGAGGTGCGCGGCGATCTCCTCGGAGGTCAGGTACAACGCGCCGGTGGTGTCGGCGTCGGCGTAAGGCGCGCACAGCGCGGCCGTGCGCGAGCCGAGAGCGCCGTCGACGAACAGGTCACCCGCCAACCCGCGCACGGGCAGGTCGACCGGCTCCCGCGAACCCCAGTACCCGACCACCTCCGGGCCTTCGGTGCCGGCGAGCAGGTCGGCCAGGTCGTCGCGGCTGGAGATGTCCGGTCCCGCGCACTCGTGCACCGAGGCGATCCCGCGCGACGCCGCGTGCCGCAGGAACGCCGCCTGCGCGGCCCGGCGCTGCGCGACCGGGATGGCGTCCTTCGCCGCGCCCCGCGCGTGGTGGTGCGACGCCCGGGACAACGGGCCGTCGGTCGACCACCCGTCCGCGTCCCGCGCGCCGGGTGCGCGGTCGACCAGCGCCGAGGACACCAGCGCCGAGTGCACGTCGATCCGCGACAGGTACACCACCGCGCCCCGGGCCGCGTCGTCGAGCTCGGCGCGCGTCGGCGGCCGGTTCTCCGGCCAGCGGGTCTCGTCCCAGCCGTGGCCCCAGATCAGCGGGCCGTCGGCGGCGCGGACCGCGTCCAGCAGTTCGGTCCGCGAGCGGCACCCGGTGAGGTCCAGCCCGGTCAGCAGGAGGCCGGCGGCGGTGGCGTGCACGTGCGCGTCCACGAACGCCGGCGCGACCCACGCACCGGCCAGGTCCACGACCTCGGCGTCCGGGTGCAGCGCGCGGCCCGCCGAGTCCTGGCCCAGCCACACCACGGTGTCCCCGGTGACCGCCATGGCGGTGGCGTCGGAGGAGGTCGGCGAGTGGATCCGACCGCCGACGAGGAGGGTGGTGGCGGGACGGGCGTTCACAGTAGTCACGCCTGAGCAGTCTGCCGGTGCCCGGCCCGGACCCGCGCGGCAGGTTCCGCCCGCACCGGGTCCGCGCGGCCGGCCCCGCGACCGCTCAGCGCAGGCCCGACACGAACCGGGTGACCGCCCGCGCGTCCCGGAACTCCGGCCCCGGTGCGTCGACCCGCTTGGAGTCCCGGAGCGCCCGCAGGTCCCCCCGCACCTCGACGCAGTTGTTGTTGGGGCCGGACCTGCTCGACTTCCGCCACCGAGGTGGGTTCACCGGTCGCCCTCCTCCACCAGGCCCGCGATGAGCTCGACGGTCTCGCCGGCGCTCAGCGACACACCGGCGAGTCGGCGCACCGCTTCCTGGAACGCGTCGACGTCGTCCTTCTCCCGGGCGAACACGCTGCTCACCCGGTTGTCCAACTGGACGATCGTCTCGCCCGCGCCGAGCGTGAGCAAGGAGAAGGGGCCGTCCATCGCGTCGTTCCACCCCGTCGCGAGCCCGAAGGCGCGCAACTCGACGTTGGGCAGCGCGGCCAGCTTCAGCAGGTGGTCGAGTTGTTCGGCGTGGTCGGCCGGGTCGCCGAACCGCTGGCGGAAGACGTGGTCGGCGACGAAAGCGGTGTAGCGGGCGGGCCGTGCCCTGGTGAGGACGTCGCGGCGGCCCATCCGGATCGCGACCCGGGTCTCGATCTCCGGCTCCGGCACCCGGCCGCCGCGCATGACGGCCCGCGCGTAGCCGTTCACCTGGAGCAGACCCGGCACGACGAGCGGGCTGACGTCGACGATGTCGGTGGCCAGTCGCTCGAACTGGACGAGGGCTTCGAGCTGCGCGCGCCGGTCGGGGAGGCTGATCGCCGTCCAGGTGGAGCCGTTGGCGGGCTCGTCGCGGGCGAGTTCCAGGATCTCCTCGCGGGCGGGGCCGTGCACGCCCACCGCGTCGAGGACGGCGATGACGACCTCCTCGGCCGGCGGGCGCTCGCCCGACTCGTGCCGGGTCATCGTGCCGGGGTGGATGCCGGTCTGCTGGCAGACCTGCCGCTGGGTGAGGCCGGCAGCTTCGCGAGCCGCGCGGATCTTCGCGCCGAGCGCCGTGGCTTTCGCCGTACTGCGGATCATGCGGCCCAGCATAGGGACGGCAAACGGACCTCCCGGTGCACCTGATCGTGGCATTGACGCCTCGATCGCGCAAACAGGACACTGGTTGCGCGAACAGGACGACGACACCGGAGGATACCGCCCGTGACTGCCGACCGCACCACCGACCACACCACCGACGCCCCTCCGGACGACGCGGGGTTCGCCCGGTTCCTCGCCGCGCTCGCGGTCGAGGAGGCCCCGAGGCTCTTCGCGGTCGCCGTGGAGTACGACGACCGGGAAGACACCCACATCGCCGCGTACGGGCTGGCGTTCGTCGACCGCTCGGAGGTCGTCTCGGTCGAGGGCGGCTTCTTCGCGACCCTCCAGAAACCCGAGAGCGCCCTCCTGTTCTTCACCGAACAGGGTGCGGCGACACCGCACCTGCTGTGGTTGCCGTCCGCCCGGGAGCGCCGGCCCTGGCCGGATTCCCCGGAAGCGTCAGGACCGGAGGCGTCAGGACCGGCAGCGCCGGCGGAATCGGCGGCTCAGACCTGGTCTCAAAACTCGGCGTGTCGCTAGGTGAACCAACGGCCCGCCCCTGGCTCCGCACCGCCCGCCCGTGGGCCCGGCCCGACGGACCGGAAGTCCGTCAGAGAGACTGGGGGCCAGTGCCCGCCCTCTCGACCTGGAGCCTTTGATGCCGCAAGGGACCGTCCGTTGGTTCGACGCCGAACGTGGTTTCGGCTTCCTCGCGCCCGAGGACGGCTCGCCGGACGTGTTCGTGCACGCCTCCGAGATCGTCGAGGACGGCGGCGCGAAAGTGCTCCGCGAGGGTCAGGCCGTGGTGTTCGAGGTCGGCGAGAACGACCGCGGGCCCCAGGCGCTGCGCGTTCGCGTCACCGCCGATGCGGCCACCGGCAGCGCCGTGGGCCTGCTCGGCACCGTCAACTGGTACGAGCCGGGCAAGGGGTACGGCTTCGCGTCGCCGGACGGCGGCGGCGCCGACATCTTCGTGCACAGCTCCGCCATCGTGACCGGCGGCGTGGTCACCGAGGGGCAGCGGGTGGCATTCCTGATCGTCGAAGGCGAGCGCGGCCCGCAGGCCGGGCACGTGATCCCGCTGGGAGCAGGGGCCGGCTCACCCGCTGCGGCTGGTATCTCGGACGGTGCCGACGGCACGGTGGCCTGGTACGACGAGGACAAGGGCTTCGGCTTCATCAACCCCGACTCCGGCGCCGGGGACATCTTCGTTCACGCCCAGGCCCTGGCCGAGGGGCTGACGTGGCTCGCGGAGGGCGACCGCGTCGCCTACGAGGTGGCTAGAGGAGACAAGGGCCCGCAGGCCCGCGACGTGCACCTGGTCCGGAGCGCCGAGCCCCGGACGGCACCGCAGCGGTCGGCACCTGCCGCGGCCGCAGGACCGGCCGCGCGGGACGTGCCCGTACGAGGCGGCGAGGGCGTCGTCGCGCGCTACGACGGCGACCGCGGCTTCGGCTTCATCACCCCGGACGCAGGCGGCGACGATCTCTTCGCCCACGTGTCCGTGATCATGGGGTCGGAGCCGCTGCAGAAGGGTGACCGGGTCCGGTACGCGGTGCGTCAGAGCGACCGGGGCCCGCAGGCCGACCGCATCGAACGCCTCTGAAGAGGCGGCCCCACCGATGGCTGATCACTTCCCGACGAGAGTGCTCGTTCATCCCCGTCGATGGTGCCGTCGGCAACGCGGCCGCAGCCTCCTCCAGGAGATCGATCTCCCTCGTGGTGACGGGGGCCCCGTGCCGACCCGAGGACCTGCTCCGCGCTCAGAAGCTCACCAGTCACCCCACCCGACGACACAGAGCTACCGATGTATCCCCCACGAGTGAATGGATGCGTTAGACCTGGTCGCAGAGCTCGATCTTGATGAGCCGGCGGACGTTGATCACGGTGCAGGCCAGCGTGAGTAGCGCCGGCGTGGTGCGTTCGGTCCGGTCGTAGCGCAGCCCGAGGCGTTTGAACCGCAGCAGCCAGGAGATGGTGCGTTCGACGACCCAGCGGACCCGGCCGAGGCGGGACTTGCCCTCAATCCCGCGCCGGGCGATACGGACCTTGATACCGCGGCGGGTCAGGTAGCGGCGGCAGCGGCGGTAGTCGTAGCCCTTGTCGGCGTGCAACTTGTCCGGTCGGCATCGTGGCCGGCCCGCCCGGCCGTGGTGGCCACGCACGGTCGGGTTCGTGTCCAGCAGCGGCTCGAACAGCATGCTGTCGTGGGTGTTTGCCGCCGACAACATGATGTGCAGCGGTAGCCCGTTCGCGTCGCACAGAACGTGGTACTTGGAGCCGGCTTTACCCCGGTCAGTGGGGCTGCGGCCGGTCAGCTCGCCCCCCTTTTCGACCGCACCGAGACCGCGTCGATGCAGCCTCTGGTCCAGTCGAGCTCGTCGATGTTGGACAGCTCGTCGAGCACGAGCTGGTGCAGCCGGTCCCACACACCAGCGTCCCGCCACTCACGTAACCGCCGCCACGCGGTGTGCCCTGGAACCGCATCCGAGCTGCTCGGGCAGGTCTCGCCGGCGGCAGCCGGTGTCGAGCACGAACAAGATCCCCCCTAGCGCGGCACGGTCATCGATCCGGGGCCGCCCACCCGGACCGCGCGGCGCTGGTCGGGACGGGATCAGGGGTTCGATCAGCTCCCAGAACCGGTCTTCGACCCGCCGCTACTGCGTCGTCTTCGCCATGACTGCCCACGATCGACGACCAGGACCGGCAGGTTACGCGGTGACACACCCTTAAGTTTTGAGACCAGGTCTCAGCGCAGTTCGGGGCCGGTGTCCGGGCGGACGTCGGCGGACCGCACGTCCACCACCTGGACGTCGACCACACCGCCCGAGACCACGCCGCCGTCGATCACCACACCGCCGGCCGTCGGCGGGCGGCCGTAGCGCAGGTTCAGGGTCATCTCGCGTTCGCGCTGCTCGGCGCGCCGCGCGATGCGCTTGCTGAACAGCCGACGGGTGGGCGGGAACAGCAGGAACAGGCCCAGGACGTCGCTGAGGAAGCCGGGCACCAGGATCAGGAAGCCGGCCGCGGCGATGAGCACGCCGTCGGCGATCTCCTGGTGCGGTTGGCGGCGGTTGCGCAGCGCCTCGGAGAACGCGGCCATCGTCCGCGCGCCCTCGCGGCGCATCAGCACCGAGCCGACGACGCCGCCCAGGACGAGCAGCCCGAGCGTGGGCAGGAACCCCCACGCCCCGAAGGCCGCCACGAGGGCGGTGATCTCGACGGCCAGACCGATCAGCACTACGGCGAACACGCGCATACCCCCTCAACGAACGAACCGCCCAAAACACTCCCTGCCGAAATATTTACGCCGAACCGGCCTTCTGGCAACATATCTTCACGCGACTACACCGGTAGGGAGCATGGATGACTGCGCTACACGATGTCGTGCCCGCGCCGCGCCGGCCTGACCGGCAGCCGTACACCTACGCGCGACAAGAGCTCGTCGAGCCCGACTGGCGGCGGTTCCCGGGGTGGCGGGACGTGACCGGGGCCCAGTGGCGGGACGTCCAGTGGCAGCGGGCCCACTGCGTGAAGAACGTCAAGCAGCTCCGCGCCCTGATGGGCGACCTGCTGGCCGAGCGGTTCTACGACGAGCTCGCCGCCGACCAGGCCGACCTGGCCACCATGTCCATGCTGGTGCCACCGCAGATGGTCAACACCATGGCACCGGACGCCGCGCCGGCGGACTTCACCGAGGCGTTCCTCGCCGACCCGATCCGCCGGTACATGATCCCCGTCCGCGCCGACCGCGACCCCGAGTGGCCCAACCACCCGCACTCCGCGCGGGACTCGCTGCACGAGGCCGAGATGTGGGTGGTCGAGGGCCTGACCCACCGCTACCCGACCAAGGTGCTCGCCGAGCTGGTGTCGACCTGCCCCCAGTACTGCGGCCACTGCACCCGGATGGACCTGGTCGGCAACTCCACCCCGCAGGTGCGGAAGCACAAGCTGCTGCTCAAACCGGTGGACCGGCAGGACCAGATGATCGACTACCTCAGGCGCACGCCGGGCGTGCGCGACGTGGTGGTCTCCGGCGGCGACGTGGCCAACGTGCCGTGGCCGCAGCTCGAATCGTTCCTGATGCGGCTGCTGGACGTCGACACCGTCCGCGACGTCCGGCTGGCCACCAAGGCGCTGGCCGGGCTGCCGCAGCACTGGCTCCAGCCCAAGGTGGTCGAGGGCCTGGAGCGGGTCGCCCGGACCGCCGCCCGGCGCGGGGTCAACCTGGCGATCCACACCCACGTCAACCACGCGCAGTCGGTCACGCCGCTGGTCGCCGAGGCCGCGCACACCGCCCTGGAGGTCGGTGTCCGGGACGTGCGCAACCAGGGCGTGCTGATGAAGGGCGTCAACGCCACCCCGGAGGACCTGCTGGACCTGTGCTTCGCGTTGCAGGGGGAGGCGAACATCCTCCCCTACTACTTCTACCTGTGCGACATGATCCCCAACGCCGAGCACTGGCGGGTCCCGGTGCGCGAGGCGCAACGGCTCCAGCACGCGATCATGGGCTACCTGCCCGGCTACGCCACGCCCCGCATCGTGTGCGACGTGCCCTACGTCGGCAAGCGGTGGGTGCACCAGCTCGCCGACTACGACCACGAGCGCGGCATCTCGTACTGGACCAAGAACTACCGGACCGGGATCGAGCTCGACGACCCCGACGCGCTGGACCGGCGCTACCCGTACTACGACCCGATCTCCTCCCTCGGCGAGGCGGGCCGCCGGTGGTGGGCCGCCCAGGGGTGACCCCGGCCCGCCGCGCGGGTCACCGCTCCGCCGACGGCTCGGGCGCACTGCCCCGCCGGGGTCCGGGCGCGTCGGGCGGCGGAGCCGGTCGACCGGCTCCGCGCAGCAGGACCAGCACGAGCGCGGCGCACAGCAGCGTCAGGCCGCACGCCGACCAGACCGCCACCGCCAGGGAGAACTTCAGCAGCACCGGACCGGCCAGCGCGCCCGCGAGGGACGCCCCCGCCTCTCCGGTGTACATCGCCGCGCCGACCCTCCCGAGGACCGCGTTCGGCGTGGACCGCTGCAACGCGGTCTGCGCCCCGCCCAGCGTCGTCGATCCCGCCAACCCGACCAGGACCGCCGCCGCGACGGCGTACGGCACGGAGGTGGAGGCGAACAGCAGCCCGAACCCGACCGCCACCCCGGTCAGCGCGCCCGAGATCAGGTACCCGGGCCGGAGGCGGTCGGTCAGCACGCGGGTGATCGGCGCGCCCAGCAGGAAACCCACGCCCAGCCCCGAGAGGACCACGCCGGTCTCCCCCGGACCGCCGAGCACCCGCACGCCGAAGGGCACCAGCAGGCTGCCCAGCACCGCGTTCGCGCCCAAGAACACCGAGATGACCAGCAGCAGCGCCCGGGGCACCGGGGCCCGGCGCAGGAACGCCCACCCCTCCCGCAGGTCGGCCAGGCCGCTGCCGGACCGGCCGGGCGCGGCCCGACGCGCGGTGGCGGCGATCGCGACGGCCGAGATCAGGTAGCTCACCACGTCCAGCCACACCAGCGGCGTGAACCCGGCCAGCACCAGCAGCACGCCGCCCAGCGGAGCGCCGAGCAGCCGGACCGTGCCGTCGGTGGCCGCGTTCACCGCGTTCGCCCCGGTCAGCAGCCGGCCCGTGCCGACCACGACCGGGG
This sequence comes from Actinosynnema sp. NPDC023587, assembly GCF_040640215.1. Classification (NCBI taxonomy): domain Bacteria; kingdom Bacillati; phylum Actinomycetota; class Actinomycetes; order Pseudonocardiales; family Pseudonocardiaceae; genus Actinosynnema; species Actinosynnema sp. NPDC023587. Next base: position 10,000 of record NZ_JBFABG010000005.1, on the reverse strand, counting down.
TGTGGGCCTGCGCGGCGGGCCGGAACACCACCGTGCCCACGCTCTCCACCAGCAGCGCGACGTACACCAGCCAGATGTCGTCCGGCCCGTCCACGAACAGCAGCGCGCTGATCGCCACCGCGCCCAGCAGGTCCGCGCACACCATCACCCGGCGGCGGTCCCACCGGTCGACCACGACCCCGGCGACCGGGCCGAGCAGCAGCGGCGCGAGGAACTCGGCGGCCATCGTGAACCCGGCGGCCACGACCGAGCCGGTCAGCTCCAGCACGTGCGCCGGGACCGCCACCACCAACAGCCACGTACCGAGCTGACTGGCCGCACGACCCACCCAGAGCAGCCGGAAATCCTTGACCCGCAACACGTCCAGCACGGAAAGCCCCCCATCCGTCGGACGGTCGATCTTCCGGTCCCGGACCGGGGGGTGTCAAACCTGCGAGCACCGGGTGGTAGCCCGCGTGGCGTCGTTCGTCGTGGGGTCGGCGGCGTTGTTCCCGGCCTGCCCCTCCTCGCGACGCGGGTTACGCGTCCCTCCGGTTCAGCGGCGCGTCCAGGTTGTCCGCCAACTCAGCGATGGTCCCGAGGTCGACCACGCCCGGCACGAACACGCCGTGCGCTCCCGCCGCCAGGTAGACCTCGGCGCAGCGTGTCCGACACCGACGCGTCGCCGAAGAAGTACACGTCGATGCGGGCGTTGACGAACAAGTCGATGCCGTCCACCCCGGTCGCGAGGACGTGCGCGACGATCTCGGTGAAGTCCTCGCCGTAGCCGCCCTCGTGGAAGGCGGTGGCCTTGTCCTGTCGGGACATCGAGGTCGCTCCGGGGACGGCGGGGTCGCGGTCGGGCCCGGCCTGGCGCATCCGGCGGTCGGTCGCCGGCCGGATCCGGACATGATCGGCGGAGGTCCGGCTCCGTCCGTTGCGCGCCGGGCGAGAGACCGAACCTCTTTGGTGACAACGTATTCGGCCGTGGTGGGGACCGGTGTCCACTGCCGTCCCGGGTTCGGATCAAGCGCGCCCCCGACGCCGAGTCCGGGCACCCGAGTCGCCGGGGCGGGCCGGCCTCGTCCTGAGCATCCGCAACACCCGCCACCGCACCGCCGAGACCGACTCCGACTCCGACAAAGCGAGCGCTCCTCGTCTGGTTCAATGAGCCGGATGTCGGAGCAGCCCGTCGAACGAGTCGCCCGCGAGTCACGCGCCCGCATCGCCGACCACCTGGGCCGCCAGTCGCGGTACAACCCGACCAAGAGCCTCACGGCGATCACCGGCCAGATCACCTTGGAGTACGAGGGCCGGTTCCTGATCGAGCTGGTGCAGAACGCCTACGACGCGCAGCCTCCCGGCAGCCGCGACGGCCGCGTGCACGTCCTGCTCGACGAGAGCGTCGACGGCGGGGCCGTGCTCTACGTCGCCAACACCGGCACGCCGTTCGGGTCGGACAACTTCGAGGCGCTGACCAACATCGCGCAGAGCAGCAAACCGCCGGGCGAGGGGATCGGGAACAAGGGGGTCGGCTTCCGCAGCGTGCTCCAGGTCTGCGAGTGGCCCGAGATCTACTCCCGCGCCCCGGACGACCCGCTGTCGCCCGGGTTCGGCGGGTTCTGCTTCGGCTTCGCCGACGACGACGACATCCGCGACCGGGTGGACAACGAGGACGACTTCCGGGTCGTCACCCGGGACTTCTCCCGGTACCTGCTCCCGGTTCCCGCGATCGCTGCGGACCCGGTCCTGGCCAGGTTGCACGACCTGGGAATGGTGACGGTGATCCGCCTGCCGCTGGCCGGCGACCAGGCGCGGGCCGTGGCCCGGGACCAGGTCGCCCGGCTCATCCACCCCACGCCGCCCGTGGCGCTGTTCCTCGAACGCCTGAGCTCGGTGGTCGTGGAACACCTGACCGCCGGGGAGGAACCGAGGCGCACGACCGTCCGGCGGTCGACCTCGGACGTGCTCACCCAGCCAGACCTGACCATGAGCCGGGTCGACCTGTCCGGCCGGGATTTCCTCCTCGTCAGCCGCGCTCTGCCCGCCGACGCGGTGCGCGAGGTCATCCGGCAGGCCGTCGACGGCAACGAACTCGACCCGTCATGGCGCTCCTGGGACAGCGATGCCACCGTGGCGCTGGCCGTCGCGGTGGACGGGCAGGACGCGCTCGGACACCCGATGACGACCTACACCTACCTCCCCATGGGGGTGCCGTCGCCGCTCCACGCGCACCTGCACGCGCCGTTCCACACCAGGATGGCCCGGCTCGACCTGAACGAGAAGTCGCGGTTCAACGCGTTCCTGGTCGAGGCCGCCGCCGACTTGGCGGCCGACGTGATCCGGTTGCTCGTCAAGGGCGCGGTGAAGCTCGACGCCGAGGTCCGGCGCGTGGCCGTCGCCGACCTCCTGTGCTGGGACGACGAGCACGTCGAGCACCTGCGGCGCGCGTTCCTCGAACGCGGTCAGGACATCACGACCGCGCCTCTCGTGCCCGCGCGGAACCGGGGCAACCCGACGTGGGCGTCGCTGCGGGACGTGCGGGACTACCGCCCGCCGGACGACCGCGCGGTCCTGACCTCGCATGCGGTCGAACACCACGCGCTGCTGGTGGACCAGTCGATCGGCACCCCGCGCGTCGATCGGCTCGGCGCGCTCGCCGAAGCCTGCGGCGTGGGGAACCTGCGGCCGACCGACGACGAAGTGGCCGCGTGGGTCGAGAAGGTCGCCGCGACGGTGCCGACCAAGCCCGTCGCCCGGTACGACGCGTTCCTCGGGGAGGTGGCCGCCGAGTTCGCCGACCGTTCCCCGGCGGCCCTGCGCCGTCGTCGCGTCCTGGTCGACTCCGACGGGAAGCGGCGGCGGACCGGCCCCCGGGCCGACGACGCCGGGGGGATCGAGCCGACGGTCTTCCTGCCGCCCGCGACCGCGCACGGCGAGGAGGACGGCGACACCCTCTCGGTGCCCAGGGGACTCCAGCGGGCGGTCGTCTTCCTGCACGAGGGCATCCGCACCCGCACCAGGACCGGCAGCACGTTCAAGAGCACGCCGGTGGGCGAACTGCTGGGCCGGGCGGACCTCGTCGAGCGCTTCGAGCTGGCCTCCGTCCTCGGTCACGTGCAACGCCTGCTCGCCGCCCACCCCCCGGACAAGACCTGCGAGCAGGCGCTGTCCTGGGTCTATGCCCAAGAGCGCAGGTCCCGGGCCCGGAACAACGATCTCCCCCACCTCGGCCTGCGGGTGCCCACCGCATCCGGCTGGACACCGGCGGGCCTCGCCGTCTTCTCCGCCCCGTGGCAGACGCCCCGGGCCGCGACCACCGCCGCGCTGGTCAGCGCGGCGGGCCGCCTCTCCCCGTCGCTGGCGGATTTGGGCCGGCACACCGTCCTCGCCCCGGAGCAGTGGCCGTTCCGGATCAAGGACGTCACCGCGTTCCGCGATTTCCTGAGCCGGTGCGGCGTGCGGGACGGGCTCCGCCCGACCGCCCTCCGGTCCAAGACACCGCTCACGATGGACGGCGTCCGCTTCACCGCCGCCACGGTCGCGGCGCGCTTCGACCTCGCCGGGTACGCGGCCTGGGACCGCGGAGTCCACCGGCACTGGAAACCGTCGATCCTGGTCGGTCCGTACACGCCGTACACCGGCGAGCGGGAACTCCGGATCGTGCCCGGCCAGGACGCCTTCGACCTGTTCGGCCCGGACGTCAAGGAGCTCCTCGCCGCCGCGATCCTCGACAGCGTGGAGGACTGGCCGGAGGAGACCTGGCACTACCGGTTTCAGCGCCAGTCGAGCCGGCACCAGAGCAGACCCGACCCGCAGCGGTGGCCGTCCCCCGCGCACACCTTCTTCCAGCACGCCGAGTGGTTCCCGATGGCCGATGCCGGGAGTCGGGACGAGCACTACTTCGTCGCGCCCCGGGAGGGGTGGACGTTCGACGAGACCGGCAAGGACACCGCTCCCCGCTTCGCCCGCCTCGCCCCGGTCGAACACCGCCGCCGGATCTCGGCCTCGGCGGAGACCCGCGACCACCTGGCCCGAGCCTCTCTGGCGACCTGGAACGATAGGCGGTCGGCGACGAGGCGACTCGGCGCGCTCGCCGAGCTGATCGAGGCGCGCGAGGTGTCCGAGGCCGAGTCGTCCGCCGTGCTGCGGGCGGTGCGCGGGGCGTGGTCGGACCTGGTGGCCGACGGGCAGCCGTGGCCGGGGGACCACGGGCTGATCGTCTCCCGGGGCAGCGAGGTCGAGGTGCTCGACCCGGCCGACCCGCAGGCGGTCACCGCGTACGTCCACGACGTCCCGCCGGGGCTGGCGGCCCAGGTGCTGGACGCGGTCGGAGCTCCGGTGCTCATCGCCGACCACCAGGACGGCCGGCGGATCATCGCCCTGGCCGGTCACGACCGCGCGCTCAAGGTCGTGCCGACGTCCCGGGTCGAAGCCGGGATCGTGGTCGACGGCGTCGAGCAGGAACCGTCCGCCGACATCGGCCGCCCGCTGGTGGAGGTGTTCGGTTCGTGGGCGGCGCGCCTGGTCATCGCGATCGTCGACCTGCGCTCGCAGTCCTTCGCCCGGGTCACCGACCGGGTGCTGAACGACCTGGCGGCCAGGCTGCGGCGGGTCCGGCTGGTGACCGGCTCCCCCCTCGGCGTGGTCGTCGACGGCCGACCGGTGCGCGGCCGGCCGATCCGGGCGGCGCACCTCGACGACCCGCAACACCCGTTCCTGGCCCTCGACGACAGCGAGCTCGCGGTGCCGTCGTGGGCGGCGCTCGACGTGCTGGCCGACGATCTGGCCGAACTGATCGGGCAGGCCCCGATCGCGGCGGAGATCCGGGCGGCAGCGCTCGCGCTCGAACGGTCGATCGGCGGCTACCGCGAACCGCGGGCCGCCGAACTGGAACCGGTGCTGCGCGTGAGCGCCGGCCTCATCGCCCGTGCCCTGCGCACCCACCTGGCCTCCACCGACCACGTCCGGTTCCTGGTGGTCCCGTTCGTCCACGTCGCCGCCGGCCTCGACGCGGCCCGGTCGGTCGCGGACGCGGAGGTCGACGACGTCGACGAGCTGCGGGCGCGGGTGGCTCGCGCGATCGGTGACACCGATGCGCTGTTCACCGCCGCCCTCCGGGCGGAGACGATCGATCAGATCCGCCGGGAGACCGGCGTCGGCCTGGGGCCGCTCAACGCGGCGCTGCACGACCTCGACTACCCGCCGCTGCACTTCGCCGACACCCACCGGACGGTCCTGGCCACCTACCTCGACGACCACCGGACCGTCGTTCTCGACGCCCTCCGCAACCGCTTCCTCGGGCGCTTCACAGCCGCCGAGGACCTCTCCGGCTACACCGCGATCAGGGACTTGCGGGAGCCGGCACCCGATCCGGCGTGGTTGGACGAGTACGAGGTACCCCCGGCGGACCTGGTGGCCGGGCACGTCGAGCGCTGGGTCGCCGCCCAGGGCCGCCCGCCCGCCACCACCCGGCCCCTGGCCCCGGTGGACCAGGTCCGGCAGACCAATCACGAGTTCCTGGGCCGCGCACTGCGCGCCGCCGGCGGACTCGTGACCACCTGGTGCGTCAGGTCGGGAATCCGCCCGCCCGACGGCTGGACCGAGTTGACGCCGGTCCGGGATTCCCTGGCCGCGTCGGGGTGCCTCGACTTCGTGGAACTCGACGAGGCCGCGTTGATCACCTGGCTCGCCAGGCTGGGCCACTGGCCCGAGGCGATGCCCGCCCACCTGGACCACGACCGGTTCGGCTTCACCGACGCTGACCGCCGCAACGCCGATTCGGCCAACCACCAGGAGGAGCTGGACCGGCGCAGGCGACGGACCGAACTGACCTTCGGCCACCGCGTGTTCGACACCTCGACCGACCTCGCACCGTTCGTCGAAGCCGTCGACCGGTCCGTGGACGCCACGCTGCTCGGGGTCGAGCCGACGAGCAGGACCCTCGAAGTCGTCACGCGCAGAGCCGCCTCGACGGTCAGCCGCGCGAGCGGCGTTCCCACCACAGCACGCGTCTACGGCTCCACAGCGTCCAACGAGCAGAAGTCGGCCATCGGAGTGGCCGGCGAAGTGATCGCCTACCGGTGGCTCCAGAGCAGATACCGGGAGACGACTCCGGACTCCTGGGTGTCCGCCAACCGCAAGCACCTCGTGGGCGGGCACCCAGGCGACGACAGCCTCGGTTACGACTTCAAGGTCGGAAGCGGCCGGGCCACGTGCTACTTCGAGGTCAAAGCCACCACGACGGACCGGTACGAGTTCGAACTGGGTCCGTCGGAACTCCGTGCCGCCTACGAGATGCCCCCGGGGTCCTATCGGATCATCTTCGTCAGTTCGGTGCTCAACCCGGCCGAACGGGAACTGCTGGTCTTGCCGAACCCCGTCGAGTCCCTCCACCGACACCGGTTCCAGCAGGTGGGCCGGGGCGTCCACCTGCGTTTCACGCCGACCACCGAGTGACCCGGATACGCGTCACAGCGTCGAACTCCGGCGCTGTGACGCGTGATGAGGAATTTCTTCGGACATTCCCCGGCGCGGCGCATTCCACGCAATGGCCCGCGCACAGGGCTAAATCGTAACAACGGTCGCGGCGCGCTCGATGTCCGAAAAGAGATCGGTGAAGTCGATTCGCCCCTTGGACGTCGGCGGGTCGCCACGCGGCGTTGTCGCGACGGCGCGCGCGGTGACCAGTGCGGCCGGGACGTGCGTCCAGCACCGGTTTTTCGGCGTTTCCGGTCTCGTACACTCCCCGCCCGGACTGAAACCGACTGGGGGCCTGATGAGCGCGGAGACGCACGCCGCGGGGATCGCTGTCGCGCCCGTGACGCAGTCCCCCTCCCCCGGCGGTGCTTTCCGGACCGACATCCAGGCGTTGCGCACCATCGCGGTGATGGCCGTCGTGCTGAACCACCTCTGGCCGACCTGGCTGACCGGTGGCTACGTCGGCGTGGACGTCTTCTTCGTCATCTCCGGCTTCCTGATCAGCTCCCACCTCGACCGGGAGATCGTCCGGACCGGCCGGGTCCGCCTGGCGCGGTTCTACGCCCGCCGGATCCGGCGGTTGCTCCCCGCCGCGTTCCTGGTGCTGGGCGTCGGCCTCGTCGCGGCCTACTTCCTGCTGCCCTACGAGCGCTGGGAGGCCAACGCCCACGAGGTGCTGGCCGGCGCGCTGTACGCGGAGAACTGGTTGCTGGCGGCCAACGCGGTCGACTACTCCGCGTTCACGGCGGTCGCGACCCTGGCGCAGCACTACTGGTCGCTGTCGGTCGAAGAGCAGTTCTACCTGTTGTGGCCGCTGCTGCTGGTGTGGTGCTTCAAGATCAGGCAGCGCACGGCCCAGGTCCTCGGCATCTGCGCGGTGGGCGTGGCCTCGCTCGCGTTCTGCGTCTACTTCACCGAGGTCGCCAGGAGCCAGGCGTACTTCGTGACCCCGGCGCGGGTGTGGGAGTTCGCGATCGGGGCGCTGGTGGCGTTCGGCGGTGCGCGGCTCGCGCTGCCCCGCCTCGCCGCCGGGGTCGCGGCGTTCGCCGGGGTGGCGATGATCGTCGGCTCGGCCGTGCTGTTCGACCACCACACGGCCTTCCCCGGCTACTGGGCGCTCGTCCCGACGGTGGGCACGGCCCTGGTGATCCTCGCGGGCACCGGGGGTGGCCGCCAGTGGCACACCCCGGTCTCGGCGTCGACGCCGTTCCAGTTCCTCGGCGGCATCAGCTACTCCCTGTACCTGTGGCACTGGCCGCTCATCGTCCTCGCGCCGTTCGCGCTGGCGGACACCCTCGCGGAGGGCAGGCTGACCCTCGCCCACCAGGTCGGCATCCTCGTGGTCGCGGTCGTGCTGGCGTGGCTGTCGAAGACCCTGGTCGAGGACAAGGGCATGACCTGGGGTCCGATCGCGGGCAGCACCAGGAACACCTTCACCGCGATGGTCGTCGGCATCCTCGCCGTCGGGGTGGTCGCGGGCACGCTGATCTGGACCTACGACCGGCACGTCGCCCAGGCGGCCAGGGAGCTCGGCGAGGAGGGCCCGACCGCCTGTCGCGGTGCCGCCGCGCTGTTCCCGGGGCAGCGGTGCCCGGACCCGTTCGGGCCCGCCAGAACCACCCACCTCGGCCCGGCCAACGCGCCGTGGGGTGCGGGCGCGCAGTGGTGCACGGCCGTCGACCGGCACGTGGTCGGCGACCGCAAGACCACTTCGGTGTGCGACTTCAGCGGCGGCGCGCCGGACGCGACCGCGGTGTGGCTGGTCGGGGACTCGCACGGCGAGCAGTGGCAGGCCCCGCTGCTCGACCTGGCGCGCGAGCGGAAGTGGGTGGTCACCATGAGCCTGCTGGGCGGGTGCCCGTTCGCGAAGGTCCCGTTCGTCGGCTACCAGGGCACCGAGCTGCCCGCCGTCGCGCAGAGCTGCACGACCTGGGTCTCCGACGTCGCCGAGGAGATCACCGAAACCGGCCCCGACACCGTCTTCATGTCCTTCTACGCCCGGCAGCAGCTCGCCCGCGACTCCTCGGGCCGCACGCAGGCCGAGTACTACCGCGACGGCCTGGAGCCCTACTGGCGGCAGTGGACCGACGCGGGGACCCGGGTGGTCGTGCTGGGCGATCCGCCGCTCAACGGCGAGGTCAGGGCGCTGGACTGCGTCAACCTGAACCGGGAGGACCCGGCGGTGTGCGGGGTCGACCGGGACCGGGCCCAGCCCCCCGACCCCCTCGCGCAGGCGGCGCGGGCGACCGGGAACACCGGGGTCACCTACATCGACACGACCGACTACTTCTGCGACGCGCGCAAGTGCTACGGCGTCGTCGGCGGGGTCGTGGTGTATTTAGACGCCAATCACCTCAACCGCGAGTTCAGCCGCACCCTGCGCCCGGTCATCGCCGAAGCGCTGGGGATCGCACCGCGGTAGACGCCGTTTCACGAGCCGCCGGCGGGACGCGCCCCGGACCCGCCGGCGGCCGATCGCGCACTCACCGACACCTCGTCGCCACAAGATCGTTTGACGTTGAACAACCTACGCCACGATTCACGAAAGTGACGCCTGTCACACTCGATGGGTTGATATACCGACAAAACACGATGCCACTCTTTCAGCGCAGTTTAAGGCGCGCCGAACACCCGGACAGTCCAGGTCGCTGACTCCGCAGCAGCGCGCCTTCCGCACATCCGGACGGGCGACCCGATCCGGAGCCTGGCCTTACCCGCCCGGTCCGCACGCTCCCCCGACTGCCGGTACGGCCATCCGGGATCACACCCCCGGCCGAGTTTGAACGCGGTTCGCAGCGCGATTCGTCACCGATGAAGATACGGGTCCAATCGGTTCCGGCCGACGTTCGGGGCAATCCGCCGCAAACGACCGGATCAATTTTTTCCACAGGTGAACACCCCTCGGAAAACCGGCTCTTTCCCCGCTGTTCACCATCTGATTCCGTTATCCCATCAGATCGCACCACACCCCGAGAAAATGGGAGCCAGAGTTGTTCAAGCGCATCGCAACCGCCGCCACCGCCGTCTCGTTCGCCGCGCTCGCCGCCCTGGGCACCGCCGGCACCGCCTCCGCCACCGGGACCCCGAGCGCCTCGTGCATCAACTCCGACCCCACCGGTCTGATCAACGTCATCGTGTGCACCATCAACACCACCGTCCAGGTCCCGATCGACCTGCCCGAGTCGATCATCACCATCGGCGACATCGCCAGCGGCAACGACATCGAGGTGCTCGACCGCGCCCAGCTCGACGCGGTCCAGGTCGTCGTCAAGGACGTCCTCAACAACCTGTCGGTGGAGGACAACCTGGTCTTCAAGAGCGCGGTGGTCTCGGCGCTCAACAACGCCGACATCATCGACGACATCGACATCTCCAAGGTGCTCGTCGACATCCTCTGACAGCGGAGCGGCACCGGCGACCTCCTCACATCGGCAGGGACAAGGGGGATGGGGCGGGGCCCCCCCGGGGGGGGCGCCCCCACCCCCCACCCCACCGGGGCCGCCCGCGCCCGGGTGACCCGCGGCGCCCCCCCGCCGGCCGG
>NZ_JBFABG010000004.1:695497-701768 GCF_040640215.1 Actinosynnema sp. NPDC023587 | reverse complement strand
CGGGGCGCCCCGCGCACTCACCCCCCCCCCCCCCCGCGCGGGGGGCCCCCCTTGGGCCCCGCGCCCCGCCCACCGGCGGTGGGTCGGGTAGTGCAAGCACGCCCTTCGCTTGCACTACCCGACCAAGCGCGGTTGTCTCCGGACCGGGCCATACGGGGACGACACGACACCCACCACACCACCGCACGGCAACCACCCAAACGTCATCCTTGGTGGCTCGCCCGTCCGGCGAGGACGCTTTGAGCTTTAGCTTTTCTAAAAACGCCTAACCCACGGCCTCCGGCCTTAACAGCAAACCCGCAGCTCACGCCGCTCTCAACCCCCAACCGCCAACGGCACGGCCTCTCGCTTCCACGCGGCAAACCCGCAGCTCACGCCGCCCCAACGCCGCTCTCAACCCCGCCCCAGCCGTCAACAGCATGGCCTCCGGCCCCAACACCATTATCCCACGGCACACCGACAATCCGGCGCTACAAGAGCCCGCCGAAACACGAAACCCCACCCGCAGAGCGTTTAACGGCATTGATCGCCGGTGGTGATGTGCTCATCCGTCGTCTCGGCGCTCCGCCGCTTCTCCACCACGTACTGGACCAGGAGCAGTGCCACCACCGGCACTCCCACGGCCACCACCGCGACGACCGGAAACCGCACCCCGTCGACCGCCACGCCCACCCCGAGCAGTCCGCCCAGGTACCCCCACCGCAGCCAGGTCCGCTGCCAGGGCGCGTGCCAGGCGACCATGCCGCTCCCCGCCGCGCCCACGGCGACCGCCGCCCCGAACAACGGGCTGGACAGCGCGATGTCGTGAGGTGCGCCGACGAGCAGCCCCGAGAGCCCGGTGAGACCCAGCACCGCGCTGCCGAACAGGAACGGCAGTGCCAGCCACGTGATCAACCGCAGCGGGCGTCCGGACGCGCACAACACAGGTCAAGTCTCGCTTCCGTCGACCGTTCCGTGATGCTCTGAGTAGTCGAACGGTTACCTCATGCGCCAAATGGTCGACGGAGAACGCCCAACGGTTGTGATCCGCGCCACCTCCACCCACGCGCCACTGCCCCGCAACCACCCGATCACCGACCCGAAACCGCCCGGCAAGCCGCCCCGAAACCGCCCGGCAAACCGACCCGGGCCGCGTGGCCGACCAGCCCCACCAGGTACGGGAACATCCCCCGACCCCGAGGCGTTGTCACCATCGTCGACCGCATCTGGCAGACTGTCAGGTCGAGTCCGGCTCCGGTTCACCTCGCTCGTGGTTCCCGCAACCACCGAGGACCCGGCGGCCACCGAAGAGAGGGACAAGACGTTGAAGACCGGCATTCACCCCGAGTACCAGACGACCGAGGTCACCTGCGGTTGTGGGAACACGTTCACCACCCGCAGCACCAAGTCCTCCGGCTCCATCCACGTCGAGGTCTGCTCGAACTGCCACCCGTTCTACACCGGTAAGCAGAAGATCCTCGACACCGGTGGCCGGGTCGCGCGCTTCGAGGCCCGTTACGGCAAGCGTCAGGGCAAGTAGCTGGACCAACGGCGTCCACCCAGACCTCTGGGTGGACGCCGTTGCCGTATCTCCGTCCAGAAACGAGCACGACCCGAGACCGGAGCGCCGAACCGTGACCCTGGAAGCCCTGTTGGCCGAGCACGCCGAGCTGGAAGCCAAGCTCGCCGACCCCTCGGTCCACGCCGACCAGGCAGGCGCGCGCAAACTCGGCAAGCGCTACGCCGAGCTGACCCCGATCGTCCGCACGGCCCACGAACTCGGCGCGGCCCGCAGCGACCTGGAGGCGGCCCGGGAGCTGGCCGCCGAGGACGCGGGTTTCGCCGCCGAGGTGGACGAGCTCACCCAGCGCATCCCGAAGATCGAGGAGAAGCTCACCGAACTCCTCCTTCCGCGCGACCCGCACGACGGCTCGGACGTCGTCCTGGAGATCAAGTCCGGTGAAGGCGGCGAGGAGTCCGCCCTGTTCGCGGGCGACCTGCTGCGCATGTACCTCCGCTACGCCGAGCGCCACGGCTGGAAGGCCGAGGTCCTCGACGGCACCGACTCCGACCTGGGCGGGTTCAAGGACGTCACGGTCGCGATCAAGGCCAAGACCGACACCCCGGACGGGGTGTGGTCGCGGCTGAAGTACGAGGGTGGCGTGCACCGCGTGCAGCGCGTCCCGGTGACCGAGAGCCAGGGTCGCATCCACACCAGCGCGGCCGGTGTCCTGGTCTTCCCGGAGACCGAGGACGTCGAGATCGAGATCGACGAGAACGACCTGCGGGTGGACGTGTTCCGTTCGTCCGGCAAGGGCGGCCAGAGCGTCAACACCACCGACTCGGCCGTCCGCATCACGCACCTGCCGACCAACATCGTCGTGTCCTGCCAGAACGAGCGCAGCCAGCTCCAGAACAAGGCCCGCGCGATGCTGGTCCTCCAGTCCCGGCTCCAGGTGCTGGCCGAGGAGAAGGCGCAGCAGGAGGCGTCCGACGCCCGCCGCACCCAGATCCGCACGGTGGACCGCTCCGAGCGGGTGCGCACCTACAACTTCCCGGAATCCCGAATCTCCGACCACCGCGTCGGCTACAAAGCGCATAACCTGGACCAGGTCCTGGACGGCGACCTGGACGCGGTGCTCGACGCGCTCGCGGCGGCCGACCGGGCGGAACGGCTCGCCGGCGGGTGACAGGAGGGCGCGATGGCGGAGATCCTGGTCAGTCCCCGACGCGCCCCGCTGGACCACCCCCTCGACATCAGGGTCACGGGCCTGCGCCCGGACGCCGAGATCACCGTTCGCGCGTCCACCGGTGACCACGGCTCCGAGGCGGTCTTCCGCGCCGACGAACGCGGCGTGGTAGACCTGACCAGGCACGCCCCGCTCACGGGCAGCTACCGGAACGTCGACCCGATGGGCCTGTTCTGGTCGATGACCCCAACCGACCCGCAGCCGCACCCGCAGCCACAGCCACAGCCACAGCCACACCGGCAGCCACAGCCACACCCGCTCCGGATCGAAGCGGCGGACGCGCCCCCGGTCGAGGTGGAGCGCCTGCGAATCCCCGACCACGTCGTCCGCACCGAGGTCCCGGCCCTCTCGGCGGTCCTCTTCGAGAACTCCCCGCCCACCCCCGCCCCCACGGTCGGCGTGATCGTCCTGGGCGGTGCCGAGGGCGGTCGGCGGGAACTGGACGCCGCCCTCCTCGCCGGCCACGGGTTCACCACCCTGGCCCTGGCCTACTTCGGCGCGGAGAACGTCCCGGACGACCTGGTGGACGTCCCCGTCGAGCACGTCGGCGAGGCCGTCGACTTCCTCGGGCAGCGCACCGACCGGGTCGCGGTCCTCGGCAGCGGGCGCGGTGGTGAACTGGCGCTGCTGGCCGCCGCCACCCACCCCGGCATCACGGCCGTGGTCAGCGTCGTCGGCTCCGGGGTGCTGACCCAGTGCGTCGGACCGGGCCGGCGACTGCTCCAGCGGCTCGACCACGAGGCCGCCTCCTGGACGTGGCAGGGCCGGCCGCTCCCGTACCTGCCCCACTCGGTCCCCGACCGCCTGCGCCGCCAGGTGGTCGACGGCGAACCGGTCGCGCTCAGCGCCGTCCACGACCTGTCCGACGGCATCCCGGAGGCCGCCGAGATCCCGGTGGAGCGGATCGCCGGCGGTGTGTTGCTCCTCTCATCCGGCCGCGACGGGAGCCTGCCGAGCGCCGAGCTGAGCGAGGTGGCCGAACGCCGGCTCACCGCCCACGACCACCCCTTCCGGCACGAGCACGTGGTGTACCCGGAGGCAGGACACCTGATCGCCGGCCCGCCGCACCGCCCGGTCACGCGGACCGTGCTGCCCGGTCCGGGCGTCCGGTTGGACCTGGGCGGCACGCCCGGCGCGACCGCCGCCGCGCGGATCGACGCGTGGCGGCGGACGATCGAGTTCTTGTCGGACCAACCGGGCACCTAATGTGTCGTTCATGAGCGCACACTTTGACGTCGTGGTCCTCGGTGCGGGGCCAGGCGGGTACGTCGCCGCGATCCGCGCGGCCCAGCTCGGCCTGAAGACGGCGGTCATCGAAGAGCGTTATTGGGGCGGGGTCTGCCTGAACGTGGGCTGCATCCCGTCGAAGGCGCTGCTGCGCAACGCCGAGCTCGCCCACCTCTTCACGCACGAGCAGAAGACCTACGGCATCCAGGTCGAGGGCAGCGTGAAGTTCGACTACCGCGCGGCGTTCGACCGCAGCCGCAAGGTCGCGGACGGGCGCGTCAAGGGCGTGCACTTCCTGATGAAGAAGAACGGCATCACCGAGTTCACCGGCCGGGGCACGTTCGTCGACGCCAACACCATCCAGGTGGGTGATGAGACGGTCACGTTCACGGACGTGATCATCGCCGCCGGCGCGACCACCCGGCTGCTGCCCAACACCTCCCTCTCCGAGCGCGTGGTCACCTACGAGGAGCAGATCCTCTCCTCGGACCTCCCGGAGAGCATCGTCATCGCCGGCGCGGGCGCGATCGGCGTCGAATTCGCCTACGTGCTGCACAACTACGGCGTCAAGGTCACGATCGTGGAGTTCCTCGACCGGGTGGTGCCGCTGGAGGACGCGGAGGTGTCCGCGGAGCTCGCCAAGCGGTACAAGCGGCTGGGCATCGACATCCGCACGGGCACGCGGGTCGAGTCCATCGACGACACCGGCGCGAAGGTCCGCGTCACCGTGTCGAAGGACGGTGCGCAGGAGGTCCTGGAGGCCGACAAGGTCATGCAGGCCATCGGTTTCCAGCCGCGCACGCAGGGCTACGGCCTGGAGAACACCGGCGTGCGGTTGACCGAGCGCGGCGCGATCGCCGTGGACGGCCGGGGACGCACGAACGTGCCCAACGTCTACGCGATCGGTGACGTCACGGCCAAGCTGATGCTCGCGCACGCGGCCGAGTCCATGGGGATCATCGCGGCGGAGACCATCGCCGGCGCGGAGACCCAGGAACTGGACTTCGTGATGATCCCGCGCGCCACCTTCTGCCAGCCGCAGATCGCGAGCTTCGGCTACACCGAGGCGCAGGCCCGCGAGAAGGGTTTCGACGTCCAGGTCGCGAAGTTCCCGTTCACCGCGAACGGCAAGGCGCACGGCATCGGCGACTCGGCCGGTTTCGTGAAGCTGATCAGCGACGCGAAGTACGGCGAGCTGCTCGGCGGCCACCTGATCGGACCGGACGTGACCGAGCTGCTGCCCGAGCTGACCCTGGCGCAGCAGTGGGACCTGACCGTGCACGAGGTGGCGCGCAACGTCCACGCCCACCCGACGCTCGGCGAGGCGGTCAAGGAAGCCGTGCACGGTCTGGCCGGACACATGATCAACTTTTAGCGCTCTACGCTCTGCCCATGACCCGACACCCGCTGCGGCTGGCCGTGCTCGAAGCCGAACGCATGTTGACCGCGGCGGGTGTCGACAGCCCGCGCACGGACGCGGAACTGCTCGCCGCGCACGTGCTGGGCGTCGAGCGCTCGCGCCTGCCGCTGATCCCGCTGGTCGACCCGCCGGTGGTGGAGGCGTTGCACCGCCTGGTGCGCGAGCGCGTCGGGCGCACCCCGTTGCAGCACATCACCGGCTGGGCGCACCTGGGCGGGCTGGACCTCGACGTCGGCCCCGGCGTGTTCATCCCGCGCCCGGAAACCGAACTGCTGCTGGAGTGGGCGCTGTCCACTGTGTCCGGTGACCCGGTGGTGGTCGACCTGTGCACGGGGTCCGGTGCGCTCGCGCTGGCCGTGGCGCACCGCCTGCCGCGCGCCACCGTGCACGCCGTGGAGCGCGACCCGGTGGCCCTCTCCTGGGCCCGCCGCAACTCCGACATCCGGGTCGAGGCGGGCGACACGCCGATCCGCCTGCACTCCGGTGACGTCACCGCGCCGGGCGTGCTGGCCGACCTGGAGGGCGCGGTCGACCTGGTGGTGTGCAACCCGCCCTACGTGCCCGAGGGCACCGCCGTGCAGCCCGAGGTGGCCGACCACGACCCGCACGACGCCGTCTTCTCCGGCGCAGACGGCCTGGACGTGATCCGGCACGTCGTCAGCCTGGCCGCGCGCCTGCTCAAGCCCGGCGGCCACCTGGCGATCGAGCACGACGACACGCACGGCGAGTCCGTGCCCGCCCTGCTGTCCGCCCGCCGCGTGCTGACCGACGTCCGGGACCACGTCGACCTGGCCGGCCGCCCCCGCTTCGCCACCGCGCGCCGCGCGTGATCCCGCGCGCGGACCTCCTGGTCCGCGCCGCCGCTCGCCGAGGTCGAACGCCGGCTGCGCGCCGA